>NZ_JBTLMO010000017.1:0-182568 GCF_054462255.1 Streptomyces sp. SD15 | reverse complement strand
AAGAGGATCACCGGTCGTTCGAACTCGCCCGCGACCTCGCGGAAGATATGGACGGCCTCGGACTCCAGCGCGTCCAGATGCGAGAGCGTGAAGGCCCGCTCAGTCGTCACCGATGTCGATGCGGATGTCGATGCGGATGTCGATGGGGATGTCATACCAGCCCCCTCGTCGCGAGCAGCGCGTGCACCGAGGCAGCGGACTGCTCCGGGGTCTGCAGATGCGTCTCCAGCGTGAGCGCCGGGTCGAGTGGCGGCTCGTAGGGGTCGTCGACACCGGTGAGCCCCTTCAAGTGACCCGCGGCCTGGCGGGCGTAGAGCCCCTTCACATCCCGCTCGCTGCACACCTCGACCGGGGTGGCGACATGCACCTCGATGTACGGGGTCCCGCTCGCCTCGTGTCGCTTCGCGACGGCCTCGCGACTGTCGGCGTACGGCGCGATGACCGGCACCACGGCGAGCACGCCGTTACGCGCCAGTACTTCGGCGACCAGGCCGATGCGCTGCACGTTCGTGTTGCGGTCCTCGCGCGAGAAGCCGAGGCCCGCGGAGAGGAAGCGGCGGATCTCGTCGCCGTCGAGGACCTCCACACGATGTCCCTCGGCCTTCAGGCGGCTCCCGAGCAGCCGGGCGATGGTCGTCTTGCCCGCGCTCGGCAGGCCCGTGAGCCAGACGGTGGCTCCCTGAGCCCTTGCCGTGGTGGTCATACGTGCGGTCCTCTTCCTGTCCTGGCGTACGGCTGATGACGCTAGGTAAGAAACATGAGAAGAGGTGAGGAAGAACCTGAGGGTTCCCTTAGCGGCGCATGATGTCGCCGAGTTCACATCTTTTCTTACGGGCAGGCGAACTACGTGAGTACGTCCGTGAAACTCGCCCCCGCGTCCCGGAGCCGCTCGTGCAGTGCCCGGAAGACGGCCGCCGAGCGGGCGCCCGGCCAGTCCTCCGGCAGCAGCGCGGCGGGCAGCCCGGGGTCGGTGTAGGGGAGATGGCGCCAGGAGTCCAGGGCGAGCAGATAGTCGCGGTACGCCTCCTCGGGCGGCGTGTCCGCGCGTCGCTCCCAGGCGTGCAGCACCCGCGCGTGCTGGTCGAGGAACGCCTCGTGCTCCTTGGCGATCGCCGCCAGGTCCCACCAGCGCGCGACCGCGTCCGCCGTCGCCGCGAAGCCCAGGTGCTCCGCGCGGAACAGCTCCACATACGGATCCAGGTGAAGCCGCGCCAGGGTGTGCCGGGCCTCCTTGTAGTGCCGCGCCGGGGCGAGCCACACCCCGGGGGCCGCCGTCCCGAAGCCGAGACCGGCGAGCCGCGAGCGCAGTACGTGCCGCTTCTGGCGCTCGGACTCCGGCACGGAGAAGACGGCGAGCACCCAGCCGTCGTCCTCGGCGGGCGCCGTCGCGTACACCCGCCGGTCGCCGTCGTCGAGCAGCTGCCGCGCGTCCGGCGACAGCGCGTACCCCGCCGCGCCCGTCGCCGTGCGGGCCGGTTCGAGCAGTCCGCGGCGCTTGAGCCGCGACACCGACGAGCGTACGGAGGGCGCGTCGACGTCGACCGCGGCGAGGAGCCGGATCAACTCGGCCACCGGTACGGGGCCGGGCATGAAACGGCCGTACGCGCCGTAGAACGTGACGATGAGGGACCGGGGGGCGTGCTGCTCTGACACGTTGATCACTCTAGTGCGCGAAGATCACTTGGGGCCGCTGCCCGTGGACAAGTCACCCTCCGGGGAGCGCAGCCGGAACCGCTGGAGCTTGCCCGTCGCGGTGCGCGGCAGCGCGTCCAGGAAGACGAACTCGCGGGGGCATTTGTACGGGGCCAGCTCGGACTTGAGGAACGCGCGCAGCGCTTCCGGATCCCGGTGCGCGCCCGGCCGCAGCACCGCGTACGCCACCACCACCTGCCCGCGCGCCTCGTCGAAGCGCCCCACGACCGCCGTCTCGACCACGTCCGGATGGCGCAGCAGAGCGTCCTCGACCTCGGGGCCCGCGATGTTGTACCCGGCGGAGACGATCATGTCGTCGGCGCGTGCGACATAGCGGAAGTAGCCGTCGGGATCGCGTACATAGGTGTCGCCGGTGAGGTTCCAGCCGTCCCGCACGTACTCCCGTTGCCGCGGGTCGGCGAGATAGCGGCAGCCGACCGGGCCGCGCACGGCGAGCAGTCCGGGCTCGCCGTCCGGCACCGGTGTGCCGTCGGCGTCGACCACGCGCGCGTGCCACCCCGGGACGGGGACCCCCGTCGTACCGGGGCGGATCCGCTCGTCGGCCGCGGAGATGAAGATGTGCAGCAGTTCGGTGGCGCCGATGCCGTTGATGATGCGCAGCCCGGTGCGGGTGTGCCAGGCCTGCCAGGTCGCGGCCGGCAGGTTCTCGCCCGCGGACACACAGCGCCGCAGCGACGTCGTGTCGTACGCGTGCAGCTCCGCCAGCATCGCCCGGTACGCGGTCGGCGCGGTGAACAGCACGGAGACGCGGTGTGCGGCGATCGCGGGCAGCAGGTGCTTGGGGCCCGCCTGTTCGAGCAGCAGGGTGCTGGCGCCGACGCGCATCGGGAAGACCACGAGACCGCCGAGTCCGAAGGTGAAACCCAGCGGAGGGCTGCCGGCGAAGACGTCGTCCTCGTGCGGTCGCAACACATGCTTCGAGAACGTGTCCGCTATCGCCAGCACATCGCGATGGAAATGCATACAGCCTTTGGGCCGACCGGTGGTACCCGACGTGAACGCGATCAGCGCGACGTCGTCGCAGGCGGTGTCGGCGGCCGTGAACGGCTCGTCCGGGGCGCCGGTGATGCGCAGCAGCAGGTCGTCGGGCGAGTCCCCGCCGTACGTCGTGATCCGCAGCCCCGGAAGCCCCGCCCGCGCCAGGTCGTCGACGGACCGCACGTCGCACAGGGCGTGCGTCACCCGGGCGATCTCGCCCATCGTGGCCAGCTCGTGCGGGCGCTGCTGTGCGAGCACGGTCACGGCGACCGCGCCGGCCTTCAGGACCGCCAGCCAGCACGCCGCCAGCCAGGGCGTGGTGGGCCCGCGCAGCAGCACACGGTTGCCGGGGACGACGCCCAGCTCGGCGGTCAGCACATGGGCGATCCGGTCCACGCGGGCGAGGAGCTGACCGTACGTCCACAGGTCGCCGGACGGTGTGCGGAAGACCGGACGCTCCGGGCGCGCGTGGCCGTGGCGGAGCAGCTCGGTGGCGCAGTTCAGCCGGTCGGGGTAGCGCAGCTCGGGCAGATCGCTGATGAGCTGTGGCCACTGCTCGGAGGGAGGGAGGTGGTCGCGCGCGAAGGTGTCGACGTGGGCCGAGGTCTTCGGCCCCAGGGTGTCGCCGGGGTCCATGGAGGTTCGCCCCCTTGTCGTGGTGGGCTCATCAGCTCGTGGCTCGCAGCTCGCGTCTCGCACAAGGAGCGTATCGTGTTGGTGACGACAGTCAATGTCCCACGATAGCCTGGCCTTGCGACCCGACAGGGGGCCTTGCGACCCGGCAGGGGAGAGGGGACCGGCAATGACCGCATTCTCGCTCGATCCGGCGCACACCGCCTGGTGTGCCGAGCTGCGCACGCTGGCGGCGGAGCAGCTGCGTCCGGCGGCGGAGAAGGGTGAGCCGGGCCACGTCAACCGCCCCCTGATCGCCGAGCTGGGCCGGCTCGGTCTGCTCGCCCGGCTGTTCACCTCGGGCGCGCTCGATCTGTGCCTGATGCGGGAGTCCCTGGCCAGGGCCTGCACGGAGGCCGAGACGGCGCTCGCGCTCCAGGGCCTCGGCGCGCACCCGGTGCACACGTACGGCACCCGGGCCCAGCGCGCACACTGGCTGCCCCGTGTCTCGGACGGCAGCGCGGTGGCCGCCTTCGCCCTGAGCGAGCCGGGCGCGGGTTCCGACGCGGCGGCGTTGGCTCTGCGGGCGGACAAGGACGACTCGGACGGCTGGCGGCTCACCGGCGAGAAGTGCTGGATCTCCAACGCCCCCGAGGCCGACTTCTACACCGTCTTCGCGCGGACCACCCCGGGCGCCGGAGCCCGCGGCGTCACCGCCTTTCTCGTCCCCGCCGACCGCCCCGGCCTCACCGGCACCCCGCTCGACATGCTCTCGCCGCACCCCATCGGCGCCCTCGCCTTCGATGCCGTACGGGTGACGGCCGAGGACGTGCTCGGCGAGACCGACCGCGGTTTCCGGGTCGCGATGCACACCCTCAATCTCTTCCGCCCGAGCGTGGGCGCCTTCGCGGTCGGTATGGCGCAGGCGGCGCTGGACATGACGCTCGCGCACACGGCTGAACGCGACGCGTTCGGCGGCAAGTTGAGGGACCTTCAGACAGTGGCCCACCAGGTCGCCGAGATGGCGCTGCGTACGGAGGCGGCCCGCCTGATGGTGTACGCGGCCGCGACGGCGTACGACGAAGGCGCCCCGGACGTGCCTCGGCGGGCCGCGATGGCGAAGCTGCTGGCGACAGAAACGGCCCAGTACGTGGTCGACGCGGCGGTCCAACTGCACGGCGCCCGCGCCCTGCGCCGCGGACACCTCCTCGAGCACCTCTACCGGGAGGTCCGCGCGCCTCGTATCTACGAAGGCGCGAGTGAGGTCCAACGAGCCGTCATAGCCAAGGAGTTGTACGCGTCGGTGGCGGCCTCGTGAGTACCGAGCGGGTCAATCCGCCCGAGCTGTCGCCGCCCACCGGCTTCTCGCACGCCGTCGTCGCCACCGGCACCCGCGTCGTCTTCCTGGCGGGCCAGACCGCGCTCGACACGGACGGAAAGGTGACCGGCGAGACCCTCCCGGAGCAGTTCGAGCGGGCGCTGACAAATCTGCTGACCGCGCTGCGGGCGGCGGGCGGAACCCCGGCCGACCTCGCACGGGTCACCGTCTACGCCACCGACGTCGCGGACTACCGCGTTCACGCTGCCGAACTCGGCCATGTGTGGCGCCGGTTGGCCGGCCGCGACTACCCCGCGATGGCCGTCATCGGCGCCGCCCGCCTCTGGGACGAACGGGCCCTGGTCGAACTCGACGGCTTCGCCGTGCTGCCGTAGGGCCCTGTCGGAGGGATCAGGCGGCGACGGCCAGTTGCTCGGCGAACACCCGGTGCGGAGCGACCACGCGGCCGTCGGGAAGAAGTTCGCCGCTGTCGTCGAAGACGATCGCGCCGTTGCACAGCAGGCTCCAGCCCTGCTCGGGGTGGGCCGACACGATGTGCGGAGCGTTGGAGTCCGCGGACGGGCACAGAGTTTGGTGGCTACACATGGCGCACCTCCACGTCGGATGCGATGAGTGCGGGCGGCGCTGTCGCCGCCTCGCATACGTAAGACCATGCTCTCGCCGCGAACTCACCGGAACCGCCGGTCGAGAAGCGTGACAACACGCGGACAACTCTCGGACGTCCCCATGACGCATGGAGCGGACTCGCCACCAAAGGGGTGACGATCACTGCCCGGGGGCGTGCGGCGGGTACCTCTAAAGCCTGCCACTTCCCAGGAGGTACTTCCATGTCTGTGCGCCAGGTCATCGGCGCGGCCACCGGTGCCGTGCTCCTGCTGCTGCTCGCCCCGACCGCCGTCGCCCTGTCCGAGCCGTCCGAGACGGTCACCGTCGACCCGACCGGTCAGCTCGCGGCCGACGGGACCATCACCCTCTCCGGCACCTACCGCTGTCTGAACGGTTCGGGGCCGGTGCTGGTGTCCTCCTCGGTGTCGCAGGACGATTCCCAGGCGAGCCACGGCATCGGCGGCACCGAGGCGGTCTGCGACGGCACCGAGCACCGCTGGAGCAACTCGGCGAAGCGCGAGCCCGGCACCCTCGAGCCGGGCAGCGCCCGCGTCCAGGCCACCCTGATGGAACTGCGTCCCGGAGCGTTCGGCATGTCGATCCCGACCTTCCACGCGACCCGGGAGCAAGACATCACGCTCGTCGAGGACTGACACGGCAGGCCCGCCGGACGACGCGAAGACGTCCTCCGGCGGGCCCCGTCGTCGCCCGGCGCGCATCATCCCCGGTTGGCCCCGGCGTTCTCGCTTCGCCCGGAGACGTCGTGGCCGCCGAGGACTTCAACGCCGCGCAGCAGGGCGGAGTGGCCGGGATCCGCGTCTCCGCGGGCCACGGCGGAGGCGATGAGCTGGGCGCGATACCGCCGAGGGGGTGGAGGCGCCGAGGGCCTCCTCGAAGTCCGCGGGAGTGCCGCCGACCATGATGGACAGGGTCCCTGCGACCGCACCCGTCTCGCCGCCGGGAGGACTGTTCGCGCAGGTGCGTGCCGGTGGGCGCGCACCTGCGCGAGACACCCGTCAGCCGAGTCGTGGTACGACCGGGCGACCGGTCCGCACACTCCACCGTCCGTCGGCCCGGCTGAGGCGCATCGGATGGTCGAAGCACTTGCTGACCTGATCGCTGGTCAGCACCTCGTCGGCCGGGCCGGAGGCCAGACAGCGCCCGTCGCGCAGCAGCATCACTCCTGACGCGACGCGGCATAGCGGAGGGGCCCGATGACATCGCGGTACTCGGTGAGGCCGTGGGGAGTGCTGGTCAGCCGGTGCGGCGTCAGCCCCTGAAGATTCGCTCGGCTTGGTCGCGCTTGGTGGTGTGCAGGTCCCAGTAGACGGGGGAGATGTCCTCGGGCTGGATCACCGGCTGGCCGGGGATGACGGCGGTGGCGATCGACACGTCGATGCCGATGTGGGCGGCCTGGATGCCGGTGCCGGCCAGTTCCTTGTGCAGGTTGACCGCCCAGTTGCGCAGCGCTGCCGCGGCGGCGTTGACGTTGCCGACCACCGGCACGGGGTCGAGGGAGCCGGCGCCGGTGGTGTAGAGCAGGGTGCCCGCGCCGGCCTCGCGCATTGCCGGCAACACCGCCTTCGTGGCGGCGATCGCCCCGTAGAGCTGGAACTCGATCTCGTGCTGCACGTGCGCGGGTTCGGTCTCGGCCGGAGTGGTCAGAACGACCGAGCCGAACGTCCCCAGCGGGGAGTACTCCAGGACGTCGATCCCGCCGAACTGGGTGGCGGCGTCCTTGAGGGCCTGGGTGAGGGCGTCGCGGTCGAGGACGTCCGCGGGGAACGCGGCGGCGGTGATGCCCTCGGCGGTGAGCGTGCCGACGAGATCGTCGAGCTTCTCGCGGTTACGGGAGATCAGGGCGACGTCGAGGCCGTGGGAGCCGAAAGTGCGGGCGATGGCCAGGCCCAGCTGGGGGCCGGCTCCGACGATGGCGATGCTGGTCACAGCAATCCTTTCGCAAAAGCTGAAGTGGCGGAAACAGGCGAATCTGGATAGGTCTATCCGATTCAAGATCCGGATAGACCTTTCCGGTTCGATGTGGCCACCGTACATCAAAAATGGATAGGGCAATCCGATTGCTAGACTGGCCGGTATGACTCCTGGCGCCCAGCACCCTGACGACACCGCCGCTCAGCCGCTGCGCAGCGACGCCGAGCGCAACCGGGAGCGCATCATCGCCGCCGCCCGCAGGGTGTTCGCGCGCGACGGCCTGGGCGCCTCCATGGCCTCCGTGGCCCGCGAGGCAGGCGTGGGCATCGCCACCATCTTCCGCCGCTTCCCCACCAAGGAAGAGCTGGTCGCCGCCGTCTTCGCCGACCGCATGGACGCCTACGCCGACGCGGTCGCCGTGGCCCTGGACGACCCCGACCCCTGGCACGGGTTCATCGGCTACATCGAGACAGCCTGCGCGATGCAGGCCGCCGACTACGGCTTCGCCGACGTCCTGACCACGACCTTCCCCACCGCCAAGGCACTCGAGGCGCGCCGCAACGAGGCGTACGAGGGCATGGTTGAGCTCATCAACCGTGCCCAAGCGACGGGCCGTCTGCGCGAGGACTTCGACCCCTCGGACCTGGTACTGATCCACATGGCCAACGCCGGCGTCGTCAACGCCACCGGCGACGCCGCCCCCGACGCCTGGCGCCGCGTCGTCGCTCTGTTCATCCAGTCCCTCGAGGCCCCCGCCCGCGGCCTCCTGCCTCCCTCGCCCGAGCACGACGCCCTCTACAGGGCGATGCTCCGCTCCGGCCCGGCGGCCCTCACCGCACCCGCACCGGACGAGACCAACTGACCCCAGGACCGGAACCACTGCGCCGAGGCGCGGCACGACGGCAGCATGTCGGGCCAGGCGGCCTCGGCAAAGAGCTTGGCCGCTGGTATCCGGGTCAACGGACTGGTGCTGGGTGGCGCCCCGGATCGATGATCTTTGAGTGATTCATCGTCGGGCCGCTCGCGAGTTCGTGCCGGAACGCCGGACCTGCCCGGCGATGGCGCCCGCTCAGGCCTCGAGCAGATCCCGGTCGGTGTGGACGAGGTCTGCTGCTTGCGGAGTTGCTCGACCAACAGCCCGGTCCCGGCCCAAGGTCCCAGAGAAGTCCCAGAGATGCCGCCGCACCCCCTCCAGGCCCGCATTCATGCAGGTCGGACAGGGCGCGGTGGCACCCGCCGATCAGATGTCCCGGAACGTCTCGATCTGCGCCCCGATCGAGTTGAGCCGCTCGGCCAGATCCTCGTACCCACGGTTGATGACGTACACGTTGCGCAGTACGGACGTGCCCTCGGCCGCCATCATCGCGAGCAGGACGACCACGGCGGGGCGCAGCGCGGGCGGGCACATCATCTCGGCGGCGCGCCAGCGGGTCGGGCCCTCGACCAGGACCCGGTGCGGGTCGAGGAGTTGGAGCCGGCCGCCGAGGCGGTTGAGGTCCGTGAGGTAGATCGCGCGGTTGTCGTAGACCCAGTCGTGGATGAGGGTCTTGCCCTGGGCGGAGCCCGCGATGGCCGCGAAGAACGGGACGTTGTCGATGTTCAGGCCCGGGAAGGGCATCGGGTGGATCTTGTCGATCGGGGCTTCGAGCTTGGAGGGCCGGACGGTCAGGTCCACCAGGCGCGTACGGCCGTTGTCGGCGAAGTACTCGGGTGTGCGGTCGTGGTCGAGGCCCATCTCCTCCAGGACCGCGAGCTCGATCTCCAGGAACTCGATCGGCACCCGACGCACTGTCAGTTCGGACTCGGTGACCACCGCCGCGGCGAGCAGGCTCATCGCCTCGACCGGGTCCTCGGAGGGTGAGTAGTCCACGTCCACGTCGATGTTCGGTACGCCGTGCACGGTGAGCGTGGTGGTGCCGACGCCTTCCACCCGTACGCCCAGGGCCTCCAGGAAGAAGCACAGGTCCTGGACCATGTAGTTGGAGGAGGCATTGCGGATGACGGTCACGCCGTTGTGGCGGGCGGCGGCGAGCAGCGCGTTCTCGGTCACCGTGTCGCCGCGCTCGGTCAGCACGATCGGACGGTCGGGGGAGACCGTGTGGTCCACCTGGGCGTGGTAGAGCCCCTCGGTGGCGGCGATGTCGAGACCGAAGCGGCGCAGCGCGATCATGTGCGGCTCGACGGTCCTGGTCCCCAGGTCGCAACCGCCCGCGTACGGCAGCCTGAAGTGGTCCATACGGTGCAGCAGCGGGCCGAGGAACATGATGATCGAGCGGGTGCGGCGGGCCGCCTCCGCGTCGATCGCCTCCATGTCCAGCTCGCTCGGGGGCACGATCTCGAGGTCCACCCCGTCGTTGATCCACCGCGTGCGGACGCCGATGGACCCGAGCACCTCGAGCAGGCGGTACACCTCTTCGATGCGGGCCACCCGGCGCAGCACCGTGCGCCCCTTGTTCAGGAGTGTCGCGCACAGCAGCGCGACGCAGGCGTTCTTGCTGGTTTTGACGTCGATCGAGCCGGACAGACGACGTCCACCGACCACGCGCAGATGCATCGGACCCGCATAGCCCAAAGACACGATCTCACTGTCCAGGGCTTCGCCGATTCGAGCGATCATCTCAAGGCTGATGTTCTGATTGCCGCGCTCGATGCGATTGACCGCGCTCTGGCTGGTGCCGAGCGCCTCGGCAAGCTGCGCCTGTGTCCAGCCCCGGTGCTGCCGTGCGTCACGGATGAGCTTGCCGATGCGTACGAGGTAGTCGTCTGCCATGGCGTGACCGTATATCTGATGTGAGATAAAAGAGAAACGGAGTGCGCCCATCCGGGTGATACGGGTCAGCACGGCATGCTCGCAGGGGAGTTCGGGGTACGAATCTCGCTCATGCTTGCGATTCGGTACATACCGGTCCTTGCGGATCGGTATGTACCGGTCGCGTATGTGGGGGAGTTCGGCGGTGTGCAGGCTGCCCGGCGGCCAACTGGTGTGCGCCTGGAGGCTTGAGACTCTCGGGGGTCAGTGCTCCCGTCGGCGCGTCGTGCGGCGCCAACCGAAGGGGCCCGGCAGATTCGTCGACGTGGTCCGGCGCCCGGTGCTGCTGCGCGTGTGCCGCGGCCCGTGCTGCCCTCCCGTGGTGATCGACCAGGAGCGTCGGTTGATGTTCAGTCGCACCCCGGGAAGTATGCGGAAACTCTTGCGGAACGTGAGTGGCATCGGTGCCTCCTCGCTGCGGTGTCAGCCGGGTGCGTCCCGGCCGACACCGGGTACCCCGAAGGAGGCCGGGCATGACCAGCCCGCGCCCATGTACTAGAGTTATCTCGACATCGAGATATCTGCCGAGGCGCCCCGCAGTCGCACGCATCATCGGTCTGGCGGTAAGGGTTACCTAACTTAGCCTTACCTTAACGGATCGGCCAGGAGTATGTGGCGGCAGGATGCGGTGGGTACGCGCACATCAATGAAGGAGACTGTCGTGTCGGCGAACAGCTTCGACGCCCGCAGCACGCTGCAGGTGGGCGACGAGTCGTACGAGATCTTCCGGCTGGACAAGGTGGAAGGCTCGGCTCGCCTTCCGTACAGCCTGAAGGTGCTGCTGGAGAACCTGCTCCGTACCGAGGACGGCGCGAACATCACCGCCGACCACATCCGGGCCCTCGGCGGCTGGGACTCCCAGGCTCAGCCGAGCCAGGAGATCCAGTTCACGCCGGCCCGCGTGATCATGCAGGACTTCACCGGCGTGCCCTGCGTCGTGGACCTCGCCACCATGCGTGAGGCCGTGAAGGAGCTGGGCGGCGATCCCGCGAAGATCAACCCGCTCGCCCCCGCCGAGCTGGTCATCGACCACTCGGTCATCGCCGACAAGTTCGGCACCAACGAGGCCTTCGCGCAGAACGTCGAGCTGGAGTACGGCCGCAACAAGGAGCGCTACCAGTTCCTGCGCTGGGGCCAGACCGCGTTCGACGAGTTCAAGGTCGTCCCGCCGGGCACCGGCATCGTCCACCAGGTGAACATCGAGCACCTGGCGCGTACCGTCATGGTCCGCAACGGGCAGGCGTACCCCGACACGCTCGTCGGTACGGACTCGCACACCACGATGGTCAACGGCCTGGGTGTCCTGGGCTGGGGCGTCGGCGGTATCGAGGCCGAGGCCGCGATGCTCGGCCAGCCGGTCTCGATGCTCATCCCGCGCGTCGTCGGCTTCAAGCTCACCGGTGAGCTCACCCCCGGCACCACCGCCACCGACCTCGTGCTCACGATCACCGAGATGCTGCGCAAGCACGGCGTCGTCGGCAAGTTCGTCGAGTTCTACGGCGAGGGTGTCGCCGCGACCTCCCTCGCGAACCGCGCCACCATCGGCAACATGTCGCCGGAGTTCGGCTCGACCGCCGCGATCTTCCCGATCGACGACGAGACCATCAAGTACCTGAAGCTGACGGGCCGCGACGCCCAGCAGCTCGCGCTCGTCGAGGCGTACGCCAAGGAGCAGGGCCTCTGGCTGGACCCGGCCGCCGAGCCCGACTTCTCCGAGAAGCTCGAGCTGGACCTTTCCACGGTCGTCCCGTCGATCGCCGGCCCGAAGCGCCCGCAGGACCGCATCGTCCTCGCGAACGCCGCCGAGCAGTTCAAGACGGACGTCCGCAACTACGTGGACGAGGTGGACGAGGCGGGCAAGGAGTCCTTCCCGGCCTCCGACTCCCCGGCCGTCCACCCCAACGGTGCGCCGTCCAACCCGGTACAGGTCACCGCCCCCGACGGCTCGACCTACACGATCGACCACGGTGCGGTCACCGTCGCGGCCATCACCTCCTGCACCAACACCTCGAACCCGTACGTCATGGTCGCCGCCGCGCTCGTCGCGAAGAAGGCCGTGGAGAAGGGCCTGACCCGCAAGCCGTGGGTCAAGACCACCCTCGCCCCGGGCTCCAAGGTCGTCACCGACTACTTCGACAAGGCGGGGCTCACCCCCTACCTCGACAAGGTCGGCTTCAACCTCGTCGGCTACGGCTGCACCACCTGCATCGGCAACTCCGGCCCGCTGCCGGAGGAGGTCTCCAAGGCGGTCAACGACCACGACCTGGCCGTCACCTCGGTCCTCTCGGGCAACCGTAACTTCGAGGGCCGCATCAACCCCGACGTCAAGATGAACTACCTGGCCTCCCCGCCGCTGGTCGTCGCGTACGCCCTCGCGGGCTCCATGAAGGTGGACATCACCCGCGACGCGCTCGGCACCGACACCGAGGGCAAGCCGGTCTACCTGGCGGACATCTGGCCCTCCGAGGCCGAGGTCAACGACGTCGTGGCGAACGCCATCGGCGAGGACATGTTCAACAAGTCCTACCAGGACGTCTTCGCGGGCGACGCCCAGTGGCAGGCGCTGCCGATCCCGAGCGGCAACACCTTCGAGTGGGACCCGCAGTCGACGTACGTCCGCAAGCCCCCTTACTTCGAGGGCATGACGATGGAGACCACCCCGGTCTCGGACATCGCCGGCGCGCGCGTCCTCGCCAAGCTGGGCGACTCGGTCACCACCGACCACATCTCCCCGGCCGGCGCGATCAAGGCCGACACGCCCGGAGGCAAGTACCTCACGGAGCACGGTGTCGAGCGCCGCGACTTCAACTCGTACGGTTCCCGTCGCGGCAACCACGAGGTCATGATCCGCGGTACGTTCGCCAACATCCGCCTGCGCAACCAGATCGCGCCGGGCACCGAGGGCGGCTACACCCGCGACTTCACGCAGGCCGACGCGCCGGTGGCGTTCATCTACGACGCCTCGCGCAACTACATCGAGCAGGGCATCCCGCTGGTCATCCTGGCCGGCAAGGAGTACGGCTCCGGCTCGTCCCGCGACTGGGCCGCCAAGGGCACCGCGCTCCTCGGCGTCAAGGCCGTCATCGCCGAGTCGTACGAGCGCATCCACCGCTCGAACCTCATCGGCATGGGCGTCGTCCCGCTCCAGTACCCGGCGGGCCAGTCCGCCGAGTCCCTCGGACTGACCGGCGAGGAGGCCTTCTCCATCACCGGCATCACCGAGCTGAACGACGGCACCACGCCCGGCACGGTCAAGGTCACCACCGACACCGGTGTGGAGTTCGACGCGGTCGTCCGCATCGACACCCCCGGTGAGGCCGACTACTACCGCAACGGCGGCATCCTGCAGTACGTGCTGCGCAGCCTGATCGCCAAGTAAGCGATCCGGTACGGCAGTTGGGCCGCACTCCCCGCTCCGGGGGTGCGGCCCTTCGTGTGCACGTACCTCTACACCAGCTACACCCAGCCCCGCTGAGCGGCCCGCACTCCCAGCTGGAACCGGCTCGCCGCCCCCAGCCGGTCCTGCAACTCGCTCACCCGTCGCCGCAGGGTCCGAAGGCTCACCCCCAGATGGCGGGCCACCGCCTCGTCCTTCATTCCGGCAGCCAGGAGCCGGGTCAACGTCCGCTCGCCCTCGGAGAGTTCACCGTCGCCGACTCCCTGGCCGAGTGGCGTCGCCTGCTGCCAGGCCAGGTCGAAGAGCTTCTGCAGCGCCTCGGTCACCGCCGAGTGCCTGACGACCGCCGCACAGTAGCCGCCGGCGTCGGACGCGGTCAGCGGAAGCATCGCCCGACGTCCGTCGACCACCAGTAACTTGACCGGCACCGAGGGCAACACCCGGGCCTGCTCACCGAGTTCGACCATCTTCCAGGCGTGGAAGAGGACGTCCGGATCCTCCAGGGCCGTCGCCGCGTAGACCGTGCGATACACGATCCCGCGGCTGAGCAGATCGGACTGGAGGTCCAACTGCGGGGTGCGCGGGGCCAGATACGGGGGAGTGTCGAAGACGCACACCTCGTGCTCGGCGCGCGCGTACAGCTCTTCCAGACGGGCCGCGTTGGCGCCCTCTCCGGAGACCACCTCGACCAGCCGGGACGGTTCCTCCCGCAGCAGCCCCGCCTCGTACGAGGTCGCCATCTCCTCGGCGGTGGCGGCGAGCAGTTCGGACTCCGTCTCCCGCTGCCGGATCATCGCGCGGATCGCCACCCGCGGGTCGACCGCCCGTAGCCCGCCCATGGAGTCCGGCGGTTGCAGCAGACCGAGCGCGAGCAGGCGGTTGCAGGACTCGCGGACCCGGGCCGGAGCGGCGCCGGTCAGCAGCGCCCAGCCTGCCGCGCCGGCGTCGGGCTGGTGGAGGATCGCCTGGTACACCAGCTCGTCGAAGGCGGAGACCCCCACCGCGGCCCAAGGGCTCGCGGCAGGGGTCTGTCTTACCGTGTCGTGCGCCATGTCGTGTGCCGTGTTCATGGCTCGGCACGCTAGAGGATCCTTGTTAAGGCTGGCGCACAAGTTACAGGTGTCGCCTACTTCAGACCGAAGGCCCGCAGCACGGTCTGGTCGATCCCGTTGCCGTCCCGGTCGGCGGCCCGCACACGCAGCGACACCGACTCGGCGCCCTTGGCGGCCTTGAACCGTGCCTTGCCGCCCTGGACCTTCACCTCCTTCCAGGAGGTGCCGTCGTCGTAGGAGACCCAGGCTTTCAGGCTGCTCGCCTTCACGCTTCCCAGTTGGTTCGCGACCGGCAGCCCGATCTCCAACTCCCGTCCCTTGTCGGCTCGGTTGAGGAGGTCCAGCCCCTTCGGGGCGATGCCGACGGTGAGCAGCGGCAGCGCCGTCGAGGTGTCGGTGTGCGCAGAGGCAAAGGTCCACTCGGTGTGTGTGCTCGTGGAGTACTTGGCCCAGGCCGCCCGGCGCTGCACGTCCAGATCGAAGCGGTACGAGGCCTTGTCCGCCGCCACGTCGAAGATGCCGTACCCGCCGAACGTCGAGTCACCGACCAGTTGTCCGTCCGCGTAGAGCTTGCCCTTCGCGGTGCTGTCGGTGCCGTTGATGTATCCGTAGTGGCCCGGCGTGGAGTCGGTCAACTCCGCCACCGACATGGTGAGTTTGTCGCCGGTGCGTTCGGAGAGGCCGTACTCCTCGCTGGTTCCCGGGCGGATGACCTGGCGCAGCCAGTTCTCCGTCGTCTTCTCCGTGCCCGCCTCGCTGAAGGTCCGCAGCGGGCTCCACTGGCCCCTGAACGTATTCCAGTTCGGATAGACGACGTGCCAGGTACGGGTGTCGGGGTCGACGTAGTAGTACTCGTCGCGTTCCGTGCCCAGTTCCATGTAGTCGCTGCTCTCGATGGCGAAGAGCTGCCAGGGGCGGTAGGTGTACAGGGTGTCCGCGCCGATCTCGCCGGCCGTGGCTCCGTAGTAACGGGCCGTCCGCTTCGCCGTGTTGGAACTGTCCAGGCGGTATGTCTGGTCCGCGGAGATGCCGCCGCTCTGTGCGGCGAGCAGGTTGTAGACATACGGACTGACCGGCGTGCCGCCCAGCTTCAGCGTGACCTTCTTGCCGGTCTTCAGCAGGCCGGTGAGCTTGGCGCCCTCCTCGCCGGTGGCGATCATCAGCGGGACGGTGGTCGCGCGGTCCACGGCCTCGATCCAGAAACCGGGTGTCTTGCGGTACGCGATGAGGTAACCCGCACCGGCCTTGGTCGCGTTGTCCAGAGCGCTCTGTGCCCGCTCCGTGGCACCGAGCGCGACCACCGCGACCTTGCCCTTGACGTCGAGGCCCGCGAAGTCGGCCTCGGTACCGCCGCCCGCGTCCACCGCCCGGACCTTGTGGTCACCGCTGATCTTCAACGGGAAGTCCTCGTACGTCTGGGAGTAGTAGAGCGAGGACAGCTCGGTCTTCTCCGGGCTGGTGACGCTCGCCGTCAACTCCTTCGCGTACAGCCGGAACTTGGCGGAGAACTCCAGGCTTCCTATGGTGACCTTCGGGGTCGGCGCCACATAGACGTGCTTGGTCCAGAAGCCCTGGCTGTAGGTGAGCCCCCAGCCGTTGCCCGCCCCCTCGCGGTGCACATTGGTGCTGAAACCCTGGAACTCGGAGTCCTGCTTCGTCTTGGGCTTGATCTCCACCGCCTTGCGGGCGTCGAGGACGACCTCGGTGTCCCCGCCCACCTTGATCTCGGGGCTGCTGACGACCGAGGTGCCGACGGCCGCCCCACCCGCGTCCCGGTCCGGGATCCAGGTCGAGATGGCGTAGGTGCCGGCCGGAACCTGCCAGGTCCAGCCGGTGCCGAGGAAGCCGTACTCGTCGGGGTAGGCGCCGTTCAGCTCCATGAGCGTGTAGATCGACCCGCCGGTGGGCGGCTTGCCGTCGCGGCCCAGGAGCGAGACCTTGAGGTCGTACGTCTTCGGCGCCTTCTCGAAGCCGACGCCCGTGGTGACCTGGATGCCGTCGGCGGTCGCCGTGATGTGGCCCGCGTACCGGCCCTGGGCCTCCTTCGCCGGGTCGACGCCGACCGGGACCGTAGCGGTGCCCTGCGCGGGCACGGTCAGCGTGCCGGCGCCCGGCGTGACGTCGGCGAGTGACGACGAGATCTTCAACTCCACCGCTTTGTCCGTGGTGTTGGTGTACGTGATGTCCTTGGTGACGACCCCGGTGTCACCGTCCTCGAACTTGCCGAAGCTCAGCGCCGAGGTCGCGAAGACGTTCTGCCCGACCGCCCGTACGACGTCGACCCGGCCGTCGCCCTGCTCGAACACGGAGTTGTCGGCGTTCGTCTTCGCCGTGCTGGCCAGGGACTGCTTGATCTGCTCGCCCGTCCAGTCCGGATGGGCCTGCGCGACCAGCGCCGCCGCACCCGCGACATGCGGGGTCGCCATCGAAGTACCGTTCGCCGTCGTGTAGTTGGCGTCGACCGGCGTGCCCATGGTGGTGCCCGCCGCACGGGCCGCCGTGATGCTCACGCCCGGCGCGGTGATCTCCGGCTTGACCGCGAAGTCACCGGGGCGCGGACCACGGCTGGAGAACGAGGCCAGCTTGTCGGACTTGTCGACTGCGCCCACCGTCAGCGCCGAGTCGGCGATGCCCGGGGTGCCCACGGTCTGCTCGTAGGGGCCCGCGTTGCCCGACGCGATCACGAAGAGGGTGCCGGTGGACGCGGACAGCTCGTCGACGGTCTCACTGAGCACGTCGGAGGGACCGGTCGCCGTACCGCCCAACGACATGGAGACGATCTTCGCACCGGAGTGCGCCGCCCACTCCATGCCCGCGATGATCCACGAGGACTGGCCCTGGCCCGCGTTGTTCAGCACCTTGCCGACCAGCAGCTCCGCGCCCGGCGCCACACCCTTGCGCTTCCCGTCCGAGGCCGCGCCCGAGCCGACGATCGTGGACGCCACATGGGTGCCGTGGCCATGGCCGTCCTGCACCGCCTGGTCCGGCACGAAGCTCGTCGACTCCGCGATCTTCCCCGCGAGATCCGGGTGCCCCGCGTCCACGCCCGTGTCCAGGACCGCGACCTTGACGCCCTTGCCGTCGTAACCCGCCTGCCACACCTCGGGCGCGCCGATCTGCGGCACGCTCACGTCGAGGGACGCCTTGACCTGGGCGTCCAGCCAGATTTTGTCGATGCCGTCGCCGAGCTGCTTGGCGGCCTTCGCGGTGGGCTCGGTGCCGAGGGCCGGGGCGATGTCCGACCAGAAGGCGGTCGACTTCTTCGCGCTCAGCGCGGCGCCGTCGATCCCGGGCAGCGCGAGCGTCCGGCGCGCGCCGTCGGGGGTCGCGCTGCCCTTGTCGTACGTCGCGATCACCGGGGTGGTGCCGGTCCTCGTGTCCGTGTAGCCCTGTTTGACCAGCTGGGTGACGTTGAACAGGGCCGGGTCGAGGCGGCCCGCCTGGATCAGCGGGATCGCGTCCGCCGGCAGGACGCTGACCTCGCCGTTCTTCTCGCTGGACAGGAAGGTGGCGGCCTCGCGGCCCTTGCCGCGCCGGACGTCGACGGCGGACTTGCCGTCCGGGCCGACGGTCAGCGACACGGTGTCGCCGGTGATGAGGGTGACGGTCTGGGGGCTGATGGCGCCTGGCGTGGTGACGCTCTGCGCGGTCGTGGGGCCCTGCACGGGCGTGGCGCCCGGCTCGGTGGCCGGGGACGCCGAGCCGGCCGCCGCGGGCGTGACCGCACCCGCGAGCAGTCCGGCCGCCGCTGCCACGGCCCAGAGGGCGTGGAGTCTTCGCATGTGTGGACTTCCTCCCCTGAACGCTGAAATCGCTTCCGGCCTGGTAAGCGGAAGCCAGTGATCAGAGTGAGTGCTGGGTGGAAAGCGGCTCAAGGGATTCCTGTGGCCGGGGCGTGCCAATGCCCCCTTCGGCCAAAGCAGTTGGCGGCCCGCACGGCTCCCTTCCCCGCGCACCACCGGGGGTTCCGTCCGGCCGTGGGCGCGCTGTCCCACGGCTGCGGCTCAGCCGGAACACAGGGCTCTCTCAGCGGACCGGGACAGGATCGTCACATGTATGGCACCCGAAGCGACCGCGTCCGTGTGCTGATCGTCGACGACGAGCCCGCGCTCACCGAGCTGCTCTCCGTCGCCGTCACCGAGGCGGGCTGGCGCCCCTATCCGGTCGGCGACGGACACAGCGCGCTGCGCGCCGCGCGCGGCTGCGCCCCGCACGCCGTCGTCCTCGACGGGATGCTGCCCGACCTGGACGGCCTCCAGGTGCTGCGCAGGCTGCGGTACGAGAATCCGAAGCTGCCTGTCCTCATGCTGACCGCACGCGACGCGCTGGAGCACCGCATCGACGGGCTGGCCTCGGGCGCCGACGACTACGTGACCAAGCCCTTCTCGCTGGAGGAGGTCGTACTGCGGCTGCGCGGGCTGCTGCGCCGGGCCGGAGCGGAGAAGGCGCGGACCGACGACGCCGTCCTCGTACTCGGGGATCTCGTACTGAGCGTGGAGACCCATGAAGTGCACCGCGACGGTACGCCGGTCCAGCTGACGGCGAAGGAGTTCGACCTGCTCAGCCTGTTGCTGAACCACCCGCGGCAGGTGTTGAGCAAGGCCCAGATCCTCGACCGGGTGTGGAGCAGCTCCTTCGACGGCGGCGGGAACCTGGTCGAGGTCTACATCTCCAGCCTGCGCCGGAAGATCGACAAGGGGCGCGCGCCGATGATTCACACGGTCCGCGGGGCGGGGTACGTGATCAGGCCCGTGGAGGACGGGAGATGAGCCCCCGACCCGGCGGAAGCCGACGGACGCACGGGCGTTCACTGCGGGCCCGGCTGAGCGGGCGTTCGCTGCGGACCCGGCTGCTCCTCTTCATCGCCGCCACCCTGGTCGCCGTCTGCGCGGCGATGGCCGTCACCACGGTCTTCGCGCAGCGTGCGTATCTGCTCGGCAATCTCGACCAGCGTGTCACCGACGCCGCCGAGCGCGGCCAGGGTGGCCTGCAGAACCGGGTCGGCGACGCCACGGACCTGGGGTTCCTCAGCGAGCGCGGGCAGGCCGTCGGCACGCTCGCCGCCCGGTTCGACGACGACGGGAACATCACCGCCGCCGAGGTCGTCACCCAGGAAGGCGGCCAGCAGGCCCTCACCGCCGCCCAGCGCGCTGCCCTCGCGGGCATCACCACCGACGGCTCGCTGCACACCCGTACGGTCCCCGGCCTCGGCAGCTACCGATTGACCGCCCTCGGCGGCGACGGCATTCCCGTCCTCACCGGGCTGCCCATGGGCGATGTCCAGGACATGATCAGCGGCCTGCTCGTGGTCGAGGCCGTGGTGGCCGCCGTCGGCCTCACCGCCGCGGGCTGCGTCTGTGCCGTCGTCATACGGCGGCAGCTGCGCCCCCTCGGGCGTGTCGCCGCCACCGCCGTCGAGGTCTCCCGCTTGCCGCTGGGCCACGGTGAGGTCGTCGGCCTCACCCGGGTACCCGAACGCGACACCGACCCCGGCAGCGAGGCCGGTCAGGTCGGCGCCGCGCTGAACCGCATGATCGACCACGTCGAGTCCTCGCTCGCCGAACGCCAGCGCGGCGAGGAGGAGATGCGCCGCAGCGAGGAACGCATGCGCCGCTTCCTCGCCGACGCCAGCCATGAACTCCGTACACCGCTAGCGTCCATCGCCGGCTACGCGGAACTGATGAACCGCGGCACCGAGAAGATCGAGCCGACGCTCGCGTGGCGGCGCGTCTCCGCCGAGTCGGCGCGGATGACCGGCCTGGTCGAGGACCTGTTGCTGCTCGCCAGGCTGGACGAGGGGCGGCCGTTGCAGTCGGCCGAGGTGGACCTCGCGGCGCTGGTCGCCGAGGCGGTGTGGGACGCGCGGGCCGCCGGGGAGGGTCACAACTGGCAACTGGAGCTGCCGCTGGATGCCCCGGCCCTGGTCGTCGGTGACGAGGCGCGGCTGCACCAGGTGGTGGCCAACCTGTTGGCCAACGCCCGTGTGCATACGCCTGTGGGTACGACCGTCGTCGCCTCGGTGGAGGCCACGGATGTGTCCTGCAGGATCCGCGTACGCGACGACGGCCCCGGCATCCCGGAGCACCTGCTCCCGTCGGTCTTCGAACGCTTCACGCGGGGCGACACGTCGCGCTCCCGCGGTGGCCCCACCCAGGGCGGCTCCGGCCTCGGACTCGCCATCGTCGCGGCGGTCACGGCCGCCCACGGCGGCCGCATCCAGGCGGAAAGCACCCCTGGCCGCACGGAGTTCACGATTGAACTGCCACCGGCCACCAGCCCCACGGCCCCGAACCCGGCGCCCACCCGTGCTTCGGCGTCGGCCTGAGCCGGCGCCCGCGCGGGAAATGAGTTGACGGGTGATGTCCCGGAACGCTCGTATAGCCGTCGGCACAACCCTCGCTCCCGTCCCTCCACGCATTCGTCGTCCATGACACGTGGTGGAATCGCCTCGCTCCAGGAAGGTGCTCATGCGCGCTGGCAAGATGCACGCCGACGAGCCGGACGTCGACACCACTCTCGTGCATCGGCTGGTTGCCGCGCAGTTTCCGCAGTGGGCGGGCCTTCCCGTCGAGCCGGTCGATTCCGCCGGCACATCGAATGCCATGTACCGGCTCGGCGAAGACATGGTTGTGCGGCTCCCTCGCGTCGCGGGGGCCGCCAACGATGTCGAGAAGGAACACAGGTGGCTGCCATGGCTCGCCCCGCCGCTTCCGGTCGCCGTTCCCGTGCCGCTGGGCAAGGGGACGCCCGCGGAGGGCTATGCCTGGCCGTGGTCCGTCTACCGCTGGCTCGACGGCGAGAATCCGGCCATCGGGCGAGTCGCCCAACCCGGCTTGCTCGCACAGGATTTGGCGGAGTTCGTCGCCGCGTTGCACCGGATCGAACCTGCGGACGGGCCTCCTTCCTATCGCAGCGAGCCGCTGGCGACGCGGGATGCCGCGACACGGGCCGCGATCGCGGAAGTGCGGGGAATCGTCGACGCCGACGCGGCGACCGCCGCATGGAGCACAGCCCTGCAGGCCCCCGCTCGGCCCGGTCCGGCGGTCTGGATCCACGCGGATCTGCAACCAGGAAATCTGCTGATGCTCCATGGGCGGCTCAGCGCCGTCATCGACTTCGGATGCCTGGGGCTGGGCGATCCCGCCGTCGACCTGATCGTGGCGTGGTATGTGCTGCCGACCGAAGCGCGAGGCGCCTTCCGGACCGCACTGGAGGTCGATGACGCGGCCTGGGCGCGAGGTCGCGGCTGGGCACTGTCGATCGCGCTCCGCGAACTGCAGTACTACCGGGACACGAACCCGGTCATGGCAGGTGTCGCACGACAGGTCATCCACGAAGTCCTCGCCGATCAGGAACAGGCTGGGTGACACCAGCCGTCGAGTGATGCCCAGGGCCGCCTTTCGGCGGTGTACTCGTCCAGGGGGAGTCCAGGCCCTCGGGGTCGAGTCGGCGCCCGGCCGGATCGACCCGCTCCAGCCGCATCGTGCGGATCCGAAGAGATTCGTGCGGATTCGAAGCGCTTCGTCCGCGCCCTTTCCTGAGGGGCTCACCGAGCGGCGGGACCCGACCCGATGACCACCACCCGTGCCCACTCGGGCGGCGAGTCCGGGACGTATTCGGGATTGTCCTCGTCCCACGACCCGTCTCCGTGCTGCCGGGGGAACAGACCCACCACCGTCCGGCACGACGGCTGTGCGCTCGGCCAGGGCGTCTGCCCGTCGGTCAGGACCACGACGACGTCCGGCCGGGGCCGCGCCCGGAGCGCCTTGGCGAAGCCTGTGCGCAGATCCGTCCCCCCGCCGCCCAACAGCGGTATCCCCTCGGCACGGCACAGCGGGTGCACGACCTGGGCCGCCGCGTCGCACGGCAGTACGGCGACCAGGTCGCGACGGCCGCCCACGGCCCGGGAGATCGCGGCAACCTCGCGCAGTGCGCTGCCCAGTTCGGCGTCACTGACCGACCCGGAGGTGTCGATGATGACGGAGACCCGGGGCGGCTTGCGCCTCAGGCTCGGCAGAACGACACCGGGAATCCCGGCCGAGCGCCGCGACGGCCGGCCGTAGGTGTAGTCCTCGCCCGAGCCGGCGCCGGAGCTCGCCGAGCGGACCGCCGCGCCCAGCAACTCCCGCCACGGCTGGGGCGGTTGGAACGCCTCCTCGGCCCACCGCTGCCACCCCTGCGGGGTGTTCCCCGGACGGGCCTTGATGCCCTGCGCCACCCGGAACCGGACCGCGTCCCGTTCCTGCGCGCTGAGGCCGTGCGCGCCGTCCGGTCCCAGCTCCCAGTCCCTTTCCAGCCCGTCGGCGCCGCTGCCGCAGTCCAGCCAGGCGAGGTTCTGCGTACGCGGCCCGAGCCGGAACTGGCGCAGGTAGTCCTCCATGAGCTGCCCCTCGGGCAGTTTCAAGAACGCCGGCGTGACAGCGTCTTCGGGCCGGACCAGCCCGTCACCGAACGCGTCGTCGTTGATCTCGCAGTCCGCGGCGATGTTCATCCGCAGCCGTTCCCCGGGGCCGGTCAGCCCGCGCTCCCGTGCGACCCGGTCACTGCGCCCGTGATGGTCGCGCAGCAGGTGCGACACCTCATGCACCCATACCGCGGCCAGTTCCTCCACGGGCGTACGGTCCACGAACGCCGGTGAGGCGTAACACCGCCAGTGCCGGTCGACGGCCATCGTCGGTACGTGCCGCGACTCCACGGTGTGCAGAGCGAACAGCGCGGTCGCCAGGTAGGGCCGGGCCCGGGCGGCGTGCAGCCGGGCGGCGAAGAGCTTGTCGAGGTCCAGCGTCCTCGGTGCGTACGGGGTCATCGGCCGGCCTTCGTGGCGAGCGCGGCGGCCCGGGTCGCCGCGCGGTCCGCTCGCCGGGACAGGGACACCGCTCCGGCGAGCCGTTCGATCGACGCCGGAACGTCCCAGTCCTCCTGGCGCAACGAGGCGAGTGTGGTCGCGGGGACGACCACGAGGTCCGGGGCTCCGGTGTCCAGCGCCCGGACGAGGAGCGCCCACGCGGCGTCCCAGCGGGACTTCTCCGGGCGGCTGCGGACCGCCGCCACCACACCGTCGAGCACGGCCTGGCGCAGATCCCCCCGTTCGGGCAGGGCGGCACCCGCGGGGTCGGCGAGCAGCGTCTCGGGGTCCGGAAGGTCCATCCGGTCCAGACTGGCCAGCAGCTCCAGCCCCGGACCGTCCCCCACGGTGCCCCTGACCAGCATGGAGAGTACGTCCCGTGCGGAGCCGGCCGCGGTCGCGAAGGCGATCAGACTCAGGGTCATGTCCCAGCTTCGAGGGGACGGCCAGGGGCCACCGCGCCGCGTTTCGTTGCTGGGCAGCCGGTGCACGAGCCCAGGGCGCGCGGAGAGAAGCCCGCACACCGCACGGCGGGCGAAGTCCACGGCCTCCGACAGCTTCACCGGGTCGAGCCGGGGCAGTGTGGCCCGGGGCCACGTCCCGCCGAGGCCGCGTACGACGACCTCGTGGTCGTGGGTCCACTGGAGATGGACGAACCGGTTGGCCAGGGGCGGGCTCAGCTCCCAGCCGTCGGCCGCCGAGGCCCGCGGATTGGCGGCGGCCACGATCCGGACCCCGGGCGGCAGTTGCAGGGCGCCGATCCGCCGCTCCAGCACCAGGCGGAGCAGGGCGGCCTGAACGGCCGGTGGCGCGGTGGACAGCTCGTCCAGGAACAGCAGACCTCGGCCGGCCCGTACCAGTCGCACCGCCCAGTCCGGCGGAGCCATCGGGACGCCCTGTTCGGCGGGATCGTCGCCTACGACGGGCAGCCCCGAGAAGTCGGACGGCTCGTGCACGCTGGCGATGACGGTGGTCAGCGGGAGGTCCAGGGCGGCGGCGAGCTGGGTCAGGGCGGCGGTCTTGCCGATTCCCGGTTCACCCCACAGCAGTACGGGCAGGTCGGCGGCCACGGCCAGTGTCAGGGCCTCCAGTTGGGTGTCGGGGCGCGGTTCGGTGGTGGTGTCGCGCAGCAGGGCCAGCAACTCGCCGGCGATGTCGAGCTGGGAGGCGGGGGCGGGGTCGGCGGGGATGTCGGTGGTCGCGAAGGGGGTGTATGAGGGCATGTTTGATCACCTTTGGGCTCGTGGCGAGAAGACGAGAAGTAGGGGGTGCGGGGGACAGAGGTCCCCGGGCCCCGGGTCAGTGGGAGGTGGCGTGGCGCGGGTGCGAGCGGCGGTCACGGCCACGGCCGCCGTCATGGGGAGGGCGACCATCCATGTGGAAGCGGACGCGGCCGGGGCCCGGTCCGGCCAGCCCCGCCCTGAACAGTCCGTAGGTGATCCGCCGCCGTGCGGCCGCTTCCAGTTCGTCCCGTAGAGCGCCGTCGCGCAGAACCGCGTCGGGGCCCAGCAGGCCTTCGACGACGGCCAGCGCTCCGGCGATGTCGCCGTGGTGCAGGCGTTCCCGGACGCCGTCGAGGCAGCCGGGATGCCGGTGTGCCTGGTCGATCGCCTGGAGGCAGGGAAGCGGGGTACCGGTCAGTTCGGCCAGGAGTTCCTCCCGGCGGATCTCGGCCGGGTCGTGATCCAGCGGGGCCAGTACGCCGTTGACCAGACCGATCCGGTGCCGAGCTCCCCGGCACTCCACGAGGCGTGGTTGTCCCGACCGGTCCGGAGTCCGGTACGGACCGGTCGGCGCACGCCCCGGTACGAGAGCCGACGCGACCAGCGGGTGCAGCCGATCGACCTCGATCGAACCGGTGCGGATCAGTTCCAGGTCGGGTGGCACCCAGGTCGCCGCGTCGGGCAGGACCGGCAGCGCGGAGGCACCACCGTCCCTGGCCGCCCCCGCGATCCATAGTCCTGGAGGCCCTACACCGTCCCCGTCCACACCCACGTCCAGGTCCAGGAGCAGCCGATGTCGGGCCCCGACCCGCACGGTGACGGGACCGGTGGGCCGCCCCTCGGCGTGGAGCAGGATCCCCGCCTCGGCCGCCCACCGGTCGACGGCACAGCGGCGATCCGGCGGCACGATCCCCAGGACATCCGGGTTCACCACCGGACCGCCGTGGCCGGGCGGCCGATCGGCGCCGGACCGGATCCGCAGCTCATCGGCCCTGCCGGCGTCCCACAGATGGCGGTGCAGATCGAGGCGGAACCGCCGGTTGGGACGGGCGTGCGGATGACGGCGGGCATCGGTGCCCGCGTCGGGTGGGGATCCGTCCCACAGCGCGAGGCTGATCCGCTGACCGGCATCCGCCCAGGCCGGCGCGGTCCGGGCCACGAGGTGCACCGGGCGCGCGCCGTCAGGTCCGGCGGGGTCGTAGCGAGCCAGCGTGATGGTCAGCCCTGGGCGCAGGAGCCCGTGCGGAGCGATCCTCGGCATGTGCCAGCGCAGCAGGTCAGGAGCCAACCGGCGGAGATCGGACCGGACTTGGGCCGCGATTTCCTGGCCGTGTGCGCGCGCCACGGATCGCAGATTGAGATCGACATCGAAGCCTGCGGCGGCACACGCCCCCGCCCAGTCCCCGGTACACCGGCGGGCGGTCGCAGTCTCGATCATGGACGGCGGCACGGCGAACTCTCGCACGCGCAGCCAGAAGGAAAGGCGGGAATCCTCGTTCGCGATCTGAGTGAGCATCAGCACTCACCTTGCGCGGACGGGTCCCCCATTCTGTCAACAGAGTGAGTCGTCATCGCGGGGAGCGTATCGCTCCTCACTCCGATCTGCCAGATGTTTCCGGTCGGAGCGCACCCGGGCGGCAAGGCAACCGCTACCTGTGCCCACGCCATGAAGGTCAACCAAATTGTTGACACTCTCTTCGGTGGCGACATACCTTCACCAGCACCAGATCAAGGTGAGCGCCACGCGCGGGTGAGGGAACAGCCGCCCGTGCCGACGTGCGGTGGGGAGTGGTCCGTTGTCCTCAGGCCAGTCTTTCCGTGCGCACTCCCGGCCCGGCGTCGCACCTGCCGGCAGGCAGCGGTCCCGCGCCGCCCGCGTGCACGCTGCCCGCATCCTCGCCGCCCACCCCCACGCTTCAGGTTCGCCTCAGGTTGTCGCCCCAGAGTCGTGCGTGCCCGGCCGTCCGCAACGGACGCGCCCACGACGAAGGGACCCAGCGACGATGACGGAGCTCGACACCGGGGAGAGCGCGGCGACGGAGCCGCAGTCGGAGACGGGCCGTCGTGCCCACGCGAGCCGACGCAACTTCATGCGGAAGGTCTTCTTCGCCGGCGGCGCCACTGCTGTCGCGACGATGGGCGGCGCCGGAGCCTGGTCCGCACTCGCCGACGACACGACCACCACCGCCGACGCCTCCGCCACGCCGAGCGCCACGCCGAGCGGCGCACCCGGCGGCGGCCCGGGCGGCGGCACGGGCGGCCCCGGCAACATGACCATCACCGAGGACTTCTTCGGCCTGACGACCGACGGCAAGCGGATCGACGACCTCTACGCGATCCACTCCACCAAGGTCGCCACCGGTCCCGTGATCGCCGCCGCGAACGCCTTCCTCGCCGGACTCACCGACACCCAGAAGGCGGCGACGCAGTTCACCGTCCACTCCACCGAGTGGCGGATGTGGAGCAACGTCGACTCTTACGCCCGCCAGGGCGTCACCCTCGCGGACATGACGGCTACTCAGAAAGCCCTCGGTGCAGCCCTGTTGAAGTCGGCGCTCAGCGCGGACGGCCTGGAGACCACCGAGAAGATCCGCAAGATCAACCAGGCGGCCGGCGAGGCGATCGACAACACCACCTCCTTCAACGAGGACGCCTACTACTGGACGCTGATGGGCACCCCGTCGGCCACCGAGCCCTGGGGCTTCCAGTTCGACGGCCACCACCTGGTCATCAACTACTTCGTGCTCGGCGACCAGGTCGTCATGAGCCCCTGCTTCTGGGGCTCCGAGCCGACCTCGATGGAGATCGACGGCGAGACCGTGACGGTCTGCCACGAGGAGGTCGTGGCCGGCCTCGCTTTCATCAACTCCCTCACCGAGGCGCAGCGGAAGGTCGCCATCGAGTCCTCGACGAAGTCGAACGAGTCGATGAAGGCGGGCGCGTTCTCCGACAACGCGGTGCAGACGTACACCGGCATCCGCGGCAACGTCCTGAACGCCACCCAGAAGAAGAAACTTCTCGGCATCGTCGAGGCCTTCGTCGGCCGCGGCAAGGCCGATGTCGCGAAGGTGCGGATGGCCGAGGTCCGGGGGCACCTCGAGGACACCTACGTGACCTGGGCGGGAGGCGTCGCCGACGACTCCGCCTTCTATGTCCGGGTGCACAGCCCGGTCGTCTGGGTCGAGGTCGACTGTCAGGCTCCGGGCCCGCTCGCGGGCGCGTACGGCGCCACACAGGGCAGCGGCGCGACCCAGAAGCACGTCCACTCCATCATCCGCACGCCCAACGGCAACGACTACGGGAGGGAGCTCCTTCGGCAGCACTATCTGACGTCACCTCACCACCAGTGACATGACAACTCAGCTGGTTTCTCAGTCATAAGAAGATCAGCAACCGGTGGTTTCTCAGTCATAGCGAGGGCCGCATCCGCCGTGTGGGGGTGCGGCCCTCGTGCGTTCGGCCGCGTTGGGACGCGGTGCCGCGCCGGTCGTTACAGCGCTCCTGCGCCAGGCGTTTACGGCAGTCCCGTGCCGGGCGTTTACGGCAGTCCTGTGCCGGGCGTTTACAGCGGTTCCGGTGCGCGCTAATTTCCGAATGAGGTGGGAGCGCTCCCATCATGGCGGACCGGAACCCGCCCGGAGTGACTCCCACCTCACCCAGGTCTCTCCCGACACCGAGTGAAGGGCCTATCCGCCATGCCCGAGACTGTCATGCACGTGACAACATCCCGATTATCGCTACCCGTGCGCCTCCTGCGACCCTCACGCCGCAGAGCCTTCCTCCTCGTCCTGCTCGCCCTTCTCACCGCCCTCCCGGCCCTCGGCCTGGTCGTCACGTCCGGCGAGAAGGCGGCAGCCCACGGCACACCCATGAAGCCCGCCAGCCGCACCTTCCTGTGCTGGCAGGACGGGCTGACCGACACCGGGGAGATCAAACCCGTGAACCCGGCCTGCAAGGCGGCCCAGCAGGTGAGCGGCACCACGCCGTTCTACAACTGGTTCTCGGTACTCCGCTCGGACGGCGCGGGCCGCACTCGTGGCTTCGTCCCCGACGGCGAGCTGTGCAGCGGCGGCAACACCAACTTCACCGGCTTCAACCAGCCCCGCAGCGACTGGCCGCTCACCCACCTCACCTCGGGTGCGACCGTCGACTTCTCGTACAACGCGTGGGCCGCTCATCCGGGTTGGTTCTACGTCTACATCACCAAGGACGGCTTCGACCCGACGAAGACGCTCACCTGGAACGACATGGAGGAGCAGCCGTTCCTCACGGTCGACCACCCGCCGCTCAACGGCAGCCCGGGCACGGTCGAGGCCAACTACTCCTGGACGGGCACGCTTCCCGCGAACAAGTCGGGCCGCCACCTCGTCTATGTGGTCTGGCAGCGCTCGGACAGCGCGGAGACCTTCTACTCCTGCTCGGACGTCGTCTTCGACGGCGGCAACGGCGAAGTGACGGGCATTCACGACCCGGGCAACCCCACCGAGCCCCCGCCCGGCGCCTGCTCCGCGAGTCGTCGTACGACCAACAGCTGGAGCGGCGGCTACCAGTCCGAGGTGACCGTCACCAACACCGGCGACGTGCCCATGCTCGGCTGGATGGTCGACTGGTCACTGCCGAGCGGCCAGTCGGTCGCCAGCCTGTGGAGCGGCAACGCGACGTACAACGGCCAGGCGGTGATGGTGCACAACGCCGACTGGAACGGGGAGTTGGACCCAGGCGAGAGCACGACGTTCGGATACGTCGTCCAGGGCTCCGGCGGTGATCCGTCAACCACGCTTCCCTGCCGGGTCGGTTGACAGGCTCGGGGCGGACCGGGTGGGTGGTACGGGACTCACCCGGTCCGCGAGCCCGGACGGGCGGGAGGGGGGAGTGCCGGTCCGGGATGGTGCGTGGCTTGTCAAGAGAGCAGAGCGCGCGACAACGTTGTCCGATGGGCCTTGCGCATGACTCTACCGCCTCAACGGACAACGATGTCAAGCAAGTTCACTTGGTGCGGACGTGTGCCGCACCTCAGGCCAGTAGTTCCACCTCCGCGAGTGTCGCCTCGCCGTCGAGGACCAGGCGGTAGTGCGCGTACGAGCCCGGATGGGCAACCGAGAACGCTCGGGTCTGCTTGTCCCAGGTGAAGGACTCGCCGGAGCGCTGATCCAGGTCGGTCCACGTGCCGCCGTCCGACGAGCCCTGGAGGACCCAGCCGGTCGGAGCCCTGGTGTGATCCGACGACGACGTCAGGGTGTACTGAACGCCCTTGGTCATAGTGGTCGTCGGCAGCTCCACCGACGTGACGCTCGCGTCCGTCGCCGACGTGTTGTCGAAGAGCGCGCCCTCACTCCTGAGAGCGTCCGCACGCGGCGCGGGCACCTTGTCGTCCTGGGTGATCGACACGGGCGCCGCGTTCTTCGCGGTGCCCCATGAGGACGGCTTCGGGCCCATGTCGAACTCCAGGACTCCGCCCTTGGCAAGGAGCGAGTGCGGGAGCGAAGTCGACGTCCACGCCCTGCCATTGACCTTCAGGCCCTGCACGTACACGTTTTTCGCGCTGTTCTTCGGCGCCCTGACGACCAGGTCCTTGCCGTTCTCGAGATGGACCGTCGCTTTGGTGAACAGGGGGGAGCCGATGGCGTATTCGCCGCTGCCCATCACCAGCGGGTAGAAGCCGAGCGAGGAGAAGAGGTACCAGGCCGACTGCTCGCCGTTGTCCTCGTCGCCGTGATAGCCCTGCCCGATCTCGCTGCCGGTGTACAGACGGGACAGCACCTCGCGCACATTCTTCTGGGCCTTCCAAGGCTGACCCGCCGCGTCGTACATGTAATTCACATGGTGGGCCACCTGGTTGGAATGCCCGTACATGCCCATCCGTACGTCACGGGCCTCGGTCATCTCATGGATGACGCCGCCGTACGAGCCCACGAAGTCCGGCGAAGCCGTCTCGGGCGTGGCGAAGTACGTGTCGAGCTTCTCCGCCAGCCCGCTCCGGCCGCCGTACAGGTTGGCGAGACCACGCGAGTCCTGCGGCGCGGTGAAGGCGTACCCCCACCCATTTGTCTCGGTGTAGTCGTACCCCCACACGCGCGGGTCGTACGTCGACGAATCGACCCGCCAGTCGCCCGTCGCGTCCCGACCCTGGAAGAATCCGGCCTTCGAGTCGAAGAGATTGACGTAGTCCTGCGCCCGGTTCAGGAAGTACGCGGCCTCCTCCTTGTAATGCTTCTCGCCGGTCTTCTTGTAGAGCGCCTGGCCCATCTTTGCGATGCCGTAGTCGTTGAGGTAGCCCTCCAGCGCCCACGACAGGCCCTCGTGCGTGTCGGTGCTCGTGTAGCCGAGGAAGGGGGAGGTCGCCATGCCCTTGCGGCCCACGCCGGACGCCGGCGGGACGACCGTCGCGTTCTTCAGTGCCGCGTCGTATGCCGCCCGAGCGTCGAAGTCGACACCCTTCACGTACGCGTCCGCGAACGCCACGTCCGACGACGTGCCCGTCATCAGGTCCGCGTACCCGGGCGAGGACCAGCGGGAGGTCCAGCCGCCGTCCTTGTACTGCTGCACGAACCCGTCGACCATCTCGCCCGCCTGAGTGGGTGTCAGGAGCGAGTACGCCGGCCAGGTCGTCCGATAGGTGTCCCAGAAGCCGTTGTTGACGTACACCTTGCCGTCCACGATCTTCGCCCCGGTGTGTGTCGGGGTGTCCGGGCCCGGCATCGGCGAGAACGGCGACGCGTACTGGTACGTCGAACCGACCTTCTCGAAGCCCGAGTTGGGGTACAGGTACAGCCGGTACAAGCTGGAGTACAACGTGGTCAGCTGGTCCGGCGTCGCGCCCTCGACCTCGACCTTGCGCAGGATCCTGTCCCACTGCTGCTGGGCACGGGCCTTGACCGTTCCGAAGGACGTGCCCTCGGGGATCTCCTGGCGCAGGTTGTCCTTGGCCTGGTCGATGCTGATGAGCGAGGTCGCCAGGCGCAGCGTGACCGTACGGTCCTCGCCCGCGTCGAAGCGCAGATGGCCCTTGACCCCGCTGGACGAGCTGTCCGTCACCGGTGCATCGAACGCCCCGTACACGAACAGCCGGGTCGCTCCCGTCGACAGACCCGACTTCACGTCGGAGTAGCCGGTGAAGGTCCCGGTCGCCTTGTCGAGGGTCAGCCCCGCCTGCTCGGTCACGTTGTCGAAGAGCACGCTCGCGTCGTCACCGGGATAGGTGAAGCGCAGGGCCGCCGCGTGGTCCGTCGGCGCCAGCTCCGCCTTCAGCCCGTTCTCGAAGGTCACCCCGTAGTAGTACGGCCGTGCGGTCTCGTTCTCGTGCCGGAAGGCCAGCGCCCGTGCCGTGCGGCCGGTGTCCGGGGTCCCGGAGACGGCCGACGGCATCACCTGGAAGGTCTGCCGGTCGCCCATCCAGGGGCTCGGCTCATGGCTCGCGCTGAACGCCTGGATGGTGGGGAGGTTGTCCGCGTTGTTCGCACGTGCGTAGTCGTAGAGCCAGCTCAGCGAACCCGCATTGGTCACCGGCGTCCAGAAGTTGAAGCCGTGCGGCACGGCCGTCGCCGGGAAGTTGTTGCCGCGCGAGAAGCCACTGCTGGAGTTGGTGCCGCGGGTCGTCGACGCGTAGTCGGACAGATGCGCCTTGGGCTTCTCGGGCTGCTTCACGCGCAGCGCGACATCGTCCAGCCAGCCGCGGAACTTCGCCGGGCCCTTCGGGGAGTCGTACGCGACCAGGATCCGGTCCACCGTCCTCCCCGCCGCGACCGAACCGATCCGCGAGGCGACGTTGTTCCACTGGTTGACGTACAGCACCTCGGCCGCGCCCTGCCCTTGCGGCGTCAGCGCGAACCCGTGCTGGTCCGTCGCCTTCAGATCACTCAGATAGGTGCCATCGGTGAAGGCCAGGTCCACGGACACGTTCGTGGCGTCGTAGTCCCGGTCGCCGTCCGCCATCGATGGGAAGATCCGGTACGACAGCTCGGTGTCCCGCCCGACGGCCACGTTCACGTCGAAGACCTTGTTGTACGAGTAGGCCCGGCCGTCCGTCTTGTGCGTTCCGGCGTAGCGCAGGGCCCGCTTGCCCGTGAAGCCCGCGCCCGCCTTCGCGGTGGGGGAGCCGCTCGGGCCGCGGTCCACGAGCGAGAGCATGTCCTTGGGCGCCGGGTCGTCGCTGCCGCCCGTCGATAACTGGACCTCGGCGAGCTGGAGGAGGTCCGCACCCTTGTTCTTCGTGATGTCGAGCCGGAAGTGCTGGTATGCGACGGGGCCGGCGATGTCGTACGACTTCGTCTGGAACCGCTCACCGAAGGTTTCGCCGGTGCGCGTGTCGAGGGTCTGCCAGTCCTTGGCGTCATTGGAGCCCTGCAGGGTCCAGTCCTGAGGGTCGCGCTCGGCGTGGTCGTTGGCCGACGTCAGCGCGTACGTGACCGCCTTGACCGGGGCGTCCAGGTCGAACTCCGCCCAGCCGGTCGGCTCGAAGGTCAGCCACTTGGTGCTCGGCTCGCCGTCCACGAGGTTCTCCTTGACCTCCCCGCCGCCCGTGTTCTCGGCGCCGGCCCGGACGTCGGTGACGTGGTCGGTCACATTGCCGGGGATGCCGGTGCTGTAGCCGCCGTCGACGCCGGAGGCCCGCCGCGTACCGTCCGGTCCCGTATCCACGGTGTTCAACCAGTCCGGTGACGCATCACCCGATTCGAACGAGGAGGAGAACTGCCGTTCGGCGGTGGCCACTTGGGACGGTAGGGCAACGGCCGTGCCCTGCGAGGCGGCCACCAAGGCGAAAACGGCCACTCCGATTGCTGCCGGAAAACCCCGTCTGTACCGAGCTCCCTGCTGCATACGCAAGCACCCTCCCTTTTTTTGCGGCTCGGTTCACCTCCGGGGCGCCTGTGCCGGTGTCGAGAGCCCGATCGTGCTCAGCCCTTCGGGCCTCCGCGCGTTCGGGCTGTCGCCTCCGGCGCGCCCCTTCGGCTCACTCGCCGACGCTCGGACAACGTTGTCAACTTTGCTGCGCAAGGACCAGTAGGGAGTCAAGTTGTCAGTGATGTCAAGGCTGTTGGATGTGGCGTCCGGAGCGAATGTCGGGCGACCAGCTGCGCATTACTCCCCACGCGGGAGGTGACGCCCCGTTGATCTTCTTCGGGGGAACGTGCGGACGCCCCACATTTCCGCGAGGTCTCAACTCGGAAAAGACCCGCGGGCAAACCAGCATTCGATCTTGCTCAGCCGACGGGAAGTGGACTATACCTGTCGGCATCTGCCCGGCCGAGCGACGGTTGCGGACAGGTATGTATCGGGGGGAATCGGGCGGCGGCGGCCAGTGTCATCGGCCGTGATCGCCGCGTCGTCCCGCTGAATCCCTCATGCACGACCCCAGCTTGACCTAACCGCGGTGCCGGGGAGGATCCGGTTCACCGCCTGAGTCCTGGAGAAGGCGAGGACTTGAGCATGGGATCCACTTCCGCCGAGAACAGCAACCCCGAGGGTGTCGGCCGCCGTGATCTGATCAAGCGGTCGGCGGCACTAGGTCTGATCTCCGTGCCGACGATGAGCTTCCTGTCCGCCTGTGCGAGCAGTGACAGTGGCTCGGAGGACAAGGCCGAGGCCGGCAAGAAGACGACCAAGAATCCGCTGGGCGTCAACGAGACCGCCCCGCTCGCGGTCGTCATCTTCGACGGCGGTTTCGGTACGAAGTACGCGACCGACGCCAACGCCGAGTACAAGAAGGCGTACCCCAAGGTCAAGATCGATTTCCATAAGACCCAGAAGATCCAGTCCGAGCTTCAGCCCAAGTTCAACGGCGGCACGCCGCCCGACCTGATCGACAACTCCGGTGCCCAGCAGATGGACATGGGCGTCCTCGTCGGCAAGAAGCAGCTCGCCGACCTGACCCCGCTCCTCGACGCCCCGTCGGTCGACGACCCGGCGAAGAAGGTCCGCGACACGCTGCGCCCCGGCATCGTCGAGATGGGCCAGTTCGACGGCGACCCGGTGTGGATCATGTACTACGCGTACACGGTCTACGGCGTGTGGTACTCGCAGACCGCCCTCGACAAGCTCGACGCGACGTACCCCGAGGACTGGGACGCGATGCTGGCGCTGTGCGCGAAGGCGAAGAAGCAGGGCATCGCCGGCTGGACGTACGCGGGCAAGTACCCGTACTACCTGCCGTTCTCGCTCTCCCCCTTCATCGCCAAGATCGGCGGCCGGGAGGTACTCGACAAGATCGACAACCTGGAGCCCAACGCCTGGAAGGACCCGGCCGTCAAGGCCGCGTTCGAGGCCTACTACGAGCTCTACAAGAAGGGCTACATCCTCCAGGGCACCCCGGGCATCGACCACATCCAGTCGCAGACCGCCTGGGCCAAGGGCAAGGCGCTCTTCATCCCGAACGGGTCCTGGGTGGAGAACGAGTCCGCGAACGTGATCCCGAAGGACTTCAACCTGGCCGTCAGCGGTCCGTCCAGCCTCGACAGTTCCGACAAGATGCCGTTCGGCACCATCTGGGCCTCCGGCGGCGAGCCCTTCATCGTCCCGGCCAAGGCGGCCAACCCCACGGGCGGCATGGAGCAGCTGCGCATCATGCTCAGCGAGGCCTCGTCCAAGAACTTCACCAGCCAGGTGAAGTCGCTGAGCGCCTTCAACGGTGGCACCGACGGCATCACCCTGACCCCGGGCCTCAAGTCCGGTGTCGCGGCGCTGGAGAAGGCGGGCGACAACGTGGTCAACCCGCGGATGCAGGACTGGTACGTGAAGCTCCAGAAGGAGCAGATCGGTGTCTCCGGACTCGGCGAGATGATGGCAGGGCGACTGACCCCGGCCGAGGCCATCAAGAAGATCCAGGGCTACGCGGACGCGGCGGCCAAGGACCAGTCCATCAAGCACTACAAGCACCAGTAGCGGCGCGTGCCCATGCGTCATCAGCGGCGGCGGCATCCGCGAATCGATCGGGGTCGGTAACCATGCAACACGGCAAGTACCGGTTCATCGTGGGGTTCTTGGTGGCCCCCCTGGCGTTGTACGCGATCTTCGTGATCTGGCCCTTCATCCAGGCGATCTACTACTCGTTCACGGACTGGACCGGTCTGAGCCCCGACTTCAAGATGGTCGGATTCGCCAACTACACCAGAATGCTGAAGGACGACATCTTCTGGAAGTCGTTGCAGCACAGCCTGCTGTTCGCGGTGTTGCTGCCGCTGGTGACGCTGGGCCTCGCACTGTTCTTCGCCTTCATGCTCAATGTCGGTGGGCGGCGCGGAAAGGGCGCCGCCATCACCGGGGTGCGGGGCTCGGGTTTCTACAAGATCGCCTATTTCTTCCCGCAGGTGCTGTCGATCGCGATCGTCGCCCTGCTTTTCCAGTTCGCGTACAACCCGAACGACGGTGTGTTCAACGGGACGTTGAAGGCCGTCGGCCTCGGAAGCATTCAGCCGGACTGGCTGGGGGACCCGAATCTGGCCCTCTGGTGCGTCATGACGGTGCTCCTGTGGAGCACGGTCGGGTTCTTCGTCGTGCTGTTCTCGGCGGGAATGGCATCGATTCCGAATGATTTCTACGAGGCCGCGCTCCTCGACGGAGCCAGCCGATTCACCACCTTCTTCAAAATCACCCTTCCGCTGCTCTGGGACACTGTGCAGTCGGGATGGGTCTATATGGGAATCCTGGCCCTCGGCGCCGAGGCGTTCGCCGCCGTGCAGATCATGACCGTGGGCCCCGGCGGTCCCGACTACTCGACCACGGTCCTTCCGCTGTACGTGTACCAATCGGCGTTCCGTGACGCGAACGCCGCCTACGCGACAACGATCGGTGTCGCGCTCCTCGTCGTCACGCTGCTGTTCGCGGCGGTCGTGATGCGACTGGGCCGGCGCGAGCGGCTGGAGTTCTGATGCTGTGTCTTCCCGGGGGCCAACCCCCGCACCCCCGGCCGAAACGCACGTCGGACCCGGCGCCCGGCGCTCCCTTGCGAGGTGAACAGCGGTGAAGACGACCGACACCCCCCCTCCGTCCGCCGACCCGGTCGAGGACCGCCCCCGGGTGATGAAGACGAAGGCCGCGCCGGAGAAGGCGAAGAGCAGTGAGGGCGGTGTCCTCAACGCCTTCTCGCACGGCATTCTCATCATCTGGGCGATCATGGTCGTCCTGCCGCTCCTGTGGGCGGTGATGACGTCCTTCAAGGACGACGACTCCATCTTCAGCTCGCCCTGGTCGCTGCCGGACAAGCTGCACTTCGACAACTGGTCGCGTGCCTGGTCGCAGGCGCACATGAGCGACTACTTCGGCAACACGCTCATCGTGGTCGGCTTCTCGCTGGCCGGCACGCTCGTTCTCGGCTCGATGGCGGCCTACGTACTCGCCCGCTTCGACTTCCCGGGCAACCGCTTCATCTACTTCCTCTTCGTCGGAGGGCTGAGCTTCCCGGTCATGCTGGCCCTGGTGCCCCTGTTCTATGTGCTGAACAACATGCGCCTGCTGAACACGCTCCCGGGCCTGATCCTCGTCTACATCGCCTACTCGCTGCCCTTCACGGTCTTCTTCCTGACCTCGTTCTTCAGGACACTGCCGACCTCGATAGCCGAGGCGGCGTTCGTCGACGGGGCCTCGCACACCAGGACGTTCTTCCAGATCATGCTGCCGATGGCCAAGCCGGGTCTGATCAGCGTCGGCATCTTCAACTTCCTGGGCCAGTGGAACCAGTACATGCTCCCGACGGTGCTGAACACCGACCCGGACAAGAAGGTGCTCTCCCAGGGCCTCGTGGAGCTGGCGACCAGCCAGGGATACAAGGGCGACTGGTCGGGCCTGTTCGCCGGCCTGGTGATGGCGATGCTCCCGGTGCTGGCCGCGTACATCATCTTCCAGCGGCAGGTCGTGCAGGGGTTGACCGCGGGCGCGCTGAAGTAACGACCCGGACCCTTGGTAACAACTGACCCGGACCCCTGGTAACAACTTGTGAGTGATCCGGTGTGACGTGGACCACAGGGTGGCTTCTGCGGTCCTGGGCCCGAAAACGGGCCACTGCCCTTGCGGGGCACCGGTGGCAGCGGGCTCCGGCAGGCCACGACCCCGGTTCACGCCTGACGCGGGTCCCCTGCACGAGTGCTCATCCACGCGGATGCAGCTCAACCTCTTGACGGGAGGTAACCCAAACGGCTCAGCTTAGAGTTCACTAGTTGGACATAGGCGGGGCCTCGCCGTGGCGGCCTCGCGCGGGAGGTCGTCGTGGAGACTCCGGGGTCGCAGTCGTCGCTGCACAGAGCCAATCTGGAGCGCGTCGTGCGTGCGGTGCGCCTTGCCGGTTCGCTCACGCAGGCGGAGATCGCGAGGACGACGGGCCTGTCCGCCGCGACCGTCTCCAATATCGTTCGGGAACTCAAGGACCGCGGAACGGTCGAGGTCACACCCACTTCGGCGGGCGGCCGAAGAGCCCGCAGCGTGTCCCTGAGCGGTGACGCCGGGATCGTCATCGGAGTCGACTTCGGGCATACGCATTTGCGCGTCGCGGTCGGAAACCTCGCCCACCAGGTGCTGGCCGAGGAGGCGGAACCGCTGGATGTGGACGCCTCCGCCGCACAGGGCTTCGACCGGGCGGAAGAGCTGGTCAGCCGCCTGATCGCGGCGACCGGAGTGGACCGTTCCAAGATCGCGGGCGTGGGGCTCGGCGTGCCGGGTCCGATCGACGTCGAGTCGGGCACCCTCGGGTCCACCGCGATCCTGCCGGGCTGGACCGGTGCGAAACCCGCCGAGGAGCTGCGGGGGCGCCTCGGAGTGCCCGTACACGTGGACAATGATGCGAATCTGGGCGCGCTCGGCGAGTTGGTCTGGGGGAGTGGGCGCGGGGTCAAGGACCTGGCGTACATCAAGGTCGCGAGCGGTGTCGGTGCCGGGCTGGTGATCAGCGGCAAGATCTATCGCGGCCCCGGCGGCACGGCGGGGGAGATCGGCCACATCACCCTGGATGAATCCGGCCCCGTCTGCCGCTGCGGCAACCGGGGCTGTCTGGAGACCTTCGCGGCGGCGCGCTATGTGCTGCCGCTGCTCCAGTCCAGTCACGGCAGCGATCTGACCATGGAGGGTGTCGTCAGACTGGCACGGGACGGGGATCCGGGCTGCCGTCGGGTGATCGCCGATGTCGGCCGTCACATCGGGAGCGGGGTGGCGAATCTTTGCAATCTGTTGAACCCGAGCCGGGTGGTTCTCGGTGGTGATCTGGCCGAGGCCGGAGAGCTCGTTCTGGGGCCCATCAGAGAGTCGGTGAGCAGGTATGCGATCCCCAGTGCGGCACGCCAACTCTCCGTGCTGCCAGGGGCACTTGGGGGTCGCGCGGAGGTGCTCGGTGCGCTTGCTCTCGCGCTGAGCGAGATGGGCGATTCGACCCTCTTGGACGGCTCGCTGTCCGGGGCCACCCCTGTCTTCACTTAGAGAACGCAAGGCGCCGTTGCCATCTCGTTAAGTATTTACTTCTTGACGTCGCACGCGTGGCCGAGTTGACTCCAATCCACCTCGGCCGCAGCGTTGCGGCCCTGTCAGGGAGGCACCCCTCAATGAACGCAATGATGCGTAGAGTCGTGATCGGTACCGCAGCGGTTTCCATGGCCCTTTCCATGGCTGCCTGCGGCAAGGCCGGCGATGACAACAGCGACTCCGGCAGCGACTCCGGCAGCAGCTCCGACAGCAAGACCATCGGCCTGCTGCTCCCCGACAGCGTGACCGCGCGCTACGAGAAGTTCGACAAGCCGTTCTTCGAGGCCAAGGTCGAGGAGCTGTGTGCCGACTGCAAGGTCGAGTACGCGAACGCGGCGGGCGACGCGGCCAAGCAGGCCCAGCAGGTCAGCAGCATGATCACCAAGGGTGTCAAGGTGATCGTGGTCAGCGCCCAGGACTCTGCCGCCATCAAGTCCTCCATCCAGACCGCCGTCGACAAGGGCATCAAGGTCGTCGCGTACGACCGTCTCGCCCAGGGCCCGGTCTCCGCGTACATCTCCTTCGACAACGTCAAGGTCGGCGAGCTCCAGGGTGAGGCGCTGCTCGACTCCCTCGGCTCCAAGGCCACCACGAAGTCCAAGGTCGTCATGATCAACGGTGACGACTCCGACCCGAACGCCGGGCAGTTCAAGGAGGGCGCGCACAACGCCCTCGACGGCAAGGTCGACATCGCCTACGAGCAGTCCGGCCTCTGGAAGGACACCGTCGCCTCGCAGAAGATGTCGGCGGCCATCACCCAGCTCGGCGCCAAGAAGATCGCGGGCGTCTACGCCGCCAACGACGGCATGGCCGGTGGCATCGCCACCACCCTCAAGGGCGCCGGTATCAGCGGTATCCCGCTGACCGGTCAGGACGCCGAACTGGCGGGCATCCAGCGCATCGTCGCCGGCACCCAGTCCAGCACCGTCTACAAGGCCTTCCAGCCGGAGGCGGACGCCGCCGCCCAGCTCGCGGTCAACCTGCTCGAGGGCAAGGACATCAAGTCCCTGGCCAACCAGACGCAGACCAGCGGCTCCGGCGACAAGGTCCCCTCGCAGCTGCTGACCCCGGTGTCGGTCACCAAGGACAACATCATGGACACGGTGGTCAAGGACAAGCTCTACACCGTCGCGGAGATCTGCGCCGGCGACTACGCCAAGGCCTGCAAGGACGCCGGCATCGAGTAGCAGCACGCGAGCGACGACCGCCCGGCGGTCCCGCCAAGCCCCTCCGACGCCCGCCCCGGCCTTCATACCCCGCTGCCGGGGCGGGCGTCGGACGGAACCGTTGCCAAGTGCAGCGGATTCCCCCATGTTCTCTTGTACATCTGTGCACTTAGCACATCCCTCCGCGCCTGTCCCCAAGCGCGGCATCCCCGCCGGTCAGGCGGCGAAGGAGATGGTTCACGTGTCCGCTACGCCCGTGTTGGCGTTGCGCGGAGTCTCCAAGCGATTCGGTGCGGTCCAAGCACTCACCGATGTCGAGTTGGAGGTTCACGCCGGAGAAGTGGTCGCCCTGGTGGGCGACAACGGCGCAGGTAAGTCGACCCTGGTCAAAACGATCGCGGGTGTGCATCCCATCGATGAGGGCGTCATCGAGTGGGAGGGCAACCCGGTCAGCATCAACAAGCCGAACGACGCTCAGGCACTCGGCGTCGCGACGGTCTACCAGGACCTCGCCCTGTGCGACAACCTGGACGTGGTCGGCAACCTTTACCTCGGGCGTGAGTTGCTGCGCCGCGGCGTCATCGACGAGGTGTCGATGGAGAAGAACTCTCGGGAACTGCTGAGCACGCTCTCCATCCGCATCCCGAGCGTGCGCATCCCGATCGCAAGCCTCTCCGGTGGCCAGCGCCAGGTCGTCGCGATCGCGCGCGCCCTGATCGGTGACCCGAAGGTCGTCATCCTCGACGAGCCCACCGCCGCCCTGGGTGTCGAGCAGACCGCGCAGGTCCTCGACCTGGTCGAGCGGCTGCGCGAGCGGAACCTCGGCGTCATCCTCATCAGCCACAACATGGCCGACGTGAAGGCGGTCGCGGACACCGTCGCCGTCCTGCGCCTGGGCAAGAACAACGGCTCCTTCCCGGTGAAGGACACCAGCCACGAAGAGATCATCGCCGCGATCACGGGAGCCACCGACAACGCGGTGACCCGTCGTGCGGGGCGTCGCAGCACGGAGGCGGCAAAGTGAGTGACACGTCCAAGACCGTGAAGCCGGACCCCGAGGTGGAGCACCAGAACACCGTGGCTCCCGCCGACGACCCCACGGCCGCGCCGGTGTCCGTCGTCGACCCGCGACTGCTGGTCCGCGACGAGGGCCTGAAGGGCTACGTCACCGAGTTCAAGCGCAAGGTGAAGGGCGGTGAGCTGGGCTCACTGCCGGTCTTCATCGGCCTGATCGTCATCTGGACGATCTTCCAGCTCCAGAACGACCGGTTCCTCAGCGCCGACAACCTGTCCAACATCAGCTACTACCTGTCGGCCACCGGCATGCTCGCCATCGGCCTGGTGTTCGTGCTGCTGCTCGGAGAGATCGACCTCTCCGTCGGATCGGTCAGCGGCTTCGCGTCGACGCTCTTCGCCGTGTTCGTGGTCACCCACGGCATGAACGCCTGGCTGGCTCTGCTCCTGACCATCGTGACCGGCGTCGGTATCGGCGCCCTGCACGGCTGGTTCTTCGCCAGGATCGGTGTACCGGCCTTCGTCGTGACACTGGCGGGCTTCCTCGGCTGGAACGGCCTGATGCTGTGGCTGCTCGGCTCGAGCGGCACCATCAACATCCCGTCCGAAGAGGGCCCGGTGCACATCCTGGGCCAGAGCTCCTTCTTCATGGACCAGGCCATCATCGGCGCCTACGTGCTGGCCGGCCTCGGCGTCCTCTCGATGCTCGTCGGCTCGTTCGGCGAGCAGCGTCGCCGCCGTGCCGCCGGAGTGCCCTTCCGGCCCACCAGCGAGATCGTGCTGCGGGTCGGCGCGCTCGCCGTGGCGTCCTTCGCCGCCGCGGCCGTGCTGAACAACGCCGCCGGTGTGTCCAACGCGCTGGTGATCTTCCTCGCGGCGCTGGTGATCGTCGACTTCGTGCTGCGGCGCACCCCGTACGGCCGCAAGGTCTTCGCGGTCGGTGGTGGCATCGAGGCGGCTCGCAGGGCCGGTATCAACGTGCCTATGATCCGCATCACCGTGTTCGCCATCTCGGGCGGGTTCGCGGCGGTCGGCGGCATGTTCTTCGCCGGGCAGACGGCGAGCGCGACCCTGAACGCCGGTGGCGGCAACACCCTGATGCTGGCCATCGCGGCCGCGGTCATCGGTGGCACCAGCCTCTTCGGTGGCCGGGGCACCGTGTGGTCCGCCCTGCTGGGCATGCTGGTCATCCAGTCCATCCAGACCGGCCTGGACCTGCTCAACATGAACACGTCCATCCAGTACATGATCACTGGTGCGGTTCTTCTCGGTGCGGTGGTCATCGACTCGGTGTCCCGCAAGAGCCAGAAGGCCGCGGGGCGCGCGTAGCGCCGTAGAGGTGCGGTGGTTTTCTGACCGGCGGTCCGTTGTGGCTGGTCGCGCAGTTCCCCGCGCCCCTGAAAAGGGCGCCTGCGGCGTCCTTTCTTGAACCTGTGCCCGGTACCAATGGCGGTACCGGGCACAGTCATGTCCTGGTGTGTTTCTTGTTGCGCCGAACGTGTGGCATGGATCGCTGGGGCCGGGACTTGATCGCACAGGCGGAACATTAGACTCGACAAGCCCGCCAAGCTCGAACAGCTCTACTGCAAGGAGGCACGGGTGCCGCTGCTGACCCGCATCAGGGGACCGCGCGATCTGGACCGGCTCAGCCTGGAGCAGCTGGACCAGCTGGCCGACGAGATCAGGACCTTTCTCGTCGACGCGGTCTCCAAGACCGGCGGCCACCTCGGCCCCAACCTCGGTGTCGTGGAGCTCACCATCGCGCTGCACCGCGTCTTCGAGTCGCCCAAGGACAGGGTGCTGTGGGACACGGGCCACCAGTCCTACGTCCACAAGCTCCTCACCGGCCGCCAGGACTTCTCGCAGCTGAAGATGAAGGGGGGCCTGTCCGGCTACCCCTCGCAGTCCGAGTCCGAGCACGACGTGATCGAGAACTCGCACGCCTCCACCGTCCTCGGCTGGGCCGACGGCCTGGCGAAGGCCAACGAGGTCCTCGAGAAGAACGACCACGTGGTGGCCGTCATCGGGGACGGCGCTCTCACCGGCGGCATGGCCTGGGAGGCGCTCAACAACATCGCGGACGCCAAGGACCGCCCCCTGGTGATCGTCGTCAACGACAACGAGCGCTCGTACGCCCCCACGATCGGTGGCCTCGCGAACCACCTGGCGACCCTGCGCACCACGGACGGCTACGAGCGTTTCCTGGCCCGGGGCAAGGACCTGCTGGAGCGCACGCCCGTCGTCGGTAAGCCGCTCTACGAGACCCTGCACGGCGCCAAGAAGGGCCTCAAGGACTTCATTGCCCCGCAGGGCATGTTCGAGGACCTCGGCCTCAAGTACGTCGGCCCCATCGACGGCCACGACATCGAGGCCCTGGAGTCGGCGCTGGCCCGCGCCAAGCGTTTCGGTGGCCCGGTGATCGTGCACTGCCTCACCGAGAAGGGCCGCGGCTACCAGCCCGCCCTCCAGGACGAGGCGGACCGCTTCCACGCCGTCGGCAAGATCCACCCCGACACGGGCCTGCCGATCGCCTCCTCCGGCGCCGACTGGACCTCCGTCTTCGGCGAGGAGATGGTCAAGCTCGGCCAGGAGCGCAAGGACGTCGTCGCCATCACGGCCGCGATGCTCCAGCCGGTCGGCCTCGACAAGTTCGCCAAGGCCTTCCCCAAACGGGTGTACGACGTCGGCATCGCCGAGCAGCACGCCGCCGTCTCCGCGGCCGGCCTCGCCACCGGCGGACTGCACCCCGTCTTCGCCGTCTACGCGACCTTCCTCAACCGCGCCTTCGACCAGGTGCTGATGGACGTGGCCCTGCACAAGTGCGGCGTCACCTTCGTGCTGGACCGTGCGGGCGTCACCGGCACCGACGGCGCCTCGCACAACGGTATGTGGGACATGTCGATCCTTCAGGTCGTCCCGGGCCTCAGGCTGGCCGCGCCGCGCGACGCCGACCAGGTCCGCGCCCAGCTGCGCGAGGCCGTCGAGGTCGACGACGCGCCGACCGTGGTCCGCTTCTCCAAGGGTGCGGTCGGCCCGGCCGTGCCCGCGGTGGGCCGGATCGGCGGTATGGACGTGCTGCGCGCGTCGCACTCCGCCGTGCCCGACGTGCTGCTGGTCTCCGTCGGCGCGCTCGCGCCGATGTGCCTGGAGATCGCCGACCTCCTCGACAAGCAGGGCATCTCCACGACCGTCGTCGACCCGCGCTGGGTCAAGCCCGTCGACGAGGCCATGGCCCCGCTCGCCGAGCAGCACCGGGTGGTCGTCACCGTCGAGGACAACTCCCGCGTCGGCGGCGTCGGATCGACGATCGCGCAGGCCCTGCGCGACGCGGGCGTCGACGTTCCGCTGCGTGACTTCGGCATCCCGCCGCGTTTCCTCGACCACGCCTCCCGTGCCGAGGTCATGACGGAGATCGGTCTGACGGCGCCGGACATCGCCCGCCAGGTCACCGGGCTCGTCGCCAAGCTCGACGGCCGGTTCGACCGTACGACCCCGCAGATCGTGGACTCGGTGGAGCCCGCGCGCGACTGACGTACGCCCCACAGGTCCAATGGGCCGGTTCCTCCACCCCCTACGGGTGGAGGAACCGGCCCATTCGCGTGAACCGGCTCATGTCGGGGCGTACGGAGCGCCGGCCGTCTCGATCATGTCGAGGACGACAAGCGTGGGAGGTACCCGTGAGCAGCACCCTCTTCAGAACGAAGAAGGTCGAACAGTCGATCTTGGACACTGAGGAGCCGGAGCACGCACTCAAGAAGTCGCTGTCCGCTCTGGATCTCACCGTCTTCGGCGTCGGTGTGATCATCGGCACCGGCATCTTCGTCCTCACCGGCAAGGTCGCCAAGCAGAACGCGGGCCCGGCGGTGTCGCTGGCGTTCATCGTCGCGGGCATCGCCTGTGGCCTGGCCGCGCTCTGCTACGCGGAGTTCGCCTCCACTGTCCCGGTGGCGGGATCCGCGTACACCTTCGCCTACGCCTCGCTCGGCGAGCTGCCCGCCTGGATCATCGGCTGGGACCTGGTCCTGGAGTTCGCGCTCGGCACGGCGGTGGTGGCCGTCGGCTGGTCGGGGTACGTGCGCTCGCTGATGGACAACGTCGGCTGGCATCTGCCGGCGGAGCTCGGCGGACGGGAACACGCCACCGGGTTCGGCTTCGACATCCTCGCCTTTCTGCTGGTGCTGGTGCTCACCGCCATCCTGGTCGTCGGGGTGAAGCTCTCCGCCCGGGTCACCACGGTCGTCGTCGCCATCAAGGTCACCGTCGTCTTGATCGTGATCATCGCGGGCGCCTTCTTCGTCAACGGTGACAACTACAAGCCCTTCATCCCCAAGGCGCAGCAGGTGGAGGCGGGCAGTGGTCTCAAATCCCCGCTCCTCCAGGTGATGTTCGGCTGGGCACCCACCAACTTCGGCGTGCTGGGCATCTTCACGGCCGCCTCCGTCGTCTTCTTCGCCTTCATCGGCTTCGACGTCGTGGCCACCGCCGCCGAGGAGACCAAGAACCCGCAGCGGGACATGCCCCGTGGCATCCTCGGCTCGCTCCTCATCTGCACCACGCTCTATGTCCTCGTGTCGATCGTCGTCACGGGCATGCAGCACTACAGCCAGCTCTCCATCGACGCCCCGCTCGCCGACGCCTTCAAGGCGACCGGGCACCCCTGGTTCGCGGGCACCATCGGCTTCGGCGCGGCCGTCGGTCTGACGACGGTCTGCATGATCCTTCTCCTCGGCCAGACCCGGGTCTTCTTCGCGATGAGCCGCGACGGACTGCTGCCGCGGTTCTTCTCCCAGGTCCACCCGAAGTTCCGCACCCCGCACCGGCCGACCATCCTGCTGGGCGTGATCATCGCGATCGTCGCGGGCTTCACCAGCCTCAGCGCGCTCGCCGAACTGGTCAACATCGGTACGCTCTTCGCCTTCGTGGTCGTCGCGATCGGCGTCGTCATCCTCCGCCGTACCCGCCCCGACCTGCACCGCGCCTTCCGCACCCCGCTGGTGCCGTGGGTCCCGATCCTGTCGGTGGCCGCCTCGCTGTGGCTGATGCTGAACCTGCCCACCGAGACCTGGCTCCGGTTCGGGATCTGGATGGTCATCGGCATCGCGGTCTACTTCCTGTACGGGCAAACGCACAGCCGTCTCGGGCGGCACGAGGAGACAACGGTGGGCGAGGTGCTGAAGCGACCGGGCCCGGGCGAGGAGTAAGACCGACCGGCAATTGGAGGGCGGCGTCGCGGGGTCTGGCACGCACATCTGCCGCGTTGTCGTCGGTCGCGATGGCTCCGCCATCACTCCCTCCTCCGCCTTGCAGCTGCACGCACCAGACCCCGCTCCTTCTCCCACCCTCCAATTGCCGGTCGGTCTAATCTCCGCTTTGCTGCCCCGGCCCCGTATGTCCCGCTTCGATAGGGACTGCGGGGCCGGATAGCGTGCACCGTATGCTCGCCGAGCTCCTGGAATCACCGCGCTCCGTAGTCGAGTCACGAGTGTCGGGCCGCGGCTACTGGAGACGGCTGCTGCCCGTCCTCGCGGTGCTGGCCTGTCTCACCCGGGCCCCCTCCTTCGTACGACCGCTGTGGAACCCGGACGAGGGCTATCTCGCCGTACAGGCGCGGATACTCGCGGACGGCGGGGAGCTGTACCGGACGGTCGTGGACCGCAAGCCGCCGCTCGTGCCATGGCTGTACGAGGGGGCGTTCGCGGTGTTCGGCTCCGGGTCGCTGACATCCGTACGGGTCCTCGCGGCCGTGGCCCAGCTGGTGACCGCCGTGCTGCTGGCATCCCTGGCCAGGCGCCGCTGGGGCGACCCGGCCGGGCGTACGGCGGGTGTGCTGTATCTGCTGGCCTCGATCGGGCTCAACCCCGAGGACGCACAGGCGGCGACCTTCGAGGTGTTCACGCTGCCGTGCACGGCGGGGGCCATGTGGTGTGCGGACAGGCGGCGTTGGGGAGCGGCGGGAGCCGCCGTCGCCTGTGCGTTCCTGGCGAAGCAGACGGGTGGGGCGGTGCTGGTGCCGGTGGTGTGGCTGCTGTGGCGGTCCCGTGAGCCGGACGCCGGGCGACCGGTGGCGTGCCCGGCGGGGAAGTCGGGGGGCTCGCTCGCCGAGCGGCTGAGGGGGGTCCGGGACTCGGGGGTCCTGCGGCTGACGGCGGGCGCCGTGCTGCCCGTCCTGGGCGCGGCCCTGCTGACCGACCCGGCGGGATTCGTCTTCTGGACGGTGACGGGTTCGGGGGCGTACGCCTCCTTCACGGGCTCCGAACTCCACGTGCTGGTACGGGCCTTGACCAACTCCGCGATCCTGGCCGCGGCTTGCGCGGGGCTGCTGCCACCGGTCGTCCGGGTGCTGCGTATCGCCCGTACGGGCTCGGCGGACCTGTGGCTGTGGCTGGCCGCGTCGGCGGCGGCCGTCATGGTCGGCTTCCACTTCTTCGGCCACTACTACCTCCAACTCATCCCGGCCGTCGTCCTGTTGGCCACCGGTGCGGTGCAGATCCTGCCGCGGGAGCGGCGGGCGTCGGCGATGCTGACGTCGGTGTGCTGCTGCGCGGTGTTCCTCGCGTGGGGCATCCTGGCCCCGCGCTCCGAACTGGCGCACGTGCAGCGCGTGGCGGAGGCGGTACGCGCGCGCAGCGGGCCGGGCGACCGGGTTCTGGTCTGGGGGATACACCCGGAGACGTACTGGCTGGCGGACCGCACCCCGGCGAGCCGCTATCTGACGGCGGGCTTCCTGACGAACTACAGCGGGGGGCGGGACGGGCCGCAGGTGGGGGAGAAATACGCGATCGACGGCGCCTGGGCCGTCTTCCGCGACGAACTCACCGCCCATCCACCCGTGTTGATCGTCGACGACTGCCGCGGCAAACCCTTCGGGCCGGAACGGGTCCCTACCCTGCGCCGTTTACTGGCCGCGCACTACGAAGAGCTGACGACGGTGGACGGGGCCGTGTTCTACGTCCGGCCGGAGCGGGCGGGGGAGGAGGTCTGGTTTCCACGACGCGGTGAGGGGGCGCTCTGACGGTGCAGCCGCGGGGCCGACGTGTCGCGCGCGGACGGTGATCGTCCGCGGGTGCTTCAGGGTTCGCCTCGGACCGTACGCGGCCCGGCGACCTCGGCGCCCGACTCGGTGACCCTGCGCCGCAGTTCGCGGTCCGCGGTCACCACCAGGCAGGGGCGGCCGCGGGCCTCGGCCGCAAGCTCCGCGATCCGGTCGTCCCCGCTGCCGGTGGCCGCCTCGACCCGCACCCCGGGCACGGACTCCACGCCCCGGGCGGCACCCTCGACCACGAGCACGATCTCCACGGCATCCTCCCGTCCGGGAATCCCGTCTGCCGCCAGCCGGTCCCGCAGCCGCTCCGTGGCACCCCGGCGGTCGCGCCACCAGCCGTCGGGGACGGAGCCCACGACGTTGGCGGCGTCGATGATCACGAGTGTCGTCATGGCGCTTCCTCCTGCGATTCTGTGCCGTAGGCAGGGCAGGCGCAGCAGCCACTGCCACCCGCCGGTCCCCACGGTGGTGGGGTCGCCGGGACCAGTGTCGGTGCATGGCGGTGTCCGCGCCGCCGGCCGTCACCGGCGGGCGGGGCGGCGCTCGCGCGACGGTGGCCGGGGAACTGGTGAGCGAGCGGCATATGATGTGGCGGATATAGCTCGGTCAGGTTTTCCGCGTTGTGACGCGGTGGGCTTCAGGAAGGTGACGCCAGGCCATGCGGAGAAGGTCGGCAGACTCTGTGGGTTCTGCCCGCCCGGTCGGGGTCACCACGGCGGCGAACCAGGGGCGCGTGGCGTCCGGGGCAGCCCGCGGCAACTGGCTCACTCTCGGCAAGGACGGCCGACTCAGCCTGTACGCGCCCACGGACGGCGGACTGCTGTACTGGACCGAGACGGCCGTCGGCGGGCCCGGCTGGAGCGGACCGCACTTCGTGGCCGCGTCCGGCCTGACCGACCTGACGGTGACGCAGGGTGCCGACCGTTATGTCCATTTCTTTGGCCGCAGGGAACGCACCGGCGGCAACGGTGCCACGAGCGTGGACATCGTGCACGCCATCCAGTACCAGACCGGTCTCGCCTTCGCCGACTGGCGCTCACTGGGCAACCCGCACAAGGACCGGGAGCACGGCCGGGCACTGGGCGTGCCGGTCGGCGCGATCGCCTCCGACGGCTCCGTGTACGTCTTCGCGCGGAGCGCGGACCACGGCCTGATGCTGCGCCGCGAGGGACCGAGCGGCAAGTGGAAGCCCTGGGAGGATCTGCACGGCAGCGCCATCGACGCACTGCCCGTGCCCGTCGCGCTCTCCGGCGGACGGATCGAGGTCTGCGCCGCCGCGCAGACAGGCGTGCTGCTGTGGCGGCAGACGGAGGCGGGCGGCGGCTTCGCCGCACCACGCGGGTTCTCGCTACGTCCGTTGCCGGGCACGGTCGCGGTGCTGGAGACAGGTCCGGAACGCGCCACTTTCTTCTGGACGGACTCCGCCGACGGTTTTGCCGCCGCCTGGCGGCCGGGCGGTTGGCCCGTGCCGCTGGGGGAGTCCCCCGCCGAGGGGCCCTACGCGGTGCTGCGCACCGCACTGGACGGCTACGACTGCGTCGTACTCGCCTGCCGGGGACAGGACGGAGCGGTCGTGCTCGGTGTGGGCGGGACCGAGAACGAGGCGAGCGGATTCTGGTGGTACGCCTTGGCCGAACTCTGCCAGGGGGCTCCCGCGTTGGCCCAGGACGGCCGGGGGCGGGTGGTCATGGCGCTGATCGATCCGGACGGCGTGCCGCGGGTGGCCCGTCAGGAGGACAGCGCCGGCCTGGCCCTGACGCACTGGCAGCGGCTCTGATCCCCACTCTTCATGCGGAACACTCTTCCTACGGAACATGGCTGGGGGCGTGGTGCCGTCCTGTGCCACGCCCCCGGTTCACGGTGTCCCGCTGCTCAGCCGCCCGTCGCGGGGGACTTCTTGGCGGACTCGGGGATCGTCGAGTCCGTGCGGATCGCCTTCCACAGGGTCGTCGCCTGCGGCTCCGCGGCCACCACCCGGTTCGGGTCCACCTTGTCGTACGCCACCGGAAGCATGATCGTCTCCATAGTGGACGGGTCGACGCCGTTCATGCTGCGGCTGAAGTCGGCCAGCTTGGTCAAGGAGGCCAGTCCGGAGTCGGTGGTGAGCGACTCGGTGAGGCTGTTAGCGATCTTGTACGTCTTCGTGGGGCTGCCGAGCAGGTCCTGCTTCTTGATCTCGGAGAGCAGGGCGATCATGAACTGCTGCTGGAGCCCGATGCGTCCGAGGTCGCTGCCGTCGCCGACTCCGTGCCGGGTACGTACGAACGCGAGGGACTCGGTGCCGTTCAGCTTGTGCGTTCCGGCGCTCAGGTCCAGGCCGCTGGACGTGTCCTTGATGGCCTCGTCGATCGTGACCGGCACACCGCCGATGGCGTCGACGAGCCCCTTGAAGCCGGCGAAGTCGATCTCCACGAAGTGGTCCATCCGCACCCCGGAGATCTCCTCCACGGTTTTGACCACACACGCCGGACCGGCCAGCGAGTACACAGAGTTGAACATCACACGCTTTGCCGAAGCAAGCGTCGAACCGTCCGACTTGGCGCACTCCGGCCGGGTCACGAGGGTGTCGCGCGGGATGCTGATGGCGACGGCCTTCGCGCGGCCCTCGGGTATGTGCATCACCAGGGCGGTGTCGGAGCGCGCTCCGGAGACGTTGCCCGTGCCCAGGTCGGCGTTGGCGCCGGCGCGTGAATCGGAGCCCAGGATCAGGATGTTCTGCCCGGAGGTAGGCAGTTTCTCGGGGCGCTCGTCGCCGAGGGCCTTGTCGATGTCGACGCCCTTGATGTTGGAGTTGAGGTCGCTGTAGAGCCAGTAGCCGGTACCTCCCGCGGCCAGCAACAGGACCACGAGAACCAGCAGCACTATTCGGCCCCAACGGCGTTTGCCGCGCTCTTTGCGCTTGCGTCTGCCGCCCTCGGAATGCCCCGGGCCGCCGGGGGCGGCACGGCGGGCGCGCCGCGACTCGGTGGTGGCGCTGTGCGTCATGGTGTTCGGTCCCTCTCCTCGCGGGCTCCGCGCAGCGGAGTGGTGGGGCCCGGGTGGGGGGAGGCCGGCCCACTGATGTCTTCGGTTCAGTGGCGCAACTATAGGCACTGCTCAAAGGGCCGCAGACTCTAGCCCATCGCTGCGGTTAACAACACATTGCGAGCCCTTGACCACTCTTAAGGCTGACATAAGATGTGCTGATCCTGTGGTTCTAGCGTCAAGGCGTTTTCAGGGCGTCTTCACGAGGTCGCAGGGGGCGGCGGTGCTCGGAGGCAACAAGGGGGCCTGGAGCGGGCGGGTCGCGCAGGGGTGGGGTGTCCGGAGGGACCTGACCGGTTTTTCCGGATGGGCGAAATGTCGTGGTGGGAGCTGGAGTTGGCGGAACGGCCGCGTCTGAGTGTTGTCGTGCCATTTCAGGATGTCGAGGTCTATCTCGCGGAGTGCCTGGAATCGATAGCGCGCCAGTCCTTCCGGGACTTCGAGGTGATCCTCGTCGACGACGGGTCGACGGACAGGTCCCCCGAGATCGCGGCTGAGTTCTGTGCCCGGGATGCGCGATTCCGCATGATTCGCCAGGAGTCGCATGGTCCTGGGCAGGCCAGAAACGTCGGTCTACGCGCGATGCACCCCGAGGGTGAGTTCCTCGCCTTCGTCGACGGGGACGACGTCATTCCCGAGTACGCGTACGAGCTGCTGGTCCGCACCCTGGAGGAGTCCGGCTCGGACTTCGTCTCGGGCAACGTGCAGATGATGAACTCCACCAAGAAGTGGCAGTCACCGCTGCACAAGACCCCGATGCAGAGCAATCGGCGCGGTACGCACATCACGAAGTTCGACGCGCTCATCTACGACCGCACCGTCTGGAACAAGCTCTTCAGACGGTCCTTCTGGGACTACCACTACATCGAGTTCCCCGAGGGCGTTCTCTACGAGGACTCCTGGGTCAACATGTTCGCCCACTTCCGTGCCGCCAAGGTCGACGTCATCACGGACATCGTCTACTTCTGGCGGCGCAGGGAGGGTGGAGCCGCTCCGTCGATCACTCAGCGGCACACAGAGCTGTCCAACCTCCAGGACCGGGTCGCGGCCGTGCAGTCGGTGAGCCGCTTCCTCGCCGAACGCCGCTCCCGCATGTACGTGGAGAGCAAGCGGAAGTACGACCTCGCCTGCCTGAAGTCGGACCTGATGCTGCATCTGAAGGTGCTGCCGGACGCCGACGAGGAGTACCGGAACGCCTTCATGGACTGGGCCAACGAGTTCCTGAGCGAGGCGGACCCCACGATCATCGAGGAACTCCCCGCGGACGCCCGGGTCAAGTGGCTCCTGGTGCGCGACGGGCGGCTGGACGAACTGCTCGACGTGATCGAGTTCGAGCGCCGCGGCGGCCCGATGCCTGTGCAGCGCCGGTTCCACCGGTACCTCAAGTACCCCTACCTGGGGGACCGCCAGGTCGGTCTCGACAAGAAGGCGTACCGGCTCGACAAGGAGCTCTCGCTGCACGGCTCGCTCACCGGGGCGCGCTGGCACTCCACCGAGATGCTGACCCTCACCGGCAACGCCTATGTGCGCTTCATCAACGTGCACAAACGGCATATGTCGACGAAGGCGATCGCGCTGCGCAACAAGAAGCAGGGCCGGACGATCGTCGCGACGGCGAAGACCATGTACGCGCCGCAGGCCACCGAGCACTCCAACCAGAACCGTTACTGCTACGACTGGGCCGGCTTCGAGGCCCGCTTCGACATCACCCGTCTCAAGCGCAAGGGCGCGTGGGTCGAGGGGACCTGGGACGTCGCCGCTGGCGTCTTCAGCCGGGGCCTGTTCCGTTACCGAGGCATCGACCGGGGGGGCGCCGGAACGGCCGCCAACCCGCCGTACCGCTATGTCGACAAGAACACCCGCATCGTGCCGCTCTTCCTGCAGGGCAAGCTCAAGCTTCGCGTGGAGACTGTGCGCTGCCGGATCACCGGGCACCGTGTCGTGGGCGAGCAACTGGAGCTGCGTGGCGTCTACCTGGGGCCCAAGGTGCCCGAGTGGGGCAAGCTCCGCGTCAGCAGCATGAGCGGCGCCGGCCGGCAGGACGCCTGGGTGCGCTTCGCCGCGGGCGGCGACGGCTGGTGCACGTTCACGACCCGGGTGCCGCTGCGTGAACTGGTCCCGGGATTCAGGGCGGACGCTCAGGCCGGCGCGGAGATTCCGCAGTCATGGAGCATGGGCAGCAACGGCTGGAAGACCACCTTCCGCGTCGAGGGCCGCAAGATGACCATCTATCCGGTCATGGCGGAGGAGACGCCGGACGGGCACTACCGCATGCCCGGCTCACTGCAGACTCGCGCCGGTGACCGGGAAGTCGTCGTGCACCGCAACGGCTCCGGATACCTGGTTCTCTTCGAGCGCGCGACCCTGCCCACGGCGACCGGTGTCGCCTGGAACCAGGACGGCTCGCTGGAGATCCGCGGCCGTTATCTGGCCGCCGACCAGCTTTCGCCCGAGGAGTACCAGGCGGCGCACCTGGTGGTGCGCTCGCGCGCCCACGGAGCGGAGCGCGCCGTCCCGCTGATCTGGAGCGGCAACGAGTTCCGCAGCGCGCTCACCCCCGCCGCCATGCGGACGCTGGCCGGAGGTATCCCGCTCGCCGCCGGCCGCTGGGACTTCTTCCTTCGCCGCCAGGACCTCTCAGCAGTCGCTCCCGAGGACCGTCTCGAAGACCTGATGGTCAAGATCGAACAGAACCTGATCGCCGAGTTCCCGCAGCAGTACGAGGCGGACGAGCGCCGCTACGAGCTCCAGGCCGAGGCCTACGACCGGCTCTCCCTGCTGGTCCACTCCGCCATGCCGGACAACGCCCGCGGCCCGTACCGCCAGAAGCTGCTGCGCACCAAGGCCTACCCCGCGGCCCGCCGCAAGAAGATCCGCCCCGCGATCCTCTTCGACGCGTTCAAGGGCAGCCAGTACTCGGACAGCCCCCGCGCCCTGCACGAGGAACTGGTGCGGCGCGGTGTGGACCTCGAACACCTGTGGGTTGTCAAGGACGACCAGGTCGAGGTGCCCCCGACGGCGACCCCGGTGCGCATGTGGTCGCCCCAGTGGTACGACGCCCTGGCCAGGAGCCGGTACGTCGTAGCCAACAACCACCTCCCCGACTGGTTCCAGAAGAGTGACGGGCAGGTCGTCGTACAGACCTGGCACGGCACCCCGCTGAAGAAGATCGGCCACGACATCGAGGCCATCCACTTCGCCGACCAGCGCTATCTGGAGCGGGTCGAGAAGGAGGTGCAGAACTGGGACATGCTGGTCTCGCCGAACAGTTTCTCCACCCCGATTTTGAAGCGCGCTTTCGGCTTCCCCGGCGAGATGGTGGAGTGCGGCTATCCGCGCAACGACATCCTGCGCCGGCCGGGTATGGAGCAGCGCGAACAGGAGATCCGCCGCCGCATCGGACTGCCGCCCGGCAAGCGGGTCATCATGTATGCGCCCACCTGGCGGGACGACCAGTTCTACTCGCCCGGCAAGTACAAGTTCGACTTCCGCATCGATCTCGAGGACGCGCGAGCCCGTCTGGGCGACGACCACGTCCTGATGGTGCGCCGCCACCCGAACGTGGTGGACCCGGTGCCGGGCGCAGGCGACGGATTCGTCTACGACGTCTCCGACTACCCGGACATGGCCGACCTGTCGCTGATCACCGACGTGATGATCACGGACTACTCGTCCCTCATGTTCGACTACGTCAACACCGGGCGTCCGATCCTCTTCTTCACCTACGACCTGGACCACTACCGCGACACGCTGCGCGGCTTCTACTTCGACTTCGAGCACAGCGCACCGGGCCCCCTGGTCTTCAGCTCTGCCGAACTGGTGTCCGCGATCGGTGACATCGACCGAATCCAGGCCGACTACACCGAGCGCTACCGCTGGTTCCAGCGCGAGTTCTGCGACCTGGACGACGGTTACGCGTCCGCCCGGCTGGCCGACCGTCTGCTGATCGCGGGTGGCGACCTGGCGCCGGGGGACGGGGTGGCGCCGGCTGTCGGCACGGTGGACACGTGTCACGCGGGGCGTGCCCTCACACCGATCCCCCTGAAAGAGACTCCGCAGACCGCCCCCGTCGCGGCGGCAGCGCGGGGACAGGCGCGAGGTACTGAGTTGCAGCAACTTCAGCCGGCAGGCATGTGGTTCACCCCTCAGCCGAGGCAGGGCCCTCACGTGGACACGCAGCCCACGGCGTCCGTCGGTCACGGAGTGAACGCGATGCCCGGTCAGCCCCATCCGGGCCAGCAGCAGAGTCAGGGCGGTCAGCAGATCCCGCAGGCTTCGTCACAGCCCGCCCGGGTGCGGCAGGCGGTGCTGCCGGCCGTACCGCTCAACCGGCAGCTTCCCGACGGCCGGACCTACGAGGGGGTGATCGTCTGATGCGTACTCACTTCGTACGCACCTGGACCAGCAGCGCGCGGTGGTCCGAGGCACCGGTGTCCCGCAGGCTGCATCGTGATCTCGGCAGCCCGGTGAACAGGTAGTCGAGCTTGTGACCGGAAGGATGAGTGGCGCGACCCGACCGCGAGTCGGCGGACGACTGGTCGCACTCCAGCTGGGTGGTGTAGGGCGCGTCGGGCCACACCCAGCTGGAGCGGTTGCCCGCGCCCGGCGGATCCAGGTTGAAGTCACCGCCGTAGACGGTGCGTCGGCCGGCCGCGGCGGCCACCAGCGCCTTCAGCTGGTCGTCGCGCAGCTCCCAGTCGGGATGGGCCAGGTCGCTGCCGGGCAGACTGAGGTGGGCGTCGCACACCTTGATGTCGTACGCGGCCACCCTGGCGCAGAGGATGCCGCGCTGCAGTCCGACCGTGGGCTGCTGCGAGGCCACCGGAGCCACCCGGGACAGCGTCGAGGCCGAGAGAATCCCGAACCCGGCCGCGCCCTGACCACGCGCCGCGCACCGCACGGTGCTCGTACGTCCGCTCTCGCCGCGCCACTTGTACGCGGTGAAGGCACTGCGCCAGGACGCCCCGAGCGCCTTGCGGGTCCTGGCCAGGTCGTCGGCGCACGCCTCCTGCACCAGGATCACCCGGGCTCCCGACCGGGTGGCGAGCAGCTTGAGCTGCCGCCGCTTCTCACTGCGGCTGCCGGTTCCGGCGCAGCCCCACTCCTGCACGCCGCACATGTTCCAGGTCGCCACGGTCAGCGTCTGGGCCGACGCCGAGGAACGGTTCGGCCCGACCGTCTGGGCCACGGTCACCGCTGCCGCGAGTCCCAGCAACGCCGTCGCCGCGGCCACGAACCGGCGCCCTCGACGCTCGCGTCGCCCGGACGCGGACCGGGAGGTGGTCGGAAGCATCACGACATGATGGCCGATTGTTTGTCCGAACACCACAGTTCCGACGTATCAACCTGTCTCGGGCATCCATCCCGCCGGGGGTACCGCACCCGCCTGACTTCGAAGCACCTGATGAGAGTGGAACCGCACCATGTCTAACGCATCCGCGAAGGGCCGCCACGTGGTCCAGGGGATAGACGCCTCCGGCGGCTGCCCCGTCGAGTACCGGTTCGCCAAGGCGAGGAGCGGGAACCGGCATCTGACGGTCGTCTTCGCCAACATTTACGCCCCGGACGACTACGGCTGGGCCACCGGTGTCTTCGACAACCTCCGGTCGAACATTCTCTGGATCCGCGACCGGTTCGACGGCCAGAACACCTACTACCTGTGCAAGGACATGGACTTCGCCGTCGAGCGGTCCGTGATCGGGCTCATCTCGAAGGTGTTGAAGGCTCTCAGACTGACGCCCGGCGACGTCACTCTGTGGGGCAGTTCGAAGGGCGCCAGCGCGGCGCTCTACTTCGGGCTGAGGTACGGATTCCGGAACATCGTCGCCAGCGTTCCGCAGCTCCGGATCGGCACGTTCGTGCGCGACGACTACCCCGACACCGGCCGGCACATGCTGGGCGAGGCGATGTCGGACGACAACGTCGGCGTCCTCGACGCGATCCTGCCCGACCTGCTGAGGTCGGGTGCGAACCCGGAGGCGCACATCTATGTGGTGTCCTCGCCGCAGGACGAGCAGTACAGCACTCAGGTGGAGCCGTACCTCGGGCTGCTCCAGCGGTACAAGAACTTCAACCTCATCTTCAGTGAATCCCCGTTCATCACGGGGCACGGGAAGGTGACCCAGCGCAACACGCCCCCTCTGCTGGGGATCGCCTTCCTGCTCGTCGAGGGAATCGCTCCGCGTCTCGGCCTCGCCCGACACGGCTACGAGGAGCCGGAAGCCGACATGTCGGGCATCGAGGCATACCTCAAGTCCACCTCAGTGGTGCAGGACTCGTTCACCGCGCCGGTCGTGACCGTACCCGCGGCGCAGTCCATGGTGCCTGCCGCGGCCGTCAGCTTCGCGGGCTGGGCGCCCGAAGCGGTCCGCGTGAGCATCTGGGAGAACGGCAAGTACCTGGCGTCGGCTCCCGTCGGCGCCGACGGCGGCTGGACATGGGAGCCGGGCAGGCCGTGGAGCGCGGGCGAGCACGCGGTGAGGTTCTTCGCCGTCGATTCGAACGGCTACCAGTCGGAGCGCACCGAGGTGCGGTTCACGGTTTCGGAGCACGTCGGCCAGGGGGGCCAGGGCCGACTCCCGGCGCCGGTGGTCCAGACACCGGGGGCATACCAGCGGGTGCTGGGGACGACGGTCGGCTTCGCGGGCGTCGCCCGAGGTGCCACCCAGGTGGGATTCAGGGAGAACGGCGTCTTCTTGGGGTCCGGCGCAGTCGCCCTCGACGGCCGTTGGTCCTGGGATCCGGGCTGGCCCTGGGGAGAGGGGGCGCACACCGTCGAGGTCTTCGCGGTGGACGCGGCAGGGGGCGAGTCCGAGGCGACTCCCGCGCCCTTCGCCGTCCTGAACGCCTCGGCCGGTGCGACACCCGCCGGGTACTGAGCACCGCACCCGCCGCCCGACTTCGAAGCAGATCAGAAAGTGGAGTCCGTACATGTCCAAAGCACCCGCGAACGAGCGGCAACTGCTGATGGGGATCGAAGCCTCCGGGACGTTTCCGGTCGAGTACCGGTTCACCCATGCCCAGAAGGGCAACCGCCATCTGGTCGTCGTCTTCGCCAACTTCGCCGCGCCCGGTGACTACGGCTGGTCCAACGGCGTGTTCGACAAGCTCCGGGCGAACATCCTCTGGATCCGTGACAGGTTCGACGGGAACCGGAGCTACTACCTGTGCAAGGAGATGGACTTCTCCCTGGAGCAGTCCGTCGTCACCCTCATCTCGAAGGTGATGAAGGCCCTCGACCTCACCCCGGACTCCGTCACCCTGTGGGGCGGTTCGAAGGGCGGTAGCGCGGCCCTCTACTTCGGTCTGAAGTACGGCTTCAGGAACATCGTCTCCATCGCGCCGCAGTTCTTGGTCGGTACGTACGTCAGGGACGTGCACCCCGGTGTCGCACGCTTCATGCTCGGCGAAAGCGTCCCGGAGCAGAACGTGCGGATCGTGGACTCGCTCCTTCCCGACCTGGTGCGCTCGGGCGTCAACCCCACGGCCAACATCTACCTGGTGTCCTCGGCCCAGGACGATCAGTATCCGGTGCAGGTGGAGCCCTTTCTGGGTCTCTTTCAGCACTACGAGAACTTCAACTTCATCTTCAGCGACTCCCCGCACATCACCGACCACACACAGGTGGCGGGGCGCAACGTCCCAGTCCTCATGGGCATCGTCAACTTCCTGATCGACGGGATCGCTCCGCGTCTGGGCTTCGTGCGCAACGGGTACGAGGAGCCCGACCGCGACCGGTCGGCCATCACCTCGTATCTCGCCGCCACCGCGGTGGTGAGGGGCCCGGAGTTCCCGCCGCCCGTGGTGACGGCACCGGCGTCCGGGTCGGAGGTGCGCAGGGACGCCGTACGGATCACGGGCTCCGCCCGGGGCGCCGTCCGCGTGAGCGTCTGGGAGCACGGCAAGTTTCTGGGGCAGGCCGATGTCGCCGCCGACGGCAGTTGGTCCTGGGAGTTGGGCAGGGCCTGGAGCAAGGGCAAGCACCCCGTGAAGGTCTACGCGGTGGACGCGGCCGGCTTCCAGTCCGCGCGGACCGAGGTGCTCTTCACCGCGGTCGACAGCTCGAGCGGGGCCGCTGTCCCGGCAGGTTTCGGGACACCGGCAATGGGGGGTGCCGTGCTGTCGACGGTCGGACAGAGCGCGGCCGCGCCGGTGGTGCTGGAACCCGTGGCCTACGAGCAGGTGATGGACTCCCGCGTGGTCTTCACCGGCGCCGCCACGGGCGCCGCGCAGGTGGGATTCCGGGAGAACGGCGCGCTGCTGGGCGGTGCTGCGGTCGCCCCGAACGGCAGCTGGTCGTGGGACTCGGGCTGGGCCTGGGGCGCGGGCATGCACGTCGTCGACGTCTTCGCCGTCGACCCCTCCGGTGCCGAATCTCCGGTCACCCAGGTGCCCTTCACGGTGATGAACGCCTCGGCCGGGGCGCCGACGGCCGCGTATTACGGTGGGAACTACTGACGCATGACCGAGGGCCCCACACCATGGTGAGGCCCTCGGTCATGGACGGAGTCGTACGACGGTTACGCGGGAACCGACGCCACGCCCGGAGCAAGGAACCGCTTCCCGGTCACCCGCTCGGAGACGCCCTCGCGGTCCAGGTACGGCGTGATGCCGCCCAGGTGGAAGGGCCAGCCGGCGCCGGTGATCAGGCAGAGGTCGATGTCCTGGGCCTCGGCGACGACGCCCTCGTCGAGCATGAGCCCGATCTCCTGGGCGACGGCGTCCAGGACGCGGTCACGGACCTGCTCCTCGGTGAGGACGACATCGCCCTGCTTGAGGAGCGCGGCGACCTCGGGGTCCAGCTCCGGCTTCCCGGAGTCGTACACGTAGAAGCCGCGCTTGCCCGCCTTGACGACGGCGGCGAGGTTCGGGGAGACCGTGAAGCGGTCCGGGAAGGCCCGGTTGAGGGTCTCCGAGACGTGCAGACCGATCGCGGGGCCGACCAGCTCGAGCAGGACCAGGGGAGACATCGGCAGGCCCAGGGGCTCCACCGCCTTCTCCGCGACCTCGACCGGCGTGCCCTCGTCGATGACGTTCTGGATCTCGCCCATGAAGCGGGTGAGGATGCGGTTGACGACGAACGCCGGGGCGTCCTTCACCAGGACCGCGGTCTTCTTCAGCTTCTTGGCGACACCGAAGGCCGTGGCCAGCGAGGCGTCGTCGGTCTGCTCACCGCGGACGATCTCCAGGAGCGGGAGGATCGCGACCGGGTTGAAGAAGTGGAAGCCCACGACCCGCTCGGGGTTCTTGAGCTTCGACGCCATCTCGGTGACCGACAGCGAGGAGGTGTTGGTGGCGAGGATCGCGTGCGCCGGGGCGACCGCCTCGACCTCCGCGAACACCTGCTGCTTGACGCCGATCTCCTCGAACACGGCCTCGATGATGAAGTCCGCGTCCGCGAAGCCCTCGGCCTTGTCCAGCACACCGCTGACCAGGGCCTTGAGGCGGTTGGCCTTGTCCTGGTTGATGCGGCGCTTGCCGAGCAGCTTGTCGATCTCGGCGTGGACGTAGCCCACACCCTTGTCGACGCGCTCCTGGTCGATGTCCGTCAGCACGACGGGCACCTCGAGGCGGCGCAGGAAGAGCAGTGCGAGCTGCGAGGCCATCAGGCCCGCGCCCACGACGCCCACCTTGGTGACCGGACGCGCGAGGGACTTGTCCGGCGCACCCGCCGGGCGCTTGCCGCGCTTCTGGACCAGGTTGAAGGCGTAGATGCCGGAGCGCAGTTCGCCACCCATGATCAGGTCGGCGAGGGCCACGTCCTCGGCGTCGTAACCCTTCTGCAGGTCACCGTCCTTGGCCGCCTCGATGATGTCCAGCGCGCGGTACGCGGCCGGGGCCGCTCCGTGCACCTTGCCGTCGGCGATGAACCGGCCCTTGGCGACAGCCTGGTCCCAGGCCTCGCCGCGGTCGATCTCCGGACGCTCGACCGTGACGTCGCCCTTGAGGACGTTCGCCGTCCAGATCAGCGACTGCTCCAGGAAGTCCGCACCCTCGAACAGGGCGTCGGCGATGCCGAGGTCGAAGACCTGCCGGCCCTTGAGCTGCTTGTTCTGGTTGAGCGAGTTCTCGATGATGACCGAGACAGCCTTGTCCGCACCGATCAGGTTCGGCAGGATCGTGCAGCCGCCCCAGCCCGGGACGAGACCCAGGAACACCTCGGGGAGCGAGAAGGCCGCGATGGCCTTCGAGACGGTCCGGTACTTGCAGTGCAGACCGACCTCGACGCCACCGCCCATCGCCGCACCGTTGTAGTACGCGAAGGTCGGCACCGCGAGCGCGGACAGCCGCTTGAAGACCTCGTGGCCGCCCTTGCCGATGGCGAGCGCGTCGTCGTGGTTCTTCAGGAGCTCTACGCCCTTGAGGTCCGCGCCGACCGCGAAGATGAACGGCTTGCCGGTGACGCCGACACCGACGATCTCGCCGGCCGCGGCCTCCTTCTCGACCTGGTCGATGGCGGCGTTCAGGTTCGCCAGCGACGCAGGGCCGAAGGTGGTCGGCTTGGTGTGGTCGAATCCGTTGTCCAGCGTGATGAGCGCGAAGCGCCCGGCGCCGAAGGGCAGGTCGAGGTGACGGACGTTCGCGGACGTCACGACCTCGTCGGGGAACAGCTCGGCCGCACCCTTCAAAAGCTCAGCGGTGGTGCTCACTTGTCCCCCTCGAAGTGCGGGTTTTCCCAGATGACCGTCGCGCCCATGCCGAAGCCGACGCACATGGTGGTCAGGCCGTAGCGGACGTTCGGCTGCTCCTCGAACTGGCGGGCCAGCTGCGTCATCAGACGGACGCCGGAGGAGGCCAGCGGGTGGCCGAACGCGATGGCGCCACCGTACTGGTTGACGCGCGCGTCGTCGTCCGCGATGCCGTAGTGGTCGAGGAAGGCCAGGACCTGGACGGCGAAGGCCTCGTTGACCTCGAAGAGGTTGATGTCCTCGATCGACAGGCCGGCCTTGGCGAGGGCCTTCTCGGTCGCCGGGATCGGGCCGTAGCCCATGACCTCCGGCTCGACGCCGGCGAAGGCGTAGGAGACCAGGCGCATCTTGACCGGCAGGTTGTTCTCGCGCGCGAAGTCCTCGCTCGCGATGATCGACGCGGTGGCGCCGTCGTTCAGACCGGCCGCGTTACCGGCGGTGACCCGGCCGTGCACACGGAACGGCGTCTTCAGACCGGCGAGGTTCTCCAGGGTGGTTCCCGGGCGCATCGGCTCGTCGGCGGTGACCAGGCCCCAGCCGGTCTCACCGACCTCCGCGTTGGTGTTGCGCACCGAGATCGGCACCAGGTCCTGCTGGATCTTGCCGTTGGCGTATGCCTTCGCGGCCTTCTCCTGCGAGCGCACGGCGTACTCGTCGGCGCGCTGCTTGGTGATGTGCGGGTAGCGGTCGTGCAGGTTCTCGGCGGTCATGCCCATGAAGAGGGCGGACTCGTCGACCAGCTTCTCGCTGACGAACCGCGGGTTCGGGTCCACGCCCTCGCCCATGGGGTGGCGGCCCATGTGCTCGACACCACCGGCGATCACGGCGTCGTACGCACCGAAGGCGATGGAGCCCGCGGTCGTGGTGACGGCGGTCAGCGCGCCCGCGCACATGCGGTCGATGGAGTAGCCGGGAACCGACTGGGGGAGCCCGGCGAGGATGCCGGCCGTACGGCCCAGCGTCAGACCCTGGTCACCGATCTGCGTGGTCGCGGCGATGGCGACCTCGTCGATCTTCTTGGGGTCCAGGCCGGGGTTGCGGCGCAGCAGCTCCCGGATGGCCTTGACGACGAGGTCGTCGGCGCGGGTCTCGTGGTAGATGCCCTTCGGGCCCGCCTTGCCGAACGGGGTGCGGACGCCGTCGACGAAGACGACGTCCCTGACGGTACGAGGCACGATGGCTCTCCTCCAGATGCGGGATGGCACTACTGCGCGACGCACACGCCCTGAGCGCGCGCTCACCTCCCCATGCTACTTACGAGTAACCACCCTGCCCAGCCCCGGGCCCGGGAGCGGCGAACGTCACATGGAAAACCCGCAGTGGTGCAGCCCCCATCAGGGGCGCGAGGCTGTGACATTCGGGCAGGTGCGGGGGCGGCTGGAGCGGTCGTGCAGGCCGTCCCCTCACTCGGCCCGGAAACGGGCCACCCATCGGTGCGCGCACTGGCGCGACACTCCCAGCTCCTTCGCCACGTGCGCCACCGGACGCAGGTCGTGCACGACTCGGCGCACCAGAAGACATCTGCCGTGAAACGTCAGCCGGGCATGAGCGTGGGTCACCAAGACCTCCGGTTGTGGTGAAGACAGGCATCTCCACTACGCCCGGAGGTCTTCTCTTGATCAACTACCGACGCGAGTCACCAACCTCTTGGCCGAGTACACCCAGGGGCGCGGGGCTGTGACATTGTGCGGCTCCGCCGCGTGGGCGCGACCAGCCACAACCGACCCGCAGCCGCCCCCAGCCAAACCGCCTACGGCGCCTTCGCGGACAACGCGGCCACCAACACCGGCGTCACCTGCTCCACCTGCCACGCCCGTGCCCCGTACCCGGCAAGCGCGGCCCCGACCGACTCCTCATCCGGGACGGCCGGCGGCTCCCAGCACACCCGCCGCACCGTGTCCGGAGCGATCAGATTCTCCTGCGGCATGTTCAGCCGCTCGGCCACCGCCGACACGCCGGCCCGCGCGGCGGACAGCCGAGCCGCAGCGACCGGGTCCTTGTCGGCCCACGCGCGCGGCGGCGGAGGCCCGGTCACCGGCTGTCCAGGCTGCGGCAGCTCGGAGTCCGGCAGCGCCTTGGCGCGATCCACCGCGGCCTGCCACTGCTCCAGCTGGCGCCGCCCCATCCGGTGCCCGAAGCCGTTCAGTGCGGCCAGGGCGTGCGCATTGGGCGGGAGGGACAGCGCGGCCTCGACGATCGCCGCGTCCCCGAGCACCTTGCCCGGCGAGATGTCCCGGCGCTGTGCGACCCGGTCCCGGGTCTCCCACAGCTCCCGTACGACGGCCATCTGCCGACGGCGGCGCACCTTGTGCATCCCGGACGTACGGCGCCAGGGGTCCTTGCGCGGCGGCGCGGGCTCGGCCTGCGCGATCGCGTCGAACTCCTGTTTGGCCCACTCCAGCTTGCCCTGCCGGTCGAGCTCCTTCTCCAGGGCGTCACGCAGGTCGACGAGCAGCTCCACATCGAGCGCGGCGTAGCGCAGCCACGGCTCGGGGAGCGGGCGCGTGGACCAGTCGACCGCGGAGTGCCCCTTCTCCAGTACGAAGCCGAGGACGCTCTCGACCATGGCGCCGAGGCCCACCCGCGGGAACCCGGCCAGCCGGCCGGCCAGCTCGGTGTCGAAGAGCCGCGTGGGCACCATGCCTATTTCGCGCAGACACGGCAGGTCCTGGGTGGCGGCGTGCAGCACCCACTCCACACCGGAGATCGCCTCGCCGAGCCCCGACAGATCGGGACAGGCCACGGGGTCGATCAGCGCGCTGCCCGCCCCCTCGCGGCGCAGCTGCACCAGATAGGCGCGCTGGCCGTAGCGGTACCCGGACGCGCGTTCGGCGTCGACGGCCACGGGGCCGGTTCCGGCGGCGAAGGCGGCGATCACCTCGGCGAGCGAGGCCTCGTCGGCGACGACAGGCGGAATACCTTCTCGGGGCTCAAGCAAAGGGATCGGCGCCGTTTCGACGTCGTCCGGAGGGCCGCCTCCGGTGGTTCGCAGTGAGCTGTCTGCTGCGGTCTCTTGGGCGTCGGTCACCTGTCAAGGGTATCGGGATGTTCGAGTGCCTGACCTGCATCTTCAGGTCATTGGTCGGTTCACCTGCGAAAACATTGCACAAGTGGAGCTCATGACCGGGAAGTGTCGCTTGTTCCGAGTGCCCTGATTACTCCTTTCGCGGTACCTGTCCGAACTTGGAAACCCGGCCCGGCTGGAGGGCCCACGATCGCCGTGGCCATGAGCGGCATCCCCGGGGCGCTGCGTGAACGCGTACGGCGCCCCGGTACGGCATCTTCGCCGGAACCGGCCGGCCTCTCGGCAGGTCCGGCGGTGTCGGCTCACGGTCGTCCAGTTCCGGCTGTTCTTCAATTCGCTTTTGACTCAGGGGCGTTGCTGCGTCACCGCGGCACCTCTAGGTTCGCGTGAGTTGTCCAGCGTCGGTCTCCGACGATCTTCTTCCGCGCCTGGGAAAAGCATTGAACCGTATGTTCCTGAACCTGAACCGCCGCGTGTTCGTTCTTGGTGCTGTCGCGGTCATCGTCGCCGCGGCGGTGGTCGTCGCCCGGCCCGGGGCGGAGGAGGCCGACAGCGCGGATGCCGAGGGGAAGCGGGGATGCGTCTCGTCGGTCCCGTACGTCGCGGGCAGTGGTGATTACGCCACGTACCGCATACCGGCCATCGTCCGGACGCGCGCAGGGACCTTGCTGGCCTTCGCCGAAGGGCGAGTGGGCGGCAGAAAGGACAGCGGCGACATTGACGTCGTGCTCAAGCGGTCGCGTGACGGTGGCTGCACATGGGGTCCACTGCAGGTCGTCGCGGAGGGCAAGGGCGACACCCGGGGGAATCCGGCGCCGGTCGTCGATCCTGGCACGGGACACCTCGTTCTGGTCACCTCGTACAACAGCGGCGATGTCACCGAGGCGCAGCTGCTGCGCGGCGAGGTCACGGGGGAGCGGGGTCGGCGGGTGTTCGTGCAGACGAGCCGGGACGACGGGGTGTCGTTCTCGTCCCCCCGGGAGATCACGTCCACGGTGAAGCGGCCCGGCTGGCGTTGGTACGCGACGGGGCCGGGCCACGCGATCGCCCTGACGCGGGGCGAGAACGCGGGGCGGCTGGTCGTCCCCGCGAACCATTCCGCCGCGCCGCCCGCGGGGTCCGTGGACACCGGGCAGGAGCCCCAGTACTTCGGCGCCCACGCGATCTACAGCGACGACGGGGGCCGGTCCTGGCGGATCGGTTTCGCGGAGGACGCCTACGAGGGCGTGTACAACGCGAATGAGTCGTCCGTGGCGCAACTTCCCGACGGGCGGCTGTACTTCAGTGCCCGTAACCAGAAGGGGACGAGCCCGGGAAACCGCCTGGACGCGTATTCCAGCGATGGTGGCGCCACCCTTGACCGGGGCTATGAGGAGCAGTCCTCGCTGAACGATGTGCCCTTGGTGCAGGGAAATGTGCTGCAACTGGCCGGCGTGCAGGGGAAGCTGCTGTTCTCGGCGCCTTCGGTGCCGACCGACCGTGTGTCGATGGCGGTGTGGAGCAGTGCGGACGGAGGGCGCTCCTTCGAAAAGGTGCTGACTCTGTCTTCGAAGAAGGCCGCGTATTCGGATCTGGTGCAGCTCGATGCCGAGACGGTGGGGATCTTGTACGAGACGGGGGCCGAGGCGGCGTATGAGGAGATCGAGTTCCGCCGCATTCCGTTGAGCCTGCTGACGGCGGGTGGTGAGTAGGCCCCGTTGAAGGGCGGCGCGGCGGCGCCCGTCGACGGGGAGGTTCCGTCGACGGGCGCTCAGGGGGGCGTGAACCAGCCAAGTCGGTGAATGATCAGGCTCAGGAGGGAAGGGGTGCGTGGACGGGGATCAGCGGCCGATCCCCTTCGCGTCCGTGACGGGTGACAGCGGCAGGTTCAGTGAATGATCCCCGTCCGCAGGGCCACCGCCACCATCCCGGCGCGGTCGCCCGTGCCGAGCTTGCGGGCGATGCGGGCGAGGTGGCTCTTGACGGTGAGCGCGGACAGGCCCATCGAGACGCCGATGGCCTTGTTCGACTGGCCTTCGGCGACCAGCCGGAGCACCTCGACCTCGCGGCCGGAGAGCTCGCGGTAGCCGCCCGGGTGGCTCGGGGCACCCGGGGGGCGGCGGTGCATACGGGCGGCGGCCGAACCGATGGGGGCGGCGCCCGGCCGGGTGGGGAGCCCGACGTTGGTGCGGGTGCCGGTGACGACGTAGCCCTTGACACCGCCCGCGAGGGCGTTGCGTACGGCGCCGATGTCGTCGGCGGCGGAGAGGGCGAGGCCGTTGGGCCAGCCCGCGGCTCTGGTCTCGGACAGCAGGGTGAGCCCGCTTCCGTCGGGCAGGTGGACGTCGGCGACACAGATGTCGCGTGGGTTGCCGATTCGGGGGCGGGCCTCCGCGACGGACGACGCCTCGATGACGTCGCGCACTCCGAGCGCCCAGAGGTGGCGGGTGACGGTGGAGCGGACCCGGGGGTCAGCCACGACCACCATGGCAGTCGGCTTGTTCGGGCGGTAGGCGACCAGGCTTGCGGGCTGCTCGAGGAGAACGGACACCAGGCCTCCTGGGGGTGCGGGACGGTACCGGCTCTGGGGATGAAGCCGGGACGAACCGTGCTTTCAAGGTCACAGACCTCTTCGGCACCAAACCCGACGACCTTTAGAGAATGATCACGATGTGGTGAGTAACAATCCGTGCAATTCGGACACGCGATCGATCATCCGAAGATCGAACCGAGTCATTCCGAGTCGTGACACGGCTGAAAGTGGTCGTATCGACAAAGACTCGGCAAGGAAACCCGGCAAGCGGGTTGCGTCGCACCAGAGCGGCGCTGCAGAGGAGACAACAAGACCGGCGCTGCACAGGACACGACGTGGACGCGCGCGGGCGCGCGGGCGCGCAGGCGCTCAGCGCGACTGCGGGCCCCGGCGCTGCGGAAGCGTCACCACCGACGCGTCGCCCGGCCCCGTGGGCGGCAGGCCCGCGATCTGGCAGAGCAGATCGCACCAGGCGGCGAGGTGCGCCGCCGTGTCCGGTACCCCGCCCAGGCCCTCGCGAGGCGTCCAGGAGGCGCGGATCTCGATCTGCGAGGCGGACGGGCGCTCGGCGAGGCCGCCGAAGTAGTGCGAGCTCGCGCGCGTGACGGTGCCGCTCGGTTCGCCGTACGACAGACCTCGGCCCTGCAACGCGCCGGTCAGCCACGACCAGCAGACGTCGGGAAGCAGCGGGTCGGACGCCATCTCCGGCTCCAGCTCCGCGCGGAGCAGCGTCACCAGCCGGAAGGAGCCCTGCCAGGCATCGTGCCCGGCCGGATCGTGCAGCAGCACGAGCCGGCCGTCCGCGAGATCCTCGTCGTCGTCGGCGACGACCGCCGCCTCCAGCGCGTACGCGTACGGCGCCAGGCGCTTCGGCGGGGGCGTCGGGTCGATCTCGATCTCCGGCCGCAGCCGCGCGCCCTTCAGCGCGTCGACGGCTGCCCGGAAAGGCAACGGAGCTGTCTCCCTCGCATCTTTGTCCCCCTCCTCGGCGTCGTCCATTCCGCCAGTGCCGTCCGACAGTCGTCCCTGAGCCGCAGCCATGCGGGGAAGATTAAGGGGAATGGAGCCCGCGTGCAGGGAGAGACACCCGTGCGCGCTACCACTGTCCGGATCGCGTTGAGTGAACGCGCCTGTTCCGGCGGGCGTTTCGTGGCGCCGGAGCCGGGGTGGGAGCCGTGGACGCGCACGGCGTCGGGGCCCGGGACTTGGATGTCCGTGGGGCGTGCGAGACTTTCCGTTGTGAGCGCCAACCACAGCCCTGCCGGGCAGCAGCCGACAGCCACGTACGAGTCCGCCTTCCTCAAGGCGTGCAGGCGCGAGCCTGTGCCGCACACGCCGGTGTGGTTCATGCGGCAGGCCGGTCGCTCGCTCCCCGAGTACCTCAAGGTGCGCGAGGGCATCCCCATGCTCGAGTCCTGCATGCTGCCCGAGCTGGTCGCCGAGATCACGCTGCAGCCCGTGCGCCGGCACAACGTGGACGCGGCGATCTACTTCAGCGACATCGTCGTCCCGCTGAAGGCCATCGGCATCGACCTCGACATCAAGCCCGGCGTCGGCCCGGTCGTCGAGAACCCGATCCGCACCCGCGCTGACCTGGCGCGACTGCGCGATCTGACCCCCGAGGACGTCAGCTACGTCACCGAGGCGATCAGGCTGCTGACGGCCGAGCTCGGCTCCACCCCCCTCATCGGTTTCGCGGGCGCGCCGTTCACCCTCGCGAGTTACCTCGTGGAGGGCGGACCGTCCAAGAACCACGAGCACACCAAGGCGCTCATGTACGGCGACCCGCAGCTGTGGGCCGACCTGCTGGACCGCCTCGCCGAGATCACCTCCGCCTTCCTCAAGGTGCAGATCGAGGCGGGCGCCAGCGCCGTCCAGCTCTTCGACTCCTGGGTCGGCGCCCTGGCACCCGCCGACTACCGGCGCTCGGTGATGCCCGCGTCCACGAAGGTCTTCGAGTCCGTGGCGTCGTACGGCGTTCCGCGCATCCACTTCGGCGTCGGCACCGGCGAGCTGCTCGGCCTCATGGGCGAGGCGGGCGCGGACGTCGTCGGCGTCGACTGGCGCGTCCCGCTCGACGCGGCCGCCCGCCGTGTCGGCCCCGGCAAGGCGCTCCAGGGCAACCTCGACCCGGCGGTCCTCTTCTCCTCGACCGAGGCCGTCGAGACCAAGACCCGCGAGGTCCTGGACGCCGCCGCCGGGCTGGAAGGCCACATCTTCAACCTCGGCCACGGCGTCCTGCCGTCCACGAACCCGGAGGCGCTGACCCGCCTCGTGGAGTACGTGCACACGCAGACCGCGCGCTGACGCCTTGACGCCTCATCGGCTGCACCGCGTCTTCAGGGCGCGTGCCTGGTAGTGACGGCCACCGCGTTCGCCCTGGCGCCGAGCGACGGCCGAGTGCCCGACGACGCCCTGACCGACCACGGCGGAGGCTTCGCCCTGCTCGCGCGGAACTCCGCCGGCTCAAAGAAGGCACACAGCCCGGCCTGACGCAGCCGTTCGACGCCATGAAGGCCGGCATGTCCGACGGGTGCGTCGGACGCCGTCAGGTGATGTGGCGCAGCAGCGCGGCGACCGCCGGGGGTGCCTCGCCGGGAGGTCGTACCACCATGATCTTCCAGTTCGGTGCGTGCCGGTCGAACCGGTACTGGGGCAGATCGGGGAAGCGGGCGGCGATCGACTTGGGCATGATGCAGACGCCCAAGTCGTTGCGGACCAGCTCGGCTGCCGCGACGATGTCGTTCACCTCGAAGGTCGTGCTGCGGTCGACGCCTGCGGCGCGGAAGGCACGATCGACCGCGTAGCGGATGGCCCAGCCGGGGCTGAAGTCCACCAGGGGCAACTGGGCGACGTCGGCGAGTCGGACCTCGCCGTTCGGTGTCGTCCCGGCGATGACCTGCCGGGACGACGCAACCAGCACCATCTCCTCGCGGGACAGCAGCCGGGTCGCCAGTCCTCGCTGCTGCTGGCGGTCGAGCGCCACGACGGCCAGGTCCACCGTGCCTTCGCGCAGTGCCTGCCGGATGTCTGCCACCGCCGCCTGCCGCAGTTGGACCACCACGCCCGGGTGCTCCGCCCGCAGCGCGGCCAGGGCGTGGTGGAGGCCCGCCCAGACTCCCTGCATCGTGCCGACCGTCACCCGGCCGCGCAGCTGCCCCTGTACGGCGTCGACCGCCTCCCGAGCCAGTTCGGCGGCGCGGAGCGCCGCGCGTGCGGCGGGGACGAACGCCTCACCGGCCGGCGTCAGGGTGACGCGGTGCGTGGTGCGGTCGAACAAGGGCGTGCCCAGTTCGCGTTCGAGGGCCCGGACCGTGCTGGACACGGCGGACTGGACCACGTGTAGCCGCCTTGCTGCCGCCGTGAAGCCGCCGGCGTCCGCCACCGCGACGACGACCTCCATCTGCCGCAGGTCCATCATCTGCTCCCGGTCAAGCAGCGCTCCGTCCGGTACGGAGACAACGTCCTCGATCTTCGCTGCATCGTATGCGGACGGAGGGGGCGTTGTACGGGTGCCGACTCATGCTCCTTCAGGCGCGCGCTCACCCACCTTCAGACGCGGACCGACGGGATCCCTCAGGCGCGGAGCAGCGGGGTGTCGACCAGATGCTCGGCCAGGAACCATGCCTGTAGTTCCCCGGCCCTGATCACCGACGTGATCTCCGCGACATGCCTGGGGTCTCCCACCGCGACCAGCGCACTGTGCCCTTGCCCTGCTCGGTGCTCCCTCCAGGGCCAGGCTCCGTGCGCCGGCGGACTGCGGCTGTCGCCCGGCCGCTCCAGCCTCGGCGGGACAGTTCACCCTCATGGTCCTCGGCGAGTCCGTCGCGGCCGTCACCGTCGCCGTCCGGGGCGCCTTCGACGGGCACCCCGGCACGGGTTCGCTGGATGTGACTTCAGGTGACTCTCTTGGTGTCCAGTGTTACAGGATTGCCGTGCTCGGCTTCGCTGCCGCTCGCTGCCGGCGTTCGGTGGTCCAGTAGAGGAGGGAGATGAGGGGGAGGGCGGCGCCGAGGGCGGTGAGGGCGGTCCAGCCGCCGGCGTGGTACACAGCGGAGCCGAGCTGGGAGCCGATCGCTCCGCCGACGAAGAAGGTGGCGATGAAGGCGCTGTTGAGGCGGGCGCGGGCGGCGGGGTCGAGCTGGTAGACCGTGTGCTGGCCGAGGATGAGGGTGGTCTGTACGGCCATGTCGATGAGGATCGCGGCCAGGGCGATCAGGACGACACTGTGTCCGCCGAACCCGGCGAGCGCGAAGGCCAGGGCGGCGACCACGAAGGCGATGCCGGTCATGGGGTGTACGAGCCCCCGGTCGGCCCAGTGGCCTGCGAACGGGGCGATGGCCGCTCCGGCCGCGCCGACGAGGGCGAACACGCCGACTCCGACCGGTGAGTAGTGGAAGTGGGGACCGGTCAGGACGAATGAGACCGTGGTCCAAAAGGCGCTGAAGGCGCCGAACATCGCCGCCTGGTAGAGGCCACGGCGCAGCAGCGCCGGGTGCGTGCGCACCAGCCGGACGGTGGAGCGCAGCATGTGGTGGTACGGGATGGTCGTGGTCGGCGCGTGCTGCGGCAGGGCCGCGCGCAGGGCCACGGCGAGCACGGCCATCAGGGCGGCGGAGCCGAGGAAGACGGCGCGCCAGCCGGCGAGGTCCGAGACCAGACTGCTCAGCGTGCGGGAGAGCAGGATGCCGGTGAGCAGGCCACTCATCACCCGGCCGACGATGCGGCCGCGGGCGTGGTCGGGAGCGAGGCTGGCGGCGAAAGGCACCAGGATCTGGGCGACGACCGAGGTGGCGCCACTGATCAGGGAGGCGATCAGCAGCATGGGGAAGCTGGTGGCGAGCCCGGCCGCCACGAGGGCGACGGTGGTGACCGTCAGCAGGGCGGTGATCAGGTTGCGCTTTTCCAGCCGGTCGCCGAGCGGGACCAGGAAGAGCATGCCGATCACGTAGCCGACCTGGGTGAGGGTGATCAGTGCGCCGACGGTGGCCGTGCTGGTGTGGAAGACGCCGCTCAGCAAGGACAGCAGGGGCTGGGCGTAGTACAGGTTGGCGACCGTCATGCCGGAGGCGACGGCCAGGAGCGCGACCAGCCAACCGGACACGCCATGAGGGGCCTTTGCGGTCGCCGGCCCGCGCGAGGTCCGGAGTTCGGATGATGCGGACATGTGCACCTTCTTGACGGGATGAGCCGGGAAACCGGCTCGGACGGAAGCGCTGTGCGGTGGCCGGCAGCTTCGTCGATGCCGTCACGCAGGCATAAGCGCCGGCACGCCCCTCGGTGCTTCCTCTCCTGTCGCGATGGTTTGGAATGTCAGTCATCTCGATCGGAGATGAGCCTGCCCAGCCCGTACTACCGGTACCTCGGCGCCAGCCCGCGGCGACCGAAGCGCAGGGGCCGACGGTGATCGCGCCGCGCTCGGCGTGGCCGGTCGAGTCGTCCTCGCCGGGCACGCCGAAGCCGAGGGGCACAGTCCGTCGGCGTCGGCGTCGGCGTCGGCGTCGAGGTCGCCCGTCGCGGTGGCGGCGCCGAAGCCGTCACCTGATTCCGAAACTCCGGGCACCTCAGCCGCCCGCCTCGAGCGAGCCGGCGACAGAGGCCGGTCGTGCTGTCCTGCTCGAAGTCGCCGCGGGCGCCACGAGCACAGAAGCCGTGCCCTGCCGGGATATGCCGGTGCAGCAGCCCGGACGTTCTGACGGCGTCGGAGCAGGTGGGCGGCGCGCGGTCACCTCGCCAGCACGGTCTCCAGCCACTGCAGGACTTCGGGGGTCACGGGGTCGGCTATGTCGGCGAACTCGTCGTGCTTCGTGAGGAACTTCGCCACGTAGGGGCAGACCGGCACGATGCGCTTCCCGGAGGCGCGTACGTCGCTCAGGGCCTGCTGAACGAGGAGCGAGGCCAGGCCCTGCCCGGCGAAGGCGTCGTCGATTTTGGTGTGGAAAAAGACGCGCTGGTCGTCGCGGTCGCGGTAGGCGGTGAGGCCGGCGGTTTTGCCGTCGACCCGGATTTCGTAACGGTGCTTGGCGTCCACTCTCTGGACGGTCGGAGCGGCTGCGGGCTGTGTCATCGTGTGCCTTTCAGCGGCGCGTCGGGTTCTTGCGCGGTGTGATGGTGGCGTTCGGCAGTGCGGGCGCGGGAAGGCGGTCACCGTCGTAACCCTCGACCGTGCCGAAGCGGTCGGATGCGTTCTGCCACGCATCCCTGGCTTCGACGATGTCTTCGTGGCTGCGGCCGATGAAGTTCCACCACATGACGATCTGTTCCTCGAACGGCGTCCCGCCGAGCAGCACCGCCCGAGCGGGGGTGTCCGTCTCGTTCGTCAGCGTCAGTGTGTCGTTTCCCGTGGGGAGGTACCCAAGTTCCGCCGGGCGCAGGACTGTTCCGGCCATGCGGACATCCCCCTGGTCGACGAGCAGGCCGTACTCGAAGGCGGCGTCCACCGGGAGTGTGGTCGTCGAGCGCGGCTCGAGGACGAGTTCGGCGCCGAGCAAGGGCGTGAACGTCCGCACCGGAGAGGTGTCACCGGCGAGGGATCCCAGGAACACTCTGATGTCTGCCCCGCCCACCCGGACCGGGCTCGGGACGTAGTGCCGGAAGTCACGGCCGGTGTGCCGGTGTTCTTCGGGCAGAGCCACCCACAACTGGACGCCGTGCAGGATCGTGGTGCGGGTGGTGGAGACTTCCGAATGGCTGATGCCGTACCCGCCGGTCATGAGGTTCAGCTCACCGGGTCGTACGAGCGCGTGGCTGCCCATGCTGTCGCGGTGCTCGATCTCTCCGCTGAACAGCCAGCTCACGGTCTGCAGGCCGGTGTGCGGATGGGGAGCGACGTCCATGCCGTCCGTGTCGGCGACGTTGTCGGGGCCGTAGTGGTCGACGAAACACCAGGCCCCGATCAGCGTGCGCGCACGCTGCGGCAGCGTGCGCCGTACCGTCATGGCTCTCGGCCCGCCCAACGGGACGTCGCGCGCGGTCAGCACGTCTACCTGCGGCGCGGCCTCACCGTGATCCGCGGTACCGCAGCGCAGTTCGGCGGGATCCACTTCGACGTTGCTCATCGCACGCCCCTCTCACACCCGAAGATGATTTCATGTTCAACAGTCATGCCTGATAGTAAGTCCATGCCCCATCACCAGCACTGCAGAGAGCGAGCGAGGGCCAGGAGCGGCCCTCAAGGAGTCCACGTTGAGTGACACCACAGCAGACCCCGCAACCCGGCGGGTCTTCATCGACAAGCAGAGCCCCAAGGCCTACCACGCACTGGTCGAGACGGCCGACGCGGTCCGGGTGGTCGCTGCCGAGGCGGGGCTGGACCGCAGCTTGGTAGAGCTGATCAACCTCCGCGTGTCACAGATCAACGGCTGCGCCTACTGCCTCAACGTGCACACCAAGGCCGCGCTGCGCGCCGGCGAGACCACCCAGCGTCTGGGCGTGCTGGCCGCCTGGCGCGACACCGAACTGTTCACGGAACGGGAACGCGCGGCACTCGCCCTGGCGGAGGCAACCACCGAACCCGCGAACGCCGTCGCGCAGGAGAGCGCCTACGAAACAGCTCGCCAGGTCCTCGACGACGGCGAGATCTCCGCGGTGATCTGGGTGGCGATCACCATCAACGCGTTCAATCGGGTCTCCATCCTGAGCAAGCACCCCGTCCGCGGGATCCCCCTGATACCCGGTTCCGCACGTGGGTGATCGCCCTCTCGGTCCGCTCGGCAGGCAGCGCTCAAGATCAGGTCGGTAACGGGGCCGGGGTCACTCACGGCGACCGGAACGGCTCGGTGCCGCCGCTCGCCGTGACGGGTTCGAAGACGCCGAGTACTCGGCGCGAGACCTCCACCTCGGAGGCGAAGGTGGTGGTGAACTCGCTTACATCCTGGGGTAGTTGCACCACGGCGAAGGTGGCGCGGGAGCATGGGACAAGTTCGGCGTTCTGCTGAGCCGTAAAGGTCCAGGAAAATGCGTGCCTGCCGCCGCCGAAAGAGGTGATGACCGTGTGCAGCTGTGTGAAACGAAAACGCCGTCCGAAAGACGCCTCGCTCAGGGAGAATTCCCCCAGGCTCGCGAAGGCGAGGGTGGGGCTGAGGGTGAACGACCGCGACCTCTCCACATCGACGGCTGTCGTGACCAGCTCCGGATGCAGAGCGAGGGCAAGCATTCCCTGCGCAAGGTCCAGACCAGGACATTCCCGTGAGCGATGAAGAGCGTCCCTGGACTGTGCACGGTGTCTGAAACCGTGGTGGTGGATCACTTCAATGCCGGGTCACGGAGGGGCACCGCCACCGCAATCACGAACGGCCTTACGCCGCGAGGAGGACTTGCGGGACGAGGGGCGCCCTCCGTGCGGGGGCTCGACTCGTATCCGACATCTGATGCCCGCGATCTGAGTAATCGGGACGAGAGGCTGACCAGACATGACGACCAGTGAACACTGGACGCAACAAGCTCCCCTCCTTTCCGGTGACGGGCTGCGCGATCTGCTCGACCGGCTCGAAGACCTCGACGAGGAGGAAGAGTAGTGCCGAAAGTGGTCTCCATGCGTGAGGGCTTCTCTGCTGTGCAGGGGCCCGTCGCGTACCAGTAGAGTGACGCGCCGTGGCACCAGGCCCCTTGCGTGAACTCGTTGAAGCAGGCTGGGCGAAGGCTCTTGAGCCTGCGAGCGAACGCATTGCCGCCATGGGTGACTTCCGTCGGGACGAGATTGCGGCCGGCCGGACCTACCTTCCGGCGGGGGCGAATTTCCTGCGCGCCTTCCAGCAGCCCTTCAATAACGTCCGCGTCTTGATTGTCGGCCAGGATCCCTACCCCACGCCGGGGACGGTGATCGGGTTGAGTTTCGGGGTGGCGCCCGAGGTGTGTTCCTTGCCGGGCAGTCTGGAGAACGTCTTCCGGGAGATGCACTCCGACTTGGGGCTGCCCAGGCCGTCGAACGGTGATCTGACACCGTGGACGCAGCAGGGTGTGCTGTTGCTCAACAGAGCGTTGGCGACGGCCCCGCGCAAGCCCGCGGCGCACCGGGGCAAGGGGTGGGAGGAGGTCATGGAGCAGGCCAGATCTGGGGGCTCTGCTCGACCTGTTTCCGGATCACCATCAGGTCAAGGTCGTCAGCGCCCGCGCCTTCGTTGGCCGTGACCTCTGGTCAGGTTGTGAGTTGTTCCCGCTTTGGGCGGACTGGAGATGCAGGTTGCTCTCCGCCTGAGGGACACCCGCCCACCAAGTCGTGGAGAGCGTACGGAAGCCCGAGGGCGTGGACTTCCGAGCAGCGGTGGCCGTCCCGTCCAGGCCCGCCTGTGGCCGGGATGTCAGCCGAGCGCCGCGATCTCCTCGGCCACCGCGCGCATCACCGGCACGGCCGCGTCAACCACGTCCTCTCGGGCGGTGATCAGGTTCACGCACAGGTGCAGCGCAGGGTCGGCGGTGTGCAGCGGCACGGCAACGCCGAAAGCCCCGGGTTCGATCTGCCCGAACGTACGGGCGTACCCCCGCTCCCTGACCTCCGCCACGGCGGCCGGCTCCCCCGGGGAGGGCAGACGCAGCGCGGCGAGGGCGAGCCCAGCGGCGCCGACACCGATCGGGTGGCGGCTGCCCACGCGATAGGCGATGTGGTAGTCGACGGTCTGTGGCTCGACCACCGCGACGGCGACGGCCTCGTCGCCTTCTTCGGAGATCAGCGCGACAGTGGCGCCCAGCTCGTCGGCGGTGCGCCGCAGAACGGGCAGCGCTGCCTCCCGGATGCCCGCCGCGTACCCGCGCGCCAGCGTGACCGTGCCCGAGCCGGCGCGATAGCGGCCGTCGGAGCTGCGAACGACCAGCCGGAACTCAGCGAGCGTGACCAGGATGCGGTACGCGATGGTGCGATGGACGTCGAGCCGCTGTGCCACCTCGTTCACGGTCAGGCCCTGAGGCTGACCCGCGATCGCCTCCAGCGCCAGCAGGCCGCGGGCGAGTGTCTGGGAGCCGGCGGCCTTTCCCTGCGCGCCGCCGCCCTGCGCCGTCAAGCCCCGGGCGGTCTCGCTACCCCGCGTGCTCGAGGCCACCTGATCGTCACTCATTCCGGCAGTCTACGGCCGCGCGATGACAGCCTGTGACCTCCGCCCACGCCCTGCGTGATCCGATCGCCGTAGAATCGGATCACGCCGGCAGGCCATGACCTGGAGGGGACACGCGCGGCGGCGAGAAGTGGAGGCAGGCGTGGGCGAGGCCGCACCGAGCGGTGTGCTGAGCAAGGCACTCGCCGTGCTGCAGGCGTTCAGCGTCGAGGACACCACCCTCGGCTTCGCCGAGTTGCAGCGTCGCACCGGCCTGCCCAAGGGCACCTTGCATCGCACGCTCGGCGATCTGGTGGCCGCGCGCCTGCTCGACCGGGTACAGGGCCGCTACCGTCTGTCCAGCCTGGTCTTCGAACTGGGGATGCGCGCCTCGGTCGAGCGCGGCCTGCTGGAGGTGGCGACCCCGTTCCTGGAGGACCTGTACGTGCGCACGCACGAACTGGTCCACCTAGGCATCCGCGAGGGCACCGAGGTGGTCTACGTGGCGAAGATGGGCGGGCACCAGCAGGCCGACTCCCCCTCCCGGCTCGGCGGGCGCATGCCGCTGCACTCCACTGCCCTCGGCAAGGTTCTCCTCGCCCACGCGCCCGCCGATGTCCGTGAGTCGGTGCTGCGCGGACCGCTGGAACGCCGGGCCCCCCGGACCATCACCAACGTCGACGTCCTCACGCGCCAGCTCTCCGACATCGCCGCGAAGGGCGTCGCGTTCGAGTACGAGGAGTCGGCGGTCGGCATCGTCTGCGTCGCGTCCGGGATCTTCGGCCCGTCGGACGAGATCCTGGGCGCGGTCAGTGTGACAGGCCCCGTGCACCGCTTCCAGCCCGCCCGGCACGCCAACAGCATCCGGGCGGCGGCGGGCGGCATCACCGCCACCCTCGGCCGACGCGAGGAACTCCTGCGGCACTGACCCCCCGGGGTTGCCCGGCGGACAGGCCCGTGTTCCGTCGCGCGGAACTTTTTCCTGGGCGCCGCGCGCCTTGAGTCTCCAAGCTGAGGGCATGAACGAGACCCCCCGTGGCAGCGACGCCGTAGCAAAGGCAGCTCAGCGTCTGTTGGCAGCCGCCGCCGACCGCGTGCCCTGCTCCCCGGTCCGCGACCTGATCGGCAGCGACGACGTGAAGGCGGCGTACGCCGTCCAGGAGCTGCTCACCGCACGCCATTTGGAGACCGGCGCGCGCGTCACTGGACGCAAGATCGGCCTCACCTCGCCCGCCGTCCAGGCCCAACTCGGCGTGGACCAGCCTGACTTCGGTGTCCTCTTCGACGACATGCAGGTCACCGACGGCACCCTGGTGCCGGCCGGGCGGCTGCTCCAGCCGAAGGTCGAGGCCGAGATCGCGTTCGTGCTCGGCGCGGACCTCGCCGAGGGCCCCCTGGATGCGGAGCAGATCCGGGACGCCGTGGCGTACGCCGTCCCGGCCCTGGAGATCGTCGACAGCCGAATCGCCGGCTGGGACATCACCTTCGGCGACACCGTCGCCGACAACGGCTCCAGCGCCCTGTACGTGCTCGGGTCGGCGACGAAGACGATGGCCGAGTTCGAGCCGGTGACCGCCGCCATGACGCTCACCCGGGGCTGCGAGACCGTCTCCAGCGGTGACGGCGCGGCCTGCCTCGGCGACCCGCTGACCGCGCTCGCCTGGCTGGCGCGGACCGCACGCCAGCTCGGCGACCCGCTGCGCGCGGGCCAGGTCGTGCTCTCCGGTGCCCTCGGCCCGATGGCCGTCGCCGAGCCCGGTGACGCTTTCACCGCCGAGATCAGCGGCCTCGGGTCCGTCTCCGTCCGCTTCCCCGCGTCCCCCGAGGGCGACGCGCTCTCCGACTCCGACGAAGGAACCTCCGTATGAAGACCAAGGTGGCCATCATCGGCTCGGGCAACATCGGCACCGACCTGATGATCAAGGTGCTGCGCCTGTCCGACACCCTGGAGGTGGGCGCGATGGTCGGCATCGACCCCGCCTCCGACGGGCTCGCCCGCGCCCAGCGGCTCGGCGTCCCGGTCACGGCCGAGGGCGTCGAGGGCCTGGTCCGCATGGACGGCTTCGAGGACATCAAGATCGTCTTCGATGCCACGTCCGCCAAGGCCCATGTGGCCAACGCCGCCGTCCTCGCCCCGCACGGCAAGCAGCTCATCGACCTGACACCAGCCGCGATCGGTCCGATGGTGATCCCCGCGGTCAACCTCACCGAGCACGTCGCCGCGGACAACGTCAACATGGTCACCTGCGGCGGTCAGGCCACGATCCCGGTCGTCGCCGCGATCTCCCAGGTGGCTCCGGTGCCGTACGCGGAGATCGTCGCGTCCATCGCGTCGAAGAGCGCAGGCCCCGGTACCCGCGCCAACATCGACGAATTCACCGAGACCACGAGCCACGCCATCGAGAGCGTCGGCGGCGCGGGGCGCGGCAAGGCCGTCATCATCCTCAACCCGGCCGAGCCCCCGCTGATCATGCGGGACACCGTGCTCGCCCTGGTGAACGCACCGGAAACGGACACACACGAGGCGATCCGCGCCTCCATCGCCGCGATGGTCGAGCAGGTGTCGGCGTACGTGCCCGGCTACCGGCTCAAGCGACAGGTGCAGATCACTCCGGTCCCCGCCGACCAGCCGGTGCACACCCTCACCTCGGACCCGGTCACCCACCAGGTGTCGGTCTTTCTCGAGGTCGAGGGCGCCGCCCACTACCTGCCGGCCTACGCCGGCAACCTCGACATCATGACCAGCGCGGCCGTCCGCATGGCCGAGGCCATGGCCGCCCACAGCAACGAACTTCAGGGAGCGGGCGCATGACCGTCGACAGGCTCTTCATCCAGGACGTCACCCTGCGGGACGGAATGCACGCCATCCGCCACCGCATCGAGCCGGAGCAGCTCGGCCGGATCGTGGCCGCGCTCGACGCCGCAGGCGTCGACGGCATCGAGGTCTCCCACGGCGACGGCCTCGCCGGCGGCTCCCTCAACTACGGTCCAGGCAGCCACACCGACTGGGAGTGGATCGAGACCGCCGCCGCCCACATCAAGAACGCCCGCCTCACCACGCTGCTGCTGCCCGGCATCGGCACCATCGAGGAGCTCAAGCAGGCGTACGCGCTCGGCGTCCGCTCGGTGCGTGTGGCCACCCACTGCACCGAGGCCGACGTCTCCGCGCAGCACATCGCTACCGCCCGCGAGCTGGGCATGGACGTGTCCGGCTTCCTGATGATGAGCCACATGGCCGACGCCAAGACGCTCGCCGGGCAAGCCAAGCTCATGGAGTCGTACGGCGCGCACTGCGTGTACGTCACCGACTCCGGCGGCCGTCTGATGATGGACGGCATCCGCGACCGCATCCGCGCCTACCGGGACGTCCTCGACCCGGCGACCGAGATCGGCGTCCATGCCCACGAGAACCTCTCCCTCTCGGTCGCCAACTCGATGATCGCGGTGGAGGAGGGCGCCACCCGGGTCGACGCCTCGCTGGCGGGCCAGGGTGCGGGCGCGGGCAACACCCCGCTGGAGGCGTTCATCGCCGTGGCCGACCTCAACGGCTGGGCCCACGGCTGCGACCTGTTCGGGCTCCAGGACGCCGCCGACGACCTGGTGCGTCCGCTGCAGGACCGCCCGGTGCGCGTCGACCGCGAGTCCCTCACCCTCGGCTACGCCGGCGTCTACGGCTCCTTCCTGCGCCATGCCGAGACCGCGGCCGAGCGCTACGGCGTCGACGTGCGCACCATCCTCGTGGAGGTCGGTAAGCGCGGCCTCGTCGGCGGCCAGGAAGACATGATCGTCGATGTGGCGCTGGGGCTGGCCGAGTCCCACTGACCCACGGGGGACGGCACGGCAATCCCCGGACAGCGGCCGGGCCGTCGCCCGTGTCCGCAGACCCGACCCGGTCCTGGCGCTGCGGCTGGGCCGCCCCACCCGGGCGGCCCAGCCGCAGCAGGACCCCCCGCCCTGACGGGCGGTGGCGTGGCCAAAGACTCCATCGGGGACACCAACGTGACGGTGAGCGGAGGCGTGCTCTCCACGCCGGCCGGCTCGACGAGGGCGGCCACGCCGGAAGCAACACCTATGCCGGCGGCTACGGGTTGTCCGAGGTGAACAGCACCGCGACGGTCAGACCGACCGGCATCGACGCCGACGACTCATTCATCACCGACTTCACCGGGTCCGTGATGCGCGGCGGCACCGGCACGGGCAGCGCGACCGCAGGCAAGGCCAGGACCGCGCGGGCCGAGGTGCGGCTGCTGAGTCGGGTGCCTTCGTCATGGACCCCATCAAGGTCGACAACGACGAACAGATCGCCCCCGCGGCCCAGACGGCTCCAACAGCTCGGACTGGGCGCGCGCCCAGTTGGCCCGGGCGAGTGTGGCTTGGCGGCACGGCGCCCGCCAGCCTGTCGTCCACGACCACGGGCCGGGAGTGGTACGTACTCAGGCCCGTTGCCGCCGGGTGGATCGGGACCCCCAGGCGTCAGTGGGCCGCCGAAGGACTGGCTCGCTCGGCGCTGACCAGTGCGGATGTGACACACCGGCAGCCGCAATGACAGGTCGGCCAATCGGTCACGGTGCGGTGTGCGCCGTCATCACGCCGAAGCCTGCTATGTACTCGCGGATCGGCCGGTAGAACGAGTACGCCACGTCGTACGGGCCCGCCGCGCCGAGGGCCGCGAAGGCGGCGACCCAGGTGCGGACCTCGTGGGCGGAGTTTCCGGCATCCTTCGCCATCTGCTCGGGCGTCATCGCGTCGACCGCGGAGAGATCGCCAGAGGCGAGGGTCGCCATCAGGGCCTGGTCCCACTCGGGGTTGAGTTCCTGGATGGTGGCCGTGCCCGCCGTGAAAGCCTTAGCCGTGTCGATGACCCGTTGCTGCCGGGCGTCACGGGCCGCGGCCGTGGGGTGCCTGCCGTTGAGCAGCAGGGCGCGGGCGGTGTCGTCGGCGGTGGCCCACTGCGGTACCGGCGGGTCGTGGGAGAGGCCGCCGGAGCCGATGACGAGAACGCGCTCGTCCTTGAGCGTCGAGAGGAAGCCGCCGATCGCCTCGCCGAGCCTGCGGACCCGGCGCATGGTCACGAACGGCTTGGCGACACCGTTGACGAAGACCGGGATGGTCGGCACTGTGTCGATGCCGCCGAAGAGGAGCTCCAGCGGCTGGATGGCGCCGTGGTCGACCTCCATCCGACGGGAGATGGCCACGTCGATGTCGCGTTCGGCCACCCACTGGGCCAGATCCTCGGCGCGCTCGGTCGGCACGCTCAGCGGGCCTTCGGCAGTGCCGTAGTCACCGACGCCCAACGCCTCGTAGCCGATACAGAACGGCGGCATCAGGTCGTAGAAGAACCCGTTGTAGTGATCGGGTGCGAAGGAGACGACCAGCGTGGGGTCGTACTCCTTGACGAAGGCCCGCGCGGCGGCGAAGGCGCTGTGGACGGCGTCGACCACCTCGGCGGGCGGGTCGGCGTACTCGAGGAGCGGGCTGTGCGACATCGTGACGACGGCGAGGCTCATGCCTGCACTCCTTCCGTGGTACGTGCCGTGGTCTGCGCAGGGGTGTCTGCAGCGGTTCCCGCTGTGAAGAGCGAACCGGCCTTCCTGACGGAGGCGAGGGCCTGCGTCGCCTGCCGGGTCAGGGAGGCCGCGGCGACGAAGCGGTCGGGGCGCAGCACGACCAGGCCGCAGGAGCGGACGTCGAACCAGTCCTTGAGGGCCCCAGTGGTGTCACCGACCACGGTGACCGGCGCCGAGGAGCCCGCGTACTGCTTCTCGGCCCAGGTGCGCTGGGTCTCCGGCATGAAGGAGACCAGTTTGATCCGGTGGCGGCGGACGAACTCGAGGTCGGTGGGAGAGAGGAACGCCGTCGGGTCGGTGCCCCAGGTGGCCAGCGTCCACCAGTCGCCGGTGACGTCGTCGAGCAGGACGTTCGTGGCGTCCGCGGTGTTCACCCGGGGCTGGATGAACTGCAGACCGACCGGCGAGAGTTCACCCGCCGAGTCGATGAACGGTGCCAGCTTGCTGCGCTTGAAGCCGGCCTGCGCCTGGCCCGGGGTGAGCGTGGCCTGGTCGACGACGACACCGGCGGCGTAGCGCGGCATCGGCTTGAACCGCAGCTCGGTGAAGTACGACTTCCACTTCGGCACGAGGTTGAGCGCGGAGGCGGACAGGTCGCGCACCTTGCCGCCGAAGCGGCCCATCTTCATGACCGTACCGGCCGCCATGTTCACGTCGATCATGTCGGCGGCGTGCTTGCGGCGCTCCTCGGTGTAGGTGTCGAGGAGGGCGTCGTCGGCGTCGCCGGACAGGACGGCGGTGAACTTCCACGCCAGGTTGGTCGCGTCACGTATCCCGGAGTTCCAGCCCTGGCCGAGCCAGACCGGCATCAGGTGCGCGGCGTCACCGGCGATGAAGACCCGGCCCTTGCGGAAGTCCGAGGCGACCCGGCCGTGGTGGGTGAAGGTGCGCTGGTTGATGACCTTCAGCGCCGACGGGTCGGGGACGTGGCGGCGGAGCAGGGAGTGCAGGAACGTGGGGTCGTCGAACAGCTCGGTGGGCTCGTCGTCGTGGAGCATGAACTCCCAGCGGCGGATGCCCTGGGGAAGACCGATGGACACGTACGGTCGGCGCGGGTCGGCGCCGAGGTACACCGACGGGGTGCCGATCGGGTCGTTCTCGACGTCGACGACCACCCATCGGGTCGACGGCGACTTGCCTTCGAACCGGACGCCCATCCACTTGCGGGTGAAGGAGCTGCCGCCCTCGCAGCCGACGGCGTACCGAGCGGTGAGAGTCACCGTCCCGGTGGCGTTGTCGTCGGCGTCGAGCCGCTCGGCGGTGACCGCGACGTGGTCCCCGCGGTCCTCGATCCCTACGACACGGTGACTGAAGCGCAGCTCGGTGCCCTCGAAGCGGTCGAGCCCGGCGGCCAGCTCCTTGTCGACCAGCGGCTGGATGAAGCCGTGCTTGCGCGGGTAGCCGAACTCCTGCGTCTTGGGAGCGTTGGTGGCGAGCACCTGGCCCGTGCCGTTGACCAGCCGGACCACGTGGTGCGGGACCGTGTAGGGCTGGATCTGCTGCCACAGGCCCGCCGTGTGCAGGGTGCGGATCGACTCGTCGTCGAGGCCGACACCGCGGGGGTAGCCGATCAGCTCGTGGCGGGCTTCGAGCACGGTGGCCCGGTGGCCGCGTACACCGATCAGGTTGGCGAGGGTGAGGCCCACCGGCCCGGCTCCGATGACGACGACGTCAGTGTCGAAGGTGGTCATGGGGGTGTGTCCGATCGGGTCAGCTGTCAGTTGTGGGAGAGGAAGTCGATGACGAGGCGGTTGAACTCTGCGGCGTGCTCGACCATGGCCCAGTGGCCGCAGCGGTTGAGCAGTACGAGCCGCGAGTTGGGGATGTTGGCCAGGAGCCACAGGCTGGTCTCGTAGTGCAGGACCCGATCGTCCTTGCCGTGGATCAGCAGGGTCGGCGTCCGGATGCCGGAGATCTTGTCGCGGTCCACCTTGATCGGGATCGGGGCGCCGTGCGCGAGGCCCTCGACATAGTTCTTGAGGTGGTCGGGACGGGCGAGCGCCGCTTCCGAGCGGGCCCGGGTCAGCTCCGGGGTCGCGAAGCGCGCCTTGTCGTAGGTCATGATCTCGACGAGCGCCTTCATGTTCTCCGGGCTCGCGTCCTTGTACGCCTTGACCAGGACCTTCAGGCCCTCGCTCGGGCCGTCACCAGCGCCGAAGAGGGAGGCCGGGCCGCGGCCGAGTGAGGCCCCCATCGTCACCAGGTGGGTGATGCGCTCGGGGTGCAGCGTGGCGAAGCGGACCGCGGTGTGGGCGCCCATCGAGTTGCCGACCAGGGCCGCCTTGGGCAGGCCGAGCGCGTCCAGGAACTCCACGAGCGTCTTGTCGTGGTCCATGTCCGTGGTCGCCTGCGCGTCGGAATCGCCCCAGCCCGGCATGTCAGGGGCGATGACATGGAAGCCGGCGTCGGCGATGGCGTCGATGTTGCCGGAGAAGTTCGACCAGCCGGTCGCGCCGGGGCCGGAGCCGTGCAGCAGGACGACGGGCCTGGCACCGGCCTCGCCGGCCTCGTAGTACCGCATGTGCAGCCCCGACGGAAGGGCGATGTCGCGCGACGCGGTCTCTTTTGTGACGGCCATGATCCGGATTCCCTTGTACGGCGCTCGTGCGTTATATGAACACTATCGAGCGATAGTTGCTCAGTTACCTGCATGTAACGCTCGCGATCGAGGAATGTCAAGGGATGGCTGTACCGGAATGAGGCGCAGCCAATCAGGCGCCACGAGCACCAACGGCGGCATGATCGGCGCTCTCGGCGCGGCAGGTGACGCCGGGCTCGGCGGTGCGGATCGCGGCACCGAAGCCACGCCCGCACGCCTGGGCGGCGCCCGCGATCCCACCTGACCCAGGGAAGACGACCGCGCCCAGAGGATTCCGGTTGCCCGTCCTCAAGCCGAGCGCGCAGGGCGTGAAGCTGGACAGGTGCGCCGTGAATCCGAGCACGCACGACACCTCGGGCGACTCGATCACCAGGTGACTTCTGAATACTTTTAGCCCCCGGTGGGATGGATCGCCGCACGGAGGCCGGCGGGGCTCCCCAAGAGGGGCCCGCCACGCGGCGCAGCCGGGACCGCCGACCGTCCCGGCCGATCCCGATTACGCGCGGAGCGCTTCCCTGCCCAGGCTCGACAGCGCGACGGCGAGCTGCTCCATCAGGCGCTCGTGCGCCACGGCCGGGTTCGCCTGGAGTGCGAGGAAGGCGCCGTCGAAGCCCGCGAGCGCGAAGTCGACGGTGTCGTCGGCGACCTGCCCTGCCCGGTCAGGGGCAAGGGTGGTGAAGGCGTGAGTGATCACAGCATGGAGGTTGGAGCGCGCGTGGGCCCGCACCCGCTCGACGATCTCGGCCGTCTCAGGGGTGTTGCCGCTCAGCAAGAGCAGCACGAACAGCCGCAGGAAATCCGGGTGTTCGACGAAGGCGGCGCCGGAGGCGCGGAGGGTGCGGCGCAGGTACACCTCGGGGGTGTCTCCGGGGCCCGGTTCGGGCGTGGTGACGCTCGCGAAGAAGAGGCCGGCCCCGCGCTCCATGACCGCGGCGAGGATGCCCAGCTTGGAGTTGAAGTGCCAGTAGATCGAGCTGTTGGGCAGTCCTGACTCCCGGGCGATGTCGGCGATGCTCGTCCCGTCGTATCCGCGAAGCGACATCATCCGCGAGGCGGCGTCGAGAATCTCGTCCCGCGATCGCTCGCCCTGGAGCTGGCGCTTGGTGCGGCGGCCTGCAGCTGTGGTCGGCATCCCCACATTCTATCTGGAGTGTTCATTCCAGACCCTTGACAGCCCCCTTCTGGCCACTTCTAATGAGGCCCACGTCAATCTGTCTGGAATATTCATTACAGAACTGAGGCATGTATGCGTCCCCACGATTTCGACGCCGATGTCGCGATCATCGGTTACGGCCCCTCGGGTGTCGCCGCGGCCAACGCACTCGGCACGCTCGGCGTCAGCGCGATCGCGTTCGAGCGCGCGAGCGACATCTACCACCGGGCCCGAGCCGTCACGGTCAATGACTGGACGATGCGCCTCTTCCAGCAGATAGGTCTCGACAAGCGGGTCAAGGCCGACATGGACCCCACGCTCGCCCTGCGCTGGGTCACCTACGACGGCACCGAGCTGATGCGCGTGCCGTTCCCACCGGGGCAGCTCGGCCATGCGACGTCGTACGCGATCTACCAGCCGGCCATGGAGCAGACTCTGCGCGACGGGGCCAAGCGGTTCGGTGACAAGGTCCGGGTCGAGTACGGCGTCGAGGTGACCGATGTGGAGCAGGACGCCGACGGCGTCACGGTCACCACGCGCAACGTGGCCACCGGCGAGTCCGCCACGAAGCGCGCCCGGTACGCCCTGGCCTGCTACGGCGGCGAGACCGCGACCCGCGAGCGCCTGGGTGTCAATCTCATCGGCGACACCCTGGACGTGCGCTGGGTCGTCATCGACGGCAAGGTGAAGCGCTGGTGGCCCGACCGCCACATCCTCACCTTCTGGTCCGACAAGGACCGCCCGGTCGTCGACATCGCGCTCGGCGGCGACAACCACCGCTGGGAGATACCGCTCAAGCCCGGCGAGACCGACGCGGACTTCGCCACCCACGCCGACCTCTGGCCGCTGCTCGAGTCGCTCGGGGTCTCGCACGACGACATCGACATCCACGGCCATGCCTTCTACAGCCACCACGTCCGCTCCGCGGAGTCATGGCGCGTCGGCGAACGTGTTTTCCTGCTCGGTGACGCCGCTCACCTGATGCCGCCGTGGGCGGGCTCCGGCATGCAGTCGGGCATCCGGGACGCGTTCAACCTCGCGTGGAAGCTCGCCGGCGTGCTCGGTGGCTCGCTCCCGGTCGCGATCCTCGATTCCTACGAAGCCGAGCGCCGCCCCAACGTCGACTTCTACACCGAGGTCTCCATCCAGCTGGGCCGCATCATCAAACAGGAGCTCTCCGAGGAGGAGCAGGCCGCACTGGCCGCGCAGACGGACCAGCTGCCGCCGCTGCTGTGGCCGCCGTTCTACGTCGCCGGCTGGTTCACAGGCGCCGCGACACCCGACAGCGCGGTCGGCAAAATGATCCCGCAGCCGCGGGCCGCGACCGTCAACGGCCTCATCCGCCCCCTCGACGACCTGCTCGGCGACGGCTTCGTCATCCTCGGCGACAACGTCCACCCGGCCACCGTGCTGTCGGCCCAGGAGAAGACCGGTTGGGACGCCGTCGGCGCGCGCTACCTCGCCGTCCGCGCCGCCGACCAAGGCACCGAGGGGCCCGAAGAGATCGTCGACATCGACGGCACCCTCATCAGCTGGCTGCGCGAGCGAGGCGCCCGCGTGGTCGCCGTACGCCCCGACCGCTTCGTGGCCGCGGCCGACCCCACCGGCCTCGCCGTCCCCACTGGCCTCGCCGTCCCCACCGGCCTTGCCGTCTCAGCCTGACCGCCACCCTCCTCTGAACAGATCTGAAGGAATCGACATGGCCGCAACGATCAAAGAACTCTCCTACGTCGGCATCGAGGCCGACGACCTGGACGCCTGGAGCGGATTCGCGGGGCAGTTGCTCGGACTGATGCCGGCCCGCCACGAGGACGACATCCGCTCCTTCCGCCTCGACGACCACATCCACCGCACGATCATCGTGCGGGGCCCGCGCAACGACCTGGCCTTCGCCGGGTTCGACTGCGGCTCCGACGACGACCTCGACGAGGTCGTCGCGCTGCTGCGCGGTGCCGGACACGAGGTCACCGAGGGCGACGCCACGCTCGCGGCCGAGCGCGGGGTGGCCCGCATCTACGTCACCGCCGACCCCGAGGACAACCGCGTCGAGCTGATCAACGGCCTGAAGAAGGCCGACACGCCGTACGCCGGCCAGGTCAACAAGTACGGCTTCCAGACCCGCCAGGGCGGCGCCGGACACATGTTCCTGCTCTGTACGCCCGGCGGTGGCCGCGAGCGGATGCTCGAGTTCTACGGCCACCTCGGCTTCAAGCTGTCGGACTACATCAAGGACGAGGTCGCACCCGGCCTTTTCGTCGACGCCGCCTTCACCCACTGCAACGGCCGTCACCACACGCTGGCCTTCGCGGAGATACCGGCACCGGTCAAGCTGCACCACTTCCTCATCGAGAACAACAACATGTCGGACGTGGGCTGGGCCTACGACCGCGTCGTCGAAGCACGCGTGCCGCTGCTGCACACCATGGGCATGCACCCCAACGACAAGATGTTCTCCTTCTACGCCCACTCTCCGTCGGGCATCGCGGTCGAGTACGGCTGGGGCGGCCTGATCATCGAGGACGACGACGCCTGGGAGGTCGGCGAGTACGACTCCATCAGCGCGTGGGGCCACAAGAACCCCATGGAGCTCGGCACGTCCCTCGTCGAGCTGGCCAAGCGCGGCCAGGAACTCCAGGAAGCCGCTGTGAAGGCCAAGACCGGGGAGGCCGCCCAGTGACCGGGACAGTTGCACAGACCCCCGCCGTCGACCGCGAGGTCTGCAGCCAGGACATCCAGGCAGGCGCGCACCGGCTGCGCGTCTACACCTGCGGTGACCCGGCCAAGCCTGCGGTCCTGTTCATCCACGGCTCGGGGCCGGGCGTCAGCGCACCCTCCAACTGGGCTCATCTGATGCCGTCGTTCGCCGAGTCCTATTACTGCATCGCCCCCGACGTGCTGGGGTTCGGTGACTCCGAGCACCCGGACCCGGCCCCCACCGGCGGCATGCCCGAGTACACCGACCTGCGCGCCCGCTCGCTCCTCGCCCTGCTCGATGCCCTGGGTGTCGCGAAGGCGCACTTCATCGGCAATTCGATGGGCGGCATGATCACGCTTCGGGCCGCCCAGATAGAGCCCGACCGTATCGACAAGATGATCCTCATGGGCAGCGGCGGGGCGCCGATCCCGCCGAGCGCGGACCTGATGAAGCTGATCACCTTCTACCAGGACCCGTCGCCCGAGGCGATGGCCGACCTCCTCGTACGGTTCGTCGACGACACGGCCCTCTTCGCCGGCAACCTGGAGGAGATCGCACGGACCCGGGTCGGGCTGGCCACCCGCGACGACGTGCGCCGCTCGCACCTGGCGACCTTCAACCCCGAGCACGGTCCGGTCAAGTACACCGAGGGCGAGCTGGCGGCCATCGGACACCAGGCACTCGTGCTGCACGGCCGCGAGGACCGGATGCTGCCGGTGACGGCCGGCTACTACCTGGCCGAGAACCTGCCCAACGCACGGCTCCACGTGCTCCCGCACGCCGGTCACTGGATCCAGATCGAGCAGGCGGCCGAGTTCACCGCACAGGCCAAGCTCTTCCTCGCCGATTGACTTGCTCCGCGGGGCACGCCTTCAGCGAGAGCCTGCCGCGACGACCACGCAGGACCGGAGGGCCCTTCCCCTGGCGGTCCGCTGCGTCCCGCGTTCTTCGGGAAGAGCATGTTGCCGAGCAGGTGCAGCCAGCTGCTCGGCGGGCCCGGTGAATCCGTGCTCGCCTGAACGCCCTCGCACTCCCGTCCGTATGTCTCCTCAACCGCCCGCGACGCGACGAAGACGTGAGGACACAGGCGATGAACGACCGAGTTACTCCTCCGATGCATGCCCTGCCCGACGGTGAGGCGGAAATCGCCCTGGTGCTGCGCCTCCCCTGGGAGGACGTCGCCGCGCTCGGCCAGGAGGCCGGACGGCTCGCGGCGCGGATGCAGCGGCCGGTGACCCTCGACGAGGCCGTCAGCCACCGGCTGCGGGCTGCGCGGCCGGCGGCTCATGCGAAACCGCCGACCGCGCAGCCGGCGGCGGTCACCTCGGCGGCCTCGGTGTCCTCGTTGCCGGCGCGGCCGCCTGCGGAGCAGGCGCGGCAGGCCATAGACCGCATCAATGGGAACGCCGGTCACGAGTCCGCGTAGGGGCGCCGTGGGTGATGCGGCCGCCAGTTGACTGCGGGTTGTTCTCGGCTGCTCGCGCCCATGCGGCGAAGCCGCACACGTCACAGCCCCGCGCTCTCTTACGGGGCGCTCCACCTACCCGGCGTTTTTGCGTACCGCTGCTACCGCCTTGCGTGCCGCCACCAGCACCGGGTCCCACACGGGTGAGAACGGTGGTGCGTAGCCCAGGTCCAGGGCTGTCATCTGTTCCACGGTCATGCCCGCGGTGAGCGCCACCGCGGCGATGTCGACCCGCTTCGCGGCACCCTCGCGGCCGACGATCTGCACGCCGAGCAGCCGTCCGGTGCGGCACTCGGCGAGCATCTTCACCGTCATGAATTCGGCGCCGGGGTAGTAGCCCGCGCGGCTGGTCGACTCGATGGTGACGGTCTCGAACCGCAGGCCCGCCCGGTGCGCGTCCTTCTCGCGCAGCCCGGTACGGGCGATCTCCAGGTCGCAGACCTTGCTCACCGCCGTGCCGACGACGCCCGGGAAGGTGGCGTAACCGCCGCCCACGTTGGCGCCGATGACCTGCCCGTGCTTGTTGGCGTGCGTGCCCAGCGCGATGTGCCGTTCGCGCCCCGAGACCAGGTCGAGCACCTCGACGCAGTCGCCGCCGGCCCAGATGTTCTCGTGACCGCGCACCCGCATCGCCAGGTCGGTGAGCAGCCCGCCGTGGTCGCCGAGGGGCAGTCCGGCCGCCTTGGCGAGTGCGGTCTCGGGGCGTACGCCGATGCCGAGCACGACCACGTCCGCCGGGTACTCGGCGTCCTGCGTGGCGACCGCCCGCACCCGTCCGTCCTCTCCGGTGAGGACCTTGGTGACCTCGGCGTCGTCGACCATGGTGATGCCCAGAGCCTCCATGGCCGTGTGCACCAGCCGGCCCATGTCCGGGTCGAGCGTGGACATCGGCTCCTTGCCGCGGTTGACGACCGTCACCTCGTAACCGCGGTTGATCAGGGCCTCGGCCATCTCCACGCCGATGTAGCCCGCCCCGACGACCACCGCACGGCGGCCCTCCGTCGCGGTCAGCGTGTCCAGGAGGGCCTGGCCGTCGTCCAGGGTCTGCACCCCGTGCACGCCGGGAGCGTCGACGCCGGGCAGGTCCGGGCGGATCGGGCGGGCACCGGTCGCGATCACGAGTTTGTCGTACGACGTCCACTCCTCGGCGCCGGATTCGAGGTCCCGGGAGCGGACCCGGCCGCCCGCGACGTCGACCTCCGTGACCTCCGTGCGCATCCGCAGCTCGATGTGGCGCTCCCGGTGCTCCTGCGGGGTCCGCGCGATCAGCCGGTCCCGCTCGGAGACGTCGCCGCCCACCCAGTACGGGATGCCGCACGCCGAGTAGGAGGTGAAGTGGCCGCGCTCGAACGCCACGATCTCCAGCTCCTCAGGACCTCGCATCCGGCGCGCCTGCGACGCGGCGGACATGCCCGCCGCGTCACCGCCGATCACGACCAGGCGCTCCGTCGCCCTGCCCGTACTGCCCGTACTGCCCGTACTGCCCGCACTGCCCGTACCGCTCGTACGACTCATGCTCATGCGAACACGCTACGGGGACCTGCCCTTTCAGTCCTGCTCGCCCTCTTCCCGCTGGACGGGCGGGGCAGTGGGCGGACCGGTGGTCGGTGCCGGGCCCGCGACGGCCGGGACCCGGTGCAGCTCCCGCCGGGCACGGACGACGCGCCACCACACGAACACGAGCAGCGCCGCGAGCGCGGCGAACGGCAGCACCGCGCCGAGCGCCACCACGATCCAGCGCAGCATCGTGACGAACGCGTCCCAGCCGCCGGCCAGCGCGTCCAGGAACCCCGGGTCGTCGTCCTGGTCGGACTTCTTCACCGGCGACTCGGACAGCGACAGGGTGATCGTGGCCAGGCTCGTCCGGTCCTTCAAGGACGCCTGCCGGGCGAGCAGCGATTCCAGGTCGGCCTGGCGGCGGCTCAACTCGCCCTCCAGGGTGACCACGTCCGTGAGCTTGGTCGCCTGGTCCATCAGCTCGCGGATGCGGTTCACACTGGCGCGCTGCGTCGCGATGCGGCTGTCCACGTCGACGACCTGGTCCGTGACGTCCTGCGCCTTGGCCTCCCGGTCGATGAGCTTGCCCGCCCCCTCCAGGTCGGCGAGGACGTCGCCGTACTCCTCGGCGGGCACCCGCAACACGACCGTGGTGCTCTCACTGCCCTCCTCGTCCAGAGTGGTGGTCTCGTTGCCGACGTAGCCGCCCGCGTTCTCGATGGTGGTGCGGGCCTGGTCCAGCGCCTTGGGCACGTCCTTGACCTGCACGGTCAGTGAGGCGGTGCGGATGATGTGGGACGCGGTCAGCTTGGGCGCCGTGGTGGCCTTGGCCGCGCTGCCCTTGCCACCGTCCCCGGCGCCCTCCTGCAGGTCGGCCTTGCCGTCGACGGCGGCCTCCGCGCCGGCGTCGCTGCTGCTGGCGGTGTCGTCCGCGCCGCTGCAGCCGGTGAGTACGAGGGCCGAGGCGAGGAAGATCCCCGCCAGGAGCTGAACGGGTCGTACGGAGCGTCGTATGCGCATGGTGCGGTTCCCCCCAGGGGTGGTGACCTCTGACGTTCCTTCGACGCCGGACGGGGGTGGGTCGTTGGCCGGTTACGGTCCCGATGCGGTCACGGTCGGGACTCGCGCAGGACACCGGGGGCCGGTGCGACGCCCTCGGCGAGCCACTCGGTGGGCTCGGGCACGCCGATCCCCGCGCCCATGGGCACCGGCAACAGGACCCACTCCCGCTCAGCCTCCAGGAACGGTCTGAGAAGGTGGAGGCATGAGCGCAGTGGAAGCCCGCGCGGGTGCGGGGCACGTCGTCGTCATCGGAGCCGGCATCGCCGGTCTCGCCGCCGCCCACCGGCTGCTGGACCGGGGCATGCGGGTGACCGTCCTGGAGGCGTCGGACCGCGTCGGCGGCAAGCTGCTGCCCGGCGAGATCGCGGGCGTGCGGGTCGACCTCGGAGCCGAGTCGATGCTCGCGCGCCGCCCCGAAGCGGTCGCGCTCGCCCGCGAGGTGGGCCTCGCCGACCGCCTCCAGCCGCCCGCCACCGCGACCGCCTCGCTGTGGACCCGCGGCACGCTGCGCCCCATGCCCAAGGGCCACGTCATGGGCGTGCCCGGCACCGCCTCCGCCCTCTCCGGCGTCCTCTCCGACGAGGGCCTGCGACGCATCGAGCGCGACGCCGACCTGCCCCGCACGGAGGTCGGCGACGACGTGGCGGTGGGGGAGTACGTGGCGGCACGCCTCGGCCGTGAGGTCGTCGACCGCCTGGTCGAGCCCCTCCTCGGCGGCGTCTACGCGGGCGACGCGTACCGCATCTCGATGCGCGCGGCAGTACCGCAGCTCTTCGACGCGGCGCACCGGCACGACTCGCTGACGGAGGCGGTCCGCGAGATCCAGGCGCGCGCCGCCGGCGCCCAGCAGACGGGGCCGGTCTTCATGGGCATCGCGGGGGGAGTGGGCCAACTGCCGCTCGCGGTCGCGGAGGCGGTCCGCGCGCGTGGCGGAGAGATCGTCACTGGTGCACCGGTGACGGAGCTGCGCCGGATCGGGGGTGCCGACTCGCCCACCGGCTGGCGTGTCGTCGCGGCGGACCGCGTCCTGCACACCGATGCCGTCGTCCTCGCCCTGCCCGCCCCGGCAGCGGCCGCCCTGCTGCGTACCGAGGCGCCCGTGGCAGCCGCCGAGCTGGCAGCCGTCGAGTACGCCTCCATGGCGCTGGTCACCCTCGCCTACCGCCGCGGTGAGATCGCCCTCCCCGAAGGGAGCGGTTTCCTGGTGCCGCCCGTTGACGGGCACACCATCAAGGCGTCCACCTTCGCCTCCCAGAAGTGGGGCTGGATCGCCGAGGAGAACCCCGACCTGCTCGTCCTGCGGACCTCCGTCGGGCGGTACGGCGAGACCGAGGTGCTCGGGCGGGCGGACGCCGACCTCGTGGACGTGTCCCGCCGCGACCTGCGCGAGGCCACCGGCCTGGCCGCCGAGCCCGTCGCGACCCGGGTGACACGATGGGACGACGGCCTGCCCCAGTACCCCGTCGGGCACCACGCGCGCGTGGCCCGCGTCCGCGAGCACGTGGGCAAGCTCCCGGGGCTCGCCGTGTGCGGTGCGGCGTACGACGGAGTCGGCATCCCCGCCTGCATCGCGAGCGCGTATGCCGCAGTGGACCAGCTGAGCGGCGACCGCACCGGACTGGAGGCGCTGACCGCGCACCCGGTGGAGAGCCGCCACGGCGGCGCGGGAGAATAGCCTCATGAGTGACGACGCCCCCACCACCGGCCCCGCGAAGATCCCGAACATCGGCAAGAAGGCCAAGGACCTCAACGAGGTCGTCCGCTACACCCTGTGGTCCGTCTTCAAACTGCGCGACGTGCTCCCCGAGGACCGCGCCGGTTACGCCGACGAGGTCCAGGAGCTCTTCGACCAGCTCACCGCGAAGGACGTCACCGTCCGCGGCACGTACGACGTGTCGGGGCTGCGCGCCGACGCCGACGTCATGATCTGGTGGCACGCCGAGACCAGCGACCAGCTCCAGGAGGCGTACAACCTCTTCCGGCGCACCAAGCTGGGCCGCGCCCTGGAGCCGGTCTGGTCGAACATGGCGCTGCACCGCCCCGCCGAGTTCAACCGCTCGCACATCCCGGCGTTCCTCGCCGACGAGACGCCGCGTGACTACATCAGCGTCTACCCGTTCGTGCGCTCCTACGACTGGTACCTGCTGCCCGACGAGGACCGCCGCCGCATGCTCGCCGACCACGGCAAGATGGCCCGCGGCTACCCGGACGTGCGCGCCAACACGGTCGCCTCGTTCTCGCTGGGCGACTACGAGTGGATCCTGGCCTTCGAGGCCGACGAGCTGCACCGCATCGTCGACCTCATGCGCCACCTGCGCGCCTCCGAGGCCCGCATGCACGTCCGCGAGGAGGTCCCGTTCTACACGGGCCGCCGCAAGGACATCACCGAGCTGGTCGCGGGCCTCGCCTGATCAGGCCTTCGCGGCGGGCCGGGCGGTCTACGAGGCCTTCGGGTGTCTCAGGGCCTTCAGGGCCTTCGGGGTCTCCGAAGGACCGCCCGGCGCCACCGGCTTGGGCTCCGCGTGCGGCGCGCACCCGGAGCTCCGCTTCGGGAGCCGGCCCTCCAGCAGATACGCGTCCAGGTGGCCGTTGACGCACTTGTTGGGCCCGCCGCCGATCCCATGCATCCCGGCTCCGTTCTCGGTCACCAGGACCGAGCCGGACAGCCGCCGCTGCAACTCCACCGCCCCCTCGTACGGCGTCGCCGCGTCCCGCTCGGCCGCCAGGATCAGGGTCGGCGGCAGCTCCCCCGGCAGCGTCCGCACATTGAGCGGCTTCTGCCGCGGCACGGACCAGTACGCGCACGGCAGGTTCATCCACACGTTGTCCCAGGTCTCGAACGGCGCCACGCGCGCGAGACGCGTGTTGTCGCGGTCCCAGGTGCGCCAGTCCGTCGGCCAGGAGGCGTCGTTGCACTCGATGGCCGTGTAGACCGCGTTGCCGTTCTCCTGCTCGACGGACGCCTTCGGGTGCGGCCCGGCCTGCTGGATCAGCGGCTTCGGGTCGCCCTTCAGATAGGCGGACAGCGCCATGGCGCGCTGCGGCCAGTAGTCGTCGTAGTACCCGGCCTGCAGGAACGCGCCCTGAAGCTGCCCGGGACCGACCTTGCCGCCCGCGGGCGAGGCGGCGAGCTGCGCCCGCGCCTTCTCGTAGCTGCGCATCACCTCTTCGGGCGTGGCGCCGAGCCTGTACACCTTGTCGTGCCGGGCGACCCACGCGCGGAAGTCGGCCCACCGGCTCTCGAAAGCGGCCGACTGGTCGAGGTTGTTCTCGTACCAGATCTGCTCGGGGTCGGGGTTCACCGCCGAGTCGAAGACCATCCGGCGTACGTGGGAGGGGAAGAGCGTCGCGTAGAGCGCACCGAAGTACGTGCCGTACGAAGCCCCCATGAAGGTCAGCTTCGGCTCGCCGAGCGCGGCCCGCAGCACGTCCAGGTCGCGGGCGTTGTTGAGCGAGGTGTAGTGCTGGATGGCCTCACCGGAGCGCTTGAGGCAGCCGCGTGCGTACGCCTTCGCCTCAGCGATGCGCTGCCGCTTGTACGTCTCCGAGGGGTGCGTCGGCGCCTGGGAGGGCGCCTTCACGAAGTGCTTGGGGTCCTGGCAGGACAGCGGGGCCGACTTGCCCACGCCGCGCGGGGCGTAACCGACGAGGTCGTACGCCGCCGCGATGCGCTTCCACGCGGGCAGGGAACCGACCAGCGGGAAGTACATGCCGGAGGCGCCCGGGCCGCCGGGGTTGTAGACCAGGGCGCCCTGGCGCGGCACCTTGTGCTTCGCGTTCCGCGCGTCCTTGCCGGTGGCCGTGGCGCGGCTGACGGTCAGTTTGATCTGCTTGCCGTCGGGGTGCGCGTAGTCGAGCGGCACGGTGACCGTGCCGCACTGGAAGCCGGCCGGGAGGTCCTGCTCCTTCTCGCACGAACCGAAGCGGATGCCGGCGTCCGCGGCGCGCGCGGCGGCGACGGTGGTGCCCGGTGTTTCGGCCGACAGCATGCGGGTGACGGGGTCCGGCCTGGCCGTGGCGCCGCCCGAGGGGATGGCGGCGAGGGCGCTCAGGATCAAGGACCCGGCGGTTCCATAAAGGACGGCAGCTCTCATCGCGTAATCCCTTCAGCGCACGGCAGCGACAAAGGGGATGTTTCGTTCGGCGGTGGGCGAAGTAAAGCACCAGGTGCCGGTGTCGGCGCCATTGACCCCGATGCGCCCCCTCGGGCGCCGGTCAGCCCCTTCTTCCCGGCGTCCGGTCGCGGTGCGCGAAGGCCGCGCGCAGGTCCGGCTCGCCGACCGCGCGGATGCCGCGTACGGCGACCGAGGTGAGGTACGTACGGTCGTCGGCGGCGGGGTCGGTGCGCCGGGTGAGGGTGCCGAGGAGCCGCTGCCCGGCCGGGGAGGCCCAGCGCGTGTAGGGGTGGACCTCGATGCGGGCGATGGCGAGACAGCTCACGGTGAGGATGAGTGGGAGCGCGAACCAGATCGCGATCGGCACATCGCTCTCGGTGGTCTGAGAGGGCATCAGCAGGGCGACGGCGGCGAGCGCGAGGACGGCCGCGGCGGCGGCCTGGACCTGGCGGACGGCGCCCGCGACGGTGGTGCGGGCTCCGTCGGGCACGGCGAGGCCCGCGGCCACCAGGCGGTCGGCGAGACCGCGTACGGAGTCCGCGGTGGCTGTCGTCGCCCGCAGGGGCGCTATCCGGGACTGCCCCTCCGGTCCTATGGCTCCTATCACCGAGCGTTCCATCTCGTCGCGCCCGCGCGGATCCACGACGGTCGCCCAGCCGGTGTGCGCGAGCAGCAGACGGCGCTGACGGGCCATCGACACCAGGGTCAGCTCGGCGACCCGGGCGGGGCCGCCGGACAGGAACGCCGCCTCGTACAGCGTGAGGTGGTGTCCGCGCGCCGCGTCCGCGTCGACGGTCGCCGCACGCATGGCGGCCAGGCACAGCCGAGTACAGGAGAGGCCGGCCGCGGCCCAGGCCAGGAGCAGGAGAAGGACCCAGAACATGGCGTGTTTCTATGCGAAGGCGGCAGGTCGGCGCCACGGCTTATTCACCTTGTGGACGGAGCGTTGTCGGTCTGTGACGTTCCGGCTGTGGCGTTTCCGCTGTGATGTTCCGGCTGTGGCGTCCCGGCTTTCCCTCAGGGTGTGGGGCTCAGGGTGCGGGACGCGGCCGACGGGAGGGGGTAGGTCCCCGACGGGGTTACGGGGATGGCGGTGCCCGGGGATCGCGTGGGACCCGGTGGCGCCGGGGAGTTGGTGAGCGGAGGCGGGCTCGCGGTCGCGGCATCCTGAGCGAGGGCGTCGAAGTCGACGTACCCGGTGGCTTCGAGGACCTTGATGTGGTCCAGCACGGTGGTGTTCGCGTCGTCGGCCAGGTCGCGTACGAGGGAGTTGCGGGTGTTCGCGCGGACCTGGGCGACGACCGAGAAGACCTTGCCGTGGGCCTTGCGGAGGATGTTCGCGAATTCGCGGTCGTAGGTCACGCCGTGTGCCGCGCCGAGCGTGTCCAGCCACGCGCGTTGCTGCGAGTTGGGCTGGTTCGGCAGTTCGAGGCCGAGCCGTGCGGCGACGTTCCGGACGCGGGTGTCCAGGAAGGTGTGGCCCTCGACGAGGTGCGCGCCGGCCGTCCGTACGGCCTGCGTGGTGCCGCGCTCCTCGGCCTGCTGGCCCGCGGGCAGCTCCCACAGCCCGGCCAGCCGGACCTTGGTGATGAACTCCCGGTCCAGCGCCGACAGCGGACCGAACTGTGTCGACACGGACTGGGCGTTCAGGGTGTCCAGGCCGGTGCCGGAGCGGTCCGCGTACGACCAGATCGGAAAGACCAGCGCGACGAGGGTCGCCGTGAGGCCCGTGATGATCAGCCCTGTTCCACTGACCAATCCGGTGCGGTTGATGGATCGCATGGTGCCTCCTGTTGCGGCACCGCACGCTAGTGCGCTTTGCGTGCGGGTTGGCATATTACTGCGGGCGCTACGCCAACTGCCGTACAGGAAGAAAGGGTTGAGGAGTGGGAGGAATGGTGTCGGATGGGGTACGCCGGACGTAGGTCAGACCATCCGAAATCCGCAGGAAGGGGATGTGTGATCCGGTCGGCCGGGGTGCGGTGTTAACCCCGGCACACTCTGCGGGGCGGGCCGCCGCGGTGCGCGTAGGAGGGCCGGTTCCGGCTGAGGCTGACTGCCTGCTGACCGCCTGCCGAGCGTCAGCGGCGCAGCAGGGCCCGGCGGGTGGCGCGGGCCAGGCGGGCCGTGGGGCGCTGGGACAGGGGGGCCGGGCCGGATCGCTCCAGCCACCAGTCGCGCAGTCGGCGCCGGGTCTCCGCGTCGTCGGGGCGCCCCGCGAGCAGGAGGTGTTCGGCGAAGTCCAGCGCGTCGCGCCGGTAGCCGCCGGTCATGGGATGCCCTTGCGCATACGCGAGGAACGCCGGCCGGTAGGTGTCCCCGAGGATCTCCGGCAACTCCGTCGCCACCTTCGCGACGACATCCGCCCGCTTGGCGGCGAGCGCCCGCGCCTGCACGCCCAGCCGCACCCGGTCGAACCCCTCGGGGACGGGGGTTCCCGCGACGAGCGCGGAGAGCAGCGCGGTTTGCGCGAGGGCGAGGCGCTGGCGGGTCGCGTCGTCCGCGGTGATGTCAGTTTCTGTGGTGCTGTCGGTTTCCGCGGTGCTGTCGGTTTCCGCGGTGGCGTCGGCTTCTGTGGCGGGATCGGCTTCTGTGACGGTCGCGGCGTCGCCGGACACGGCGACCGTCGCGGCCCTGCCACCCCGTGCCTTCTCGAGCGTCCCCCGGATCGCCCCCAACTCCCGCTCCAGCTCACCCGGTTCCGGAAAATTCTCGTCCCGTTCGAGGAGAACTCCCGGCGGGGTCACGCGCGACGCGAGGTCGGCCAGGATGTCGAGGACCGGCTGGGGGACGGGATGGGCGTGGCTGTCGTGCCAGACGCCGTCCCGTTCGAAGCCGCCGGCGACATGGACGTAGGCGATCGCCTCGACGGGAAGTTCGTTGAGCGCCTTGGCGGGGTCCTCGCCGCGGTTGACGTGGTTGGTGTGGAGGTTGGCGACATCGATGAGGAGGCGTACGCCGGTGCGGTCGACCAGGTCGTAGAGGAACTGCCCCTCGGTCATCTCCTCGCCCGGCCAGGAGATCAGCGCGGCGATGTTCTCCACGGCGAGCGGAACAGGGAGCGCGGCCTGTGCGATACGGATGTTCTCGCACAGCACGTCCAGCGCGTCCCGCGTGCGCGGTACCGGCAGCAGGTGCCCGGCCTCCAGCCGCAAAGACGCGGTGAGGGCGCCCCCGGCCCGTACGAAGGCGATGTGCTCCGTGACGAGCGGGGAGCCGAGCGCCTCGGCCCGCTCGGCGAGGGCGGTGAGGCGGGCCTCGTCGGGCCGGTCCGCGTCACCGAGGCCGAGCGAGACCCCGTGCGGCACCACCGTGACCCCGCGCTCGCGCAGCCGCAGCAGCGACTCGGGAAGATGACCGGGGCACAGGTTCTCCGCCACGGCTTCGACCCAGTCGATGCCGGGCATGCGCTCCACGGCCTCGGCGATCTCCGGCCGCCACCCGATTCCCGTACCCAGCCGCCTCAGCTGCTTCATGTCCCCTCCTCCATCCCCGACCGACCCCGGACGCTGCCTGTTCTCTCCCTACGACTACGACGGACTTGTGTTCCGGCGTGACGGAGTCATGGCCCCGGTGGTCGGGGCCGAACCCACCGGGGCGGACCTTCAGAGCAACATTTGAGGTTCCCGCCCCGGGCACCCCTGCTCCCGCGGTGCTCCTACTGCAGCAGGTTGTTCGGGTCCGACGGCTCCGGCCGGGCCGTGTTTACCTCGCCCGGCGCCGCCGGTGACGGGCTCGACGTGGCGGTGACGCCGGCGCCCGGCTGCACGGGCGGCGCGGAGGCCGGCGAGACCCCGGCGGCCGGCGGCGGGGGACCGGTGGGGCTGGCGGTCGAAAGGGCCGCCGTGTCGTTGGCGATGGCGTCGAAGTCGACGCTCCCGGTCTTCTCCAGCACCGTGATGTGATCGAGCACGGTCTGGTTGGCGTCCGTGGCCAGTTGCCGGACCAGCGAGTTGCGCGTGGTGTTCCGCACCGCTCCGATCGCCGGGAAGATCTTGCCGTGCGCGGCCCGCAGCAGGTTCGCGAACTTCCGCTCGTACTCCTTGCCCGTCGCCGCGGTCATTTCCTGCAACCAGCCCTGCTGCTGCGCGTTCGGCTGGTTCGGCAGCTCGACACCGAGCTGAGCCGCGATGATACGCACCCGCTTGTCGAGGTCGGTGTGGCCGACGATCAGGTGATCGCCCGCCTCCTTGATCGCCGCGGTGGGGGCCCGCTCGATCGCCTGCTGTCCGGCCGGCAGCTCCCAGAGCCCCGCCAGACGCACACGGACGATCAGGTCGCGGTCAGCGGCGGACAAGGGCCCCCACTGTGTGTTCACCGTCCCGGCCGCCAGATTCGACACGCCCGTGCCCGCGCGGTCGGCGTACGACCACACAGGGAACGCGAGTGCGCCGACTGTGGCGACGAGTGCCGCGATGACGAGGGCCGAACCATTGATACGCCGCAAAATGAGCCTCCCGGGGGGAAACCAACTGGTCGTTGGAAACCTGTACTTGGCCAGCGACTGAAGGTACGGAAGGGACGGCCGGGATGTTCAAACGGGACCGCCGGTTGTTTCAAACCCGTCGGCTCGACCACTCAAACCCGACGGCACGGCCATTCACCTCACACCCGTCGGCTCGACAGTGGCCACCGCTCCGGCGTGCGGCCCGGCAGCCGTAGCGCCTCGTCCACGTGGTCCGGCAGCTCGAGCCCGCCCCCGAGCGTGGCGGCGACGTCCCACGCGTGCACCACGTAGTCGATGACGACCGCCGTGGCGACGTGAATTCCGAAGGCGACGGACTGGGTGCGGCCGTGTCACACGCGCGGCCGAAGTGACACGTCGTCTCCGCCCGGCCGTCGGTCCTATGGTCACCCATCAGGCAGGATGGGCGTCATGACCGAGATCCGCACCCCCCGCCTCCTCCTTCGCCGCTGGCACGACGACGACCTCGCCCCTATGGCGGACATCAATGCGGACCCCCAGGTCATGCACTGGATCGACGACGGCTCGGTCCGCGACGTGGACCAGACGGCGGAGGACATCGAACGATGGGAGGAGGAATGGGACGAGGAGGGCTTCGGCCTCTTCGCCGTCGAACTGCTGGCCTCCGGCGAACTGGCCGGCTTCGCGGGCCTGTCCGTGCCCGAGTTCCTGCCGGAGGTACTGCCCGCCGTGGCGATCAGCTGGCGCCTCGGCTCACAGTTCTGGGGCCAGGGATACGCGTCCGAAGCCGCCCATGCCACGCTGGAGTTCGCACTCCAGGACCGTGGCCTCGACCGCGTCATCAGCATCAACCGAGTGGGCAACGACGCCTCCGAGAACGTCATCCGCAAGCTCGGCATGAAGTCGGAACGCGAGGCCGAGCACCCGGTGTACGGCTTTCCGCTGCACGTTCACGCCATCGACCTCACCGAGTTCCATGCGTGAACAGAACAGGTCGACGGGTCATCGAGGACACCGACTGACCTAAATGCCCCCTACGGTCGGCCCATGACCACTTCGCCGGACGATCCAGCCCCATTTCTTCGAGGCGAGCGCGGTGAACTGCTGCGGGCACTCGCGGAGCAGCGGGAGTTGCTGCTGATCACCGTCCGCGGCATCACCGACGCTCAGGCCGCACAGCGCACGACCGTGAGCGCGCTGACCCTGGGCGGGATCGTCAATCACCTCGCCCGCGGCGAGCAGGTGTGGATGCAGATCATGGTCAAGGGGGACGGAGAGCTGCCGGAAGGCATGCTCGACATGGAGCAATACAGCATGGCCGACGACGAAACGCTCACGGGACTGCTGAACCAGTACGAGGCGGCGGCGCGGACGACCGAAGAGGCCGTGGCTGTACTTCCGGACCTGGACCGGAGCGTGCCCCTCCCCAGGACTCCATGGTCCCCGCCGGAGACCGTCCACTGGTCCGCGCGCCGGATCCTCCTGCACCTGATCAGGGAGACAGCCCAGCATGCCGGGCACGCGGACATCATCCGGGAGGCGCTCGACGGAGCGAGCACCACCGCTCAACGGTGATCGCGCCAGGGGGTTGAGCCCTCCGACCCGTACGCCCCTCAGCGCAGCGCCGGATGGTCCGCGACCACCGTGCACGACCCCGGTGCGACCTCCGTGAAGCCCGCGTCGCGGACCAACGGCAGGCCGCTCGTGGTGAGTTCACGCCAGTGGGCCGGGGCCGCGGTGCGGACGGCCAGCGGGAAACCGGCGTCGCGCCAGGCTGCCCGCTCCTCGTCCGACAGCTCCCACCAGGCCAGTTGGGCGCCGTGCCCCGCCTGGGCCATCGTCTTGCCGGCCGACATGTGGACGTCGGGGTTGAGCCACAGCACCGGCGCCGTCGGATCGGCGTCCAACGGCGGCTCCGGGTCGTCGAGGTCCGTGCCGGAGACCTGGAGCCGGGCGAGGTCCTTCGGCCAGCCGTCCAGCGGGACCGGCGGGAAGGCGCGCACCTCGGCGGACTTCCCGGTCACCGTGATCCCGGGCAGCGCCTCGGCCCGCCGCCACTCGGCGCCGCGCGCCCGTCGGACGACCTTGCGGATCCGGGCGTCCTGCCAGTCCCGCATCGCCTGCGCCCACTCGCCGTCCGCCAGGGACCGCTCGTCGCTGAGGATCGTCAACACGGCGCGGGCCGCGGTCTCCAGCGCGTCCGTACGCGCCGGGGGATCGGCCTTCTCGATCCGCGCGACCAGGGGCAGCACGAACTGCGGTGCCTCGTCGCGCGAGGTGCGCTCGGAACGGAAGGGGCTGTCGTCGGCCGGGGTCGGGTCGCTGCTCACGCCCTCCAGTGTGCCAGGCGGAAGATCGGTTTCTTCGGCGGCGGAGAATCGGTTCTTGAGCGGCGGAAGATCCATTTTTCGGCGAGCGCCGGTGCACCCGCGCGAGGATGATTCCCATGCTCCCCGTCAACAGTGCCCTACGACTGGGGGGCGTCGGCCGCCGCTACGGGCTCCGCGGCCCCTGGGGCCTGCGCGGCGTCGACCTCGACGTGACCCCCGGCACACTGATCCGCGTCGAGGGCGCCGCGCGCTCACCGCACGCCGGTCAGCCTGAACACGCGGTCCGTTGTGCCTCCTGCCACTCGCAGACGGGGCACAGCGTGATCCCCTTGTGCGACTCCGGGTACTCCGTCGGCTTCCGGCACAGCACGCACTCCGCGAACGGCGGCCCGTCCGCGGTGGGGGTGGCCGGGGCCGTGGGGGTGTCGCAGTAGCCGTCGGAGCTGGCGGAGCTGTCGGAGGTGCCGTGGGTGTCGCTCATGCTCCCAGCGTAGGCCGGGTCGGACGGCTGCCTACGGGTGCTCGCCCCTCGCCCCCGCCCCGATCAGCTCGGACACCTTCACAAAGCGGAAACCTTGCTTCCGTAGCTCGGGCACGATCGTGCGCAGGGCCCGCTCGGTCGCCGGAGCCGCACTGCGCGTGCAGTGCATGACGACGACGGACCCGGGCCGTACGCCGTTCAGCACCTGCTGGGCCACAGCGTCCGCGTCCGTGGCGAAGGCGTCCCCACTGACCACGTCCCATTGCACGGCGGTCACCCCGGCCGCGCTCAGTGTCCGCAGGGCCCGCTGGTCGTAGCACCCGCCCGGGAAACGGAAGTACGGCATCGCACGGGGCACCCCCGCCCTCCTGAAGGCGGCGTACGCCCGCTCCACGTCCGCTCGCATCTCGTCCTCGGGCACGGTCGGCAGCCCGTAGCAGTCCTCGGTGAAGGCGTAATGGCTGTACGAGTGGTTGGCGACCTCGAAGAGCGGGTCCTGCCCGATCGACCTGGCCTCCTGCGGGTACTCGTCGGCCCACCGCCCCGTCATGAACACCGTCGCCGGCACCTTGAACGCACGCAGCGTGGCGATGAGCCGCGGATTGTCGAAGTGCTCTCCGCCCGCCGCCCGCGCCCCCTGATCCGCGGTCATGTCCGCGTCGAAGGTCAGCGCCACGGTCTTGTCCCGCGTCCGCGAGCCGTTCTCGAACACGGGGGTCAGGCCGGCCGGACCCGGGGCCAGCGTGGGCGGTAGGGAGGGCGCGGCGCGGGTGGGGACGGGAACGGGGTTTCCCTGGTGGGCGGCAGGCGGGGTGCCGGGGGTACCGCAGGCGGCGAGTGCCGCGCCGAGGGCGCCCAGCGCGCATGTGGCGGCAAATCGGCGTACTGAAATGATCACCGGATGAAGATATCCGGGTAAGTGTGATTATTTGCCTATTGTGGAGGCGTGCCGGACAGGGTGCGCCCCGGAAGTCACCCGCGCGGAGCCCACCCTTCCGCCAGCAGTCGCTTGCGGCTCTCCTCCACATCGAAGTCCGCCTTCGGATACTGCGGGTCCAAGGCCTCGAGGTGCTCGAGAAGCAGCCGGGTGATCGCCCAGTTCCGGTACCACTTACGGTCGGCGGGGATCAGGAACCACGGCGCGTCCGGCGTGGAGCAGCGCTCGAGAGCGATTTGGTACGCCTTCTGGTACGCGGGCCACAGCGCGCGTTCGTCAATGTCGCCGGCGTTGAACTTCCCGTGCTTGTCCGGGTTGTCGAGCCGTGCCGGCAGACGGCGCCCCTGCTGCTCGTAGGAGATGTGCAGGAAGCACTTCACGACGGTGACGCCGTCGTCGGCGAGGGACTTCTCGAAGCGGTTGATCTCGCCGTAGCGGCGGGAGATCTCCTTGTGCGGGGTCAGTTCGCGGACGCGGGCGATCAGAACGTCCTCGTAGTGCGAGCGGTCGAAGATGCCGATCTCGCCGGGCTCGGGAAGGGCCCGCTTGATCCGCCAGAGGAAGGAGTGCTTGCGCTCCTCGGGGGTCGGGGCCTTGAAGGCCCTGATGCGGCAGCCGGATGGGTTGAACAGCCCGACGACATGCTCGACCGTGCCGCCCTTGCCGCTGGTGTCCATGCCCTGGAGCACCAGGAGGACGCGGCGGCGGTCGCCCGCCGTGCTCGCGGCCCACAGGCGTTCTTGCAGGTCGGTGAGTCGTTCACCCATGCGGGCGATGGAGGCCAGGCCGGCGGTCTTGTCGCGCGGACCGGCGGGGGTGGCCGCGGCGTCGTACGAGGAGAGGTCGACGGCCTCGCCGCCAGGGACGCACAGCAGCTCCCGGAGCCGGGCGGCCGCCTCGCCCTTGCCCTTCTCACGGGCACTGACCTGTTTGCCGTCCTTCTTGGCCACCGTGCACCCCTTCCGGCCGTGTCCCTCGATGGTGCGCCGGGTTCCGGGGGCCCGCTACTCGCGCTCAGGCCTCTTCGACGGTGACCAGAACGGCAGGTTTCGGACGGCTGTTGGGGTCGATGTTCACGATCAGGCGCAGACCGTAGTGTTCGGGCAGCGCCAGTTCGGCCGCCTCTGCCTGCCGCTCCAGCGGTACGGTGCTGTCGGGGCAGGCCCGTGCGTCCGACTCGGGGAACTCCGGCCAGAACGCGTACAACACCCCGCCCGCGGCCGGCGCGAGGACCGTTCCCAGCACGGTCACCGAACGCCACCGATGTCTCAACCACCCGTGGTTTTCCAGCAGTTCGTCCACGGCGCGGAAATCTAGCCGATCAGGTGGGGTCCTCGGGTGGTGGGAGCGTCGACGGCTCGGGTGGTGGGGGCGTCGACGGCTCGGGCGGTGGAGGTGCCGGCGGCTCGACCGATTGAGGTGCGGGCGGCTCGACCGGTGGCCCCTGCGGGGCCTGCGCCCGCTCCAGGAACCGCAGCAGCTCCACCGGGAACGGCAGCACAAGCGTCGAGTTCTTCTCCGCCGCGACCGCCACCACCGTCTGCAGCAACCTCAGTTGGAGCGCGGCGGGCTGATCGGACATCACCCCGGCGGCCTCGGCCAGCTTCTTCGACGCCTGGAGCTCCGCGTCGGCGTTGATGATGCGGGCCCGCCGCTCACGGTCGGCCTCCGCCTGCCGGGCCATCGACCGTTTCATCGTCTCCGGCAAGGACACGTCCTTGATCTCGACACGGTCGATCTGCACACCCCAGCCCATGGCCGGGCTGTCGATCATCAGCTCCAGGCCCTGGTTGAGCTTTTCGCGGTTGGAGAGCAGATCGTCGAGGTCGCTCTTGCCGATGATCGAGCGCAGTGAGGTCTGCGCCATCTGCGAGACCGCGAAACGGTAGTCCTCGACCTGGATGACCGCGTCGGCCGCGTCCACCACTTTGAAGTAGATGACCGCGTCGACCCGGACCGTGACGTTGTCCCTGGTGATGCCGTCCTGTGCGGGCACGGGCATCGTGACGATCTGCATGTTGACCTTGCGCAGGTGGTCCACGCCCGGGACGATCATGGTGAACCCGGGGGTCCGCACGCCACCCCGTAGCCGGCCGAGCCGCAGGACCACGCCCCGCTCGTACTGCTTGACCACCCGGGCCGCAGCCACGAGGTACACGAATCCTGCGGAACCGACCGCTACACCCGCGACCAGGAGCTCCTCGAGCATGACGACCCCCTTCCGAGCCGCCCATTATGTCTAATATGTCTACTTTACGTCGTAGGGCTGGGCCCGCCGTGAGGCGAGCCCAGCCCCGTCCGACCCCACCCGGGATCACGACACCGGCGTGACCTTCACCGGCTCGATTCCGGTGGCGCTGTGCCGCGCCGACCAGTTCTCCAGTGCGCTGCGGCAGGCGTGGTCGAGGTGGTGCAGGCCGGAGAGGTCCAGCTCGACCGGGCGGTCCTGCGGCAGCGCCTCCAGGCTGTCGAGGATCTTCGGCAGCCGCAGGAACGTCGCGTTGCCCGACAGATACGCCTGGACGGGCCCTGCTCCCTTGTCTATGACCTCGAGCCGGACGTGCGAGGCCTCCCAGGCCGTCTTGGCGACAGCCAGGGCGAGCCCGATCAGGACCCCCTCGAACATGCTGACCGCGACGATGGACAGCGCGGTGACGATGAGGATCAGCGCCTCGCCCCGGTGCTCGCGCCACAGCGAGGCGATCTCGCGCAGCGGGATCAGCTTCCAGCCCGCGTGCACCAGGATGCCCGCCAGGGCGGGTAGCGGTATGACACCGAGTGCCGCGGGCAGCAGCGTCGCGAACAGCAGCAGCCAGACGCCGTGCAGCACGCGGGACGCCTTCGTCCGCGCGCCGGCCTGGACGTTCGCCGCGCTGCGTACGATCACCGCGGTCATCGGCAGCGCGCCGAGCAGCCCGCAGACGGTGTTGCCCGCGCCCTGCGCCATCAGCTCCTTGTCGTACTCGGTCCGCGGCCCGTCGTGCAGCCGGTCCACGGCCGCCGCGCTGAACAGCGACTCGGCGGACGCGATCAGCGTGAAGGCGAGGACCGTGCCGAGCACGCCGACGCTCGCGAGCTCACCGAACGCGTCGAGGGAAGGCAACTGGATCGAGCCGACCAGCCCCTGCACCTCGACCTTGGCCACCGGTAGACCGAACGCCGCCGAGGCGAGGGTGGCCAGCGCGACCGCGCCGAGCGCCCCCGGCACCGTACGCACCCGGCGCGGCAGCCGCCGCCACAGCACGAGCACGGCGATCGTGCCCGCGCCGAGCCCGGCCGAGGCCAGCGCCTCCGTGCTGCGGGCCGCGTCGGCGAGCGCCTCCGGCAGCCCGGCGAGCTTGTCGAGCCCGGAGGCCGGTGCCGTCAGGCCCGCCATGGAGTAGAGCTGGCCCGCGATCAGCACGAGCCCGATTCCGGCCAGCATGCCCTCGACGACGGCCACCGAGATGGCCCGGAAGTAGCGCCCCAGCTTCAGGGCACCCATGAGGAGTTGGAGCACACCGCTGGCGAGCACGATGACACCGAGGGTGGCGAGGCCATACTCCCGCACCGCCTCGAAGACCAGCACGGTGAGCCCCGCGGCCGGTCCTGACACCTGAAGACTGCTGCCGCGCATCAGCCCGGTGACGAGACCGCCCACGATGCCGGTGACCAGGCCGAGTTCGGCCGGTGCACCGGAGGCGACGGCGACGCCCACGCACAGCGGCAGGGCGACCAGGAACACGACGATCGAGGCGGCGAAGTCCTGCCGCAGGTAGGGGAATTTCATCAGTTCCCTCGCGCGGCTCACAGCGCCTCGAAGATGTCGGTGTCCGCCCGGTGCGCGCTGACGGCACCGGTGTGGACCTCGTAGTACCAGCCGTGCAGGCGTAGCTGACCTGCTGTCAGGGCGCGTTGCACGCACGGGTACTCGCGGAGCCTGAGCAGTTGCGCGAGGACGTGGTTGCGGACCGCGTCGGCGACGGTGGGGTCGTCGTCCGGAGCGTCCGCCGGGGGCTTGGCCTGCGCGAGCCAGTCACGCACGGCGGGTACGGCCGTCAGGTCCTCGCCGCGCACCAGTGCGCCGACGGCGCCGCAGTGCGAGTGGCCGCAGACCACGATCTCGGACACGCCGAGTACATCCACCGCGTACTCCACGGTGGCCGCCTCGGAGGTCGGTCGTCCGGAGACGTACGGCGGGACGATGCTGCCCGCGGTGCGCAGCTCGAAGAGCTCGCCCGGGCGGGCGCCGGTGATCAGGGCCGGGACGACCCGGGAATCGGAGCAGGTGATGAACAGAACCTGCGGGGACTGGCCTTTGGCGAGCGAGGCGAAATCCTCGGGCCGTCGGCCGAAGGAGCGGGCATGGTCGATGAGAGGCTGCATGTCAGTTCCTCCTGGCGCGCCATGGGGGGCGCGTCGGCTTACAAGACGGAGCGTGGGGGGACGCGCTCCGCTCAGCAGCGGAAGACCTGAAGTGCCTCGGGGGAGTGGACGGTCGAGGATCTCGACGATCTCGACGCGCCGGGGTGGTGCGCGGCGCTACGGGAAGGCAGCGGGTTCGCGGCCGCGGGGTCGCTCTCGACCATGACGCGTGCCAGTGTTTCGGGGACGAGGTCCTCGTCGCCGGCCCGCTGACGGGCGCCCAACGGCGGTGCCGTCTTCTGCGGATGCTCGGCGTCGCCACAGGAGACGACGTCACCCTTGTGCGCGGACGCGAACGACTCGGTGGGGGCGAACAGCTGCAGGCTGATCAGGACGGCGGCGAGTACCAGATACAGGGTCCGGGCCGTCGTGCCTCGTAACATGCGCTCCCTCCCGCCGTCTCGTCTCCGACGTCAACAAATACGCTAACTACGCTAACCCGGAGAGTTGTTTGCAGGGTTAACGCGACGTTTCACTCTGAAGAGACGCTTGAGCGGGAGGGGAAGTGCCGAGATCTCGTCGTGATCTACGCCTCAACGAGCCCCTTGGCGTCCCGCGCGAGGGCGGTCAGCCGGGATATGGCGCGGAAGTACTTCTTGCGGTAGCCGCCGTTCAGCATCTCCTCGCTGAACAGTTTGTCGAAGGGCATTCCGGAGGCGAGGACGGGCACTTCGCGGTCGTACAGCCGGTCGGCGAGGACGACGAGCCGCAGCGCCGTCGACTGGTCCGGAACGGGCCGGACGTCGGTGAGGCAGACGGCCCTGAGGTCGTCGGTCAGGGCGCCGTACCGGCTGGGGTGCACGCGCGCGAGGTGGTCGAGCAGGTGCGGGAAGTCGTCGAGGGACGCCCCGGCGGTGGCGTACGCGGCCTTCGTGACCTGCTCGTCGGTGAAGGGCGCCGGGGCCTCGGGCAGCCCGCGGTGACGGTAGTCCTCGCCGTCGATGCGCAGTGGCCGGAAGCGCGCGGACAGGCCCTGGATCTCGCGCAGGAAGTCGGCGGCCGCGAACCGGCCCTCGCCGAGCTTGCCCGGCAGCGTGTTCGAGGTGGCGGCGAGCGCGACGCCCGCGTCCACCAGCTTGCCGAGCAGGGTGGAGACGAGGACCGTGTCGCCCGGGTCGTCGAGTTCGAACTCGTCGATGCACAGGAGTCGGTGGCCGGAGAGCGTGCGCACGGTCTGCTGGAAGCCGAGCGCGCCGACCAGGTTCGTCAGCTCCACGAAGGTGCCGAAGGCCTTGAGTGAGGGCTCGGCCGGAGTCGCGTGCCACAGGGACGCGAGCAGGTGGGTCTTGCCGACGCCGTAGCCGCCGTCGAGGTAGACGCCGCGGGGGCCCGCGGGGGCCTTCGCCGGGGCCTTTCCGAAGCTGAACAGCTTCCGCTTGCCGGTGCCGAGGGCGTGCGCTCCGCCGAGACCGGCCGCGAAGCCGGCCAGGACGCGTACGGCCTCGGTCTGGCTGGGCTGGTTCGGGTCCGGAATGTACGTTTCGAAGCGCACCGAGTCGAAGCGCGGTGGCGGCACCATCTCGGCGACGAGCCGGTCCGCGGGGACGTGCGGCTCGCGGGCGCACAGGGACAGGGGGGCTGCTTCGGCTATCGGTTCGATCCCGGAAGCGGCGGTGGAGGACGACACGGTTCCTCACTCTACGGGCCGTGCCACACTGCACGACATGCGACGCCTGTTCCCTGTGACCTACGAAACAGCAGCCCAGGCCTCCGCCGGGGCCCCCGGAACGGCCGGTGTGGAGGCGGCGGACCGCGAATGGGAGCTCCTGGAGCTGGCGGAGGCATACGCCTACCCCGATGTCCGTGAGCCCTGGCTGCGCGCCAACATGGTCTCCACGCTCGACGGGGCCGCCCAGCACGACGGGAAGTCCCAGGGCATCTCCAGCGCCGCCGACATGCGGATCTTCGGCGTGCTGAGGGGGCTCGCGGACGTCGTGGTGGTCGGCGCGGAAACGGTACGTCAGGAGGGTTACCGCCCGGCACGCGCGCGTGCGGACTTCGCGGCACTGAGGGAGGCGTCCGGTCAGGGCCCCGCACCGGCGATCGCCGTCGTCACGGCCAGTGTGGACCTGGACTTCTCTCTTCCCCTCTTCGCCTCGCCGCTGGTGCCCACGCTGGTCCTGACGGGGGCCGCGGCGGCACCGGACCGGGTGGCGGCGGCCGAGAAGGCGGGCGCCGAGGTGGTGGTCGCCGGGGACGGCATGGGCGTGGACCCGGCCCGGGCCGTACGCGCCCTCGCCGACCGCGGCATGACCAGGCTGCTGACCGAGGGTGGCCCGCGACTGCTGGGCCAGATGGTCGCGGCGGGGGTTCTCGACGAACTCTGCCTGACCCTCTCCCCGAGGCTCACCGCGGGCGACGCGCAGCGGATCACCTCAGGGCCCTCGGTGGCGGTCCCGAAGCAGTTCGAACTGACGTCCCTGTTGGAGGAGGCCGGGTTCCTGTTCGCCCGCTACCGTCGGCCCTGACAAGCCGGTCTTTCCTGGTAACCGGGCAGGTCCCGACAAGTCGGCAAATGTCCCGTTCCACTTATCTTCCGCAGGGCACACTGATTTCGCAGCCCCCGTGCGGTCACGGGGCAGGATGGTTTCCGCAGGGGCCCAGGGAGGCCCACGGAGGAGAAGGGCGCCTGTCGTGTTCACAAGCGTATTGATGATCGAGAAGGCCCTGACGTCCGCCGACGTGGAGTTCGTCACCACCTTGCACGGTGACGAGGCGGTGGCCTTCCATGTGCTGCTCCAGCCGCGGGGCGACCAGGCGGACCGACTGCTGCGGGCCATCGACGACGTCGCGCTCGGCGAGCTCGACGAGGCGGCCCACGAGCGCGAGGTCCCGGAGGGCGATGAGGCCGTCAGCCAGGGACAGCAGGCCCTCGAGGTGTCCCTGGTGGCCCTGCGCTCGGCCGGCAGCGAGGCGGCGGGACGGCTCATCGAGGACCACCCGCTGGACGCGCTGAAGGCCCTGGTCGAAGAGATCGACGCCGACGAGGTCATCGTGCTGACCGACCCCCACTACGTAGAGGAGTTCTTCCACCGCGACTGGGCCTCGCGGGCCCGGCACAAGGTGGGGGTGCCGGTGCTGAAGCTGTTCTCGCACAGCAAGGCGTAGCCGCTGGGCTGGGCTGGGCCGGGTCGGGGGCGCCGTTCAGGTTGCGGTGGGCTTGCTGCCGCGGGTCGTGTGTGGCTGCTCGCGCCCACGCGGCGGAGCCGCATGCTGGACACAGCCCCGCGTCCCTGTCGGAGCGCTGCGCGCTCACGACAAGGATTAGGCTGGGCCCGCGCTGCGTCGTAGGCGCGCTCAGCCTCGTATCGGATCTTGGGGAGAAACACGCATGGCACCCGGCCTTCCTACCGCCATGGACCGACCGCACTTCATCGGGATCGGCGGAGCCGGCATGTCGGGGATCGCGAAGATCCTGGCGCAGCGCGGGGCGAAGGTGGCGGGCAGTGACGCGAAGGAGTCCGCGACCGCCGAGGCCCTGCGCGCGCTGGGCGCGACCGTGCACATCGGCCACGCGGCGGACCACCTGGCGTCCGACGCCACCTGTGTGGTCGTCTCGTCGGCGATCCGCGCCGACAACCCGGAGCTGGCCCGCGCGGCCGAACTCGGCATCCCGGTGGTCCACCGCTCGGACGCCCTCGCCCGCCTGATGGACGGCCTGCGCCCGATCGCGGTCGCGGGCACCCACGGCAAGACGACGACGACGTCGATGCTCGCGGTGTCCCTGTCGTCCCTCGGTGTGTCCCCGTCGTACGCGATCGGCGGCGACCTGGACGCCCCCGGCTCGAACGCCCTGCACGGCGAGGGCGAGATCTTCGTCGCCGAGGCCGACGAATCGGACCGCAGCTTCCACAAGTACGCGCCCGAGGTGGCGATCGTCCTGAACGTGGAGCTGGACCACCACGCCAACTACGCGTCCATGGACGCGATCTACGAGTCCTTCGAGACGTTCGCGGGCAAGATCGTGCCGGGCGGCACGCTGGTGATCTCCGCGGACCACGAGGGCGCGCGCGAACTGACCCGACGCCTGCCGGACTCCGTCCGCGTGGTGACGTACGGCGAATCGGCGGACGCGGACGTCCGCGTCCTGTCCGTCACCGCCCAGGGCCTGAAGAGCGAGGTGACGGTGGAGCTGGACGGCTCGGAGCTGACCTTCGCGGTCTCCGTCCCCGGCCGCCACTACGCGCACAACGCGGTCGCGGCGCTCGCGGCGGGCGTGGCGCTGGGCATCCCGGCGTCCGATCTGGCTCCCGCGCTGGCCTCCTACACCGGGGTGAAGCGCCGCCTCCAGCTGAAGGGCGAGGAGGCGGGCGTCCAGGTCGTCGACTCGTACGCGCACCACCCGACGGAGATGACAGCGGACCTGGAGGCGATGCGCGCGGGTGCCTCGGGCCGCATCCTGGTCGTCTTCCAGCCCCACCTGTTCTCCCGCACCCAGGAGCTGGCCAAGGAGATGGGCCAGTCCCTGTCCCTCGCGGACGCCTCCGTGGTCCTCGACATCTACCCGGCCCGCGAGGACCCGATCCCGGGCATCACCAGCGAGCTGATCATCGAGGCGGCGCGGGCGGCGGGCGCGGACGTGACGCCGGTGCACGACAAGGCGGCGGTGCCCGACGTCGTCGCGGGAATGGCGAAGCCCGGTGATCTGGTTCTCACCATGGGCGCGGGTGACGTGACGGATCTCGGCCCCGAGATCCTGACCCGCCTGTCGAAGTAGCCGTAGCTTTTGTGAGGGGTTGAGCTTCATGTCGTACGACATCGAAAAGCCGGACGAGCAGTGGCGCGCGGAGCTGACCCCGGCCGAGTACGCCGTCCTGCGCCAGGCGGGCACGGAGCCGGCGTTCCGCGGCGAGTACACCGACACCAAGACGCAGGGCGTGTACTCCTGCCGGGCCTGTGGCGCCGAACTCTTCACCTCCGGCGAGAAGTTCGAGTCGCACTGCGGCTGGCCGTCCTTCTTCGACCCGAAGGATTCCGACGCGGTCGAGCTGATCGAGGACCGGTCGCACGGGATGCTGCGGACGGAGGTGCGGTGTGCTCGGTGCGGGTCGCATCTTGGGCATGTGTTCGAGGGGGAGGGGTATCCCACTCCCACTGATCAGCGGTACTGCATCAACAGCATCTCGCTGCGGCTGACGCCGGACGAGGGCTGAGGAGATTCTGCTTCACCTGGGCACGTCACCTTTCGTCAGCAAGGGCTTCGGTGAGGCCGTGAGCCCGCACACGCGGGACCGCGGGCCCTCGGCTCACAGCACCTTGCGGTGGACGAGGGCCGAGAGGACGAGCGTGCCCGGCAGGAGGGGTACCCAGACCGTCAGGACGCGGTAGCCGACGATGGTCGTCGTGGCCAGGTCCATCGGGGCGCCGAAGGCGACCATGGTGAACACCAGCGCCGCGTCCACCGGACCGATGCCGCCCGGCGCGGGCACGGCTCCGACGGCGGTGCTGGCGAGGAGGAGCGCGAGGACCACCTGCGCCCAGGACAGCGGCAGTCCGAGCGAGAACCCGACCGAGGCGATCACGCTTCCCTGGAGCAGTGGGGTGGCGGCCGCTCCACCCCAGAGGGGGAGGACACGGCTGGGCCGGGTGTGCAGGAGCCGCGCTTCGGTCAGGGCGGTGCGTACGAATCCGAGTGCCGGGCGGCGCAGTGGACGTACGACCGTCAGGAGCAGGCAGGCGATGACGGGGCCGAGCACCAGGGCACCGGCGGCCAGGAGCAACGTCAAGTCGTCCGGGACGAGTTCGCCGAGCCGCAACACGTCGGGGAAGGCCACGAGGAACGCGATGAGCACCACCGTCTTCGCCAGTGGCTTGACCAGCGAGTACAAGGCGAGCGAGGCGGTGGCCCGGGCCAGAGATATGCCGCGGCCCTGAAGGAAACGCAGGGTGACTGCATGGGCGCCGATGCTCGCGGGAAGCACATGGTTCGCGGCGCCGGCGGCGAACTGCGACGCGAGCAGCAGCCCGGGCGGCAGCCGTTCCGGTACGGCTCCTTGCCGGACGCATGCGGCGGCTGTCCAGCCGAGGCAGGTGAAGAAGATTCCGGCCAGCAGCCACCAGGGGTCGGCGCCGGCCAGCCGGACGGCGCCGTCGCGCACCGTGCGCCAGTCGACCACCGCCCACGCCCCGATCAGCAGGAGCGGGAGCAGGGTCACCGTCAGGCGGGTGAGGCGGGCGGCGGTGGAGGGGGAGCGGACGGGTGAGGGGGTAGGTGAGGGGGAGGGGGAGGGGAGCGTGGTGGGGAGTTCGTCGAGCGGGAGCAAGGACACGGCGCACGTCGTCCTTCCGCGTCGCGCCCTGGGTGGGGGCCGACGGATAAACAGCGACGTAGGGGGACGGCCGAAATCTTCCCGTCCGGTGTGACGCCACGGTGTCCGGGAGGGGAAGGGGTGCCAGCGGGTGGGCGACGTAGCCGGGGGAGGCGTCCGACCTGGACGATCTCCTGATGCTGTGGAAACGCAGGGGCCGAATGTTTCGCGGATGCGGCAACCTTCGCGCGGCCGGGGGCGACAGAGGGGAAACGCACCTCCCGGACGGGAGCGATCACCTACTCGTGAGCCACTCCGGTCGGCGTGCGTGACGTGGGCCTTCACCGTTCGTGGCGGTGAAGGCCCACGTTCTTCGTGACGGACCTGCCCGCGTCAGGTGGAGGCCGTGTTTCGGGGGGTGTCCGGTTTGCGCCAGGTCATGGTCACCTTGAGGTCCGCGCCGGTGTCCGCCGACACCAGGAAGCCCATCAACTGACCCGTCTTGGCGCGTACGTTCATTCCGAACTCCACGGTGGCCTCGTCGGGTCCGGCGGCGCGTACGGCGGCGAGTGTCGCGCGGGCCACTCCGCGAAGGGAGTCCATGGCCTCCTCGAAACTCCCTGGCACGCTCGCGATGTCCGTCGCCCCACCGCCCGAGACCGCCCGCACCTCCACCCGGCCACCGCCGGCCAGGTCCACCTCCACCGTGCGCACGACGGCTTGGCTCTGCCGGTCCGTGTCCGTCGCGTATTCGTTCTCGTAAGGCATCGTTCGACTGTCCCTTCTCGGGCGGGTGCCGCGTCCTTGTGGTCCGCGGTGTTCAGGGGCGTTTGCGGCGCGGCCGCAGCCAGCCACCGCGGACGAGGCGGAGGCCTTCGAAACCGGGCAATGCGGCGCGGGACCCGTAGCGCCGCAGCGGCAGCGCGTGCTGGGGCTTGACCTGGGTGCCCGCGGTGGACCTGCCCAGTGGCCACAACACCACCCGCAGCGGCCCTTCCCGTGACCATGCCCGGTGCGGTTTCCAGCGCACGGTCAGGGTGAGTTCCCGGTCCGTGGAGACGCGCCGGCGCACGGTCTGCCGCGGCAGCCAGACCAGCACCTGCGCCGGGCGCGTGCCGTCCGGCTCGGTGACCACCCACAGCCTGGCGGGGAAACCCCCGAGCCGGATCAGCAGGAGCAGGACCAGGAGCGCGAGCGCGGCCACCTCGGACCACCACAGGGTGGACGCCGGGACGGAGAGACCTACGCTCCCGGTGCCGGTCCCTGGGGCGAAACGGTGGTCGGGAACGGAGGCCCGGGACATGACCGCGCTGTAGCGGCTGGCCAGGGTGTAACGGAGGGTCACCGTGCCGGTCCGACTGGGCGGACCCGCCGCGTACCACGGCCGGGGCGTTTCGTTCCAGCGCACGCGCAGGGTGGTGGTGGCATCGGCGCCGGGCGCGAGATCGACGGGTTTTTCCAGCGTGCCCGCCACGTTCGGGGACAGTCCGTCCACGTGCGCGGTGATGTCCTGGACGCGCAGGGGCAGATGCCCGGTGCGGGACGAGAAGGTGACGGGTACGTCGGCGGAGTCCGTGCCGGTGAGACGCGGCCGGCCCAGGCGTACGCGCACCGCGTCGCCGGTGCGGACACGAGCCGCGTCCGGGGCGAGCAACGCTTCCAGACCGCGGTCGGCGAACTCGTCCGGCAGCGCGCGCAGCGACTGCGCCGCGCGGGCGGGGGCCACCTGGCTGGTCTCGGACCGGCCGAACAAGCACTGCGCGATCGTGTAGCTGCTGGTGGCCCGGCAGCCCGGGCCGACCCTGAAGGCCTCCGCCCGGTCGCCTCCACCCCAGTCGAGGACCACCCCGCGCACCAGTTGGTTCAGGGAGGAGGGCTGCTGGCGGGCGCGCAGTTGGGCGATACGGTCGACGAGCCGCTGCCACCCGGCGGGGGAGGCGGTGTCAGGGGTCTGGCCGGCGTCGGTGATCAGTACGAGGGCGGCCGGGCGGACCTCCGTACTGCGTTCGAGGACGCGCAATCCCTGGTCCACACCCGTGCTGATGTCGGTGGAGCCGTATTCGTCGGGCAGGAGTCGCACGAGGGCGTCCGGAGCGTCCACCGCTTCCAGCGGCGCGACGATCCCGGCCGGATCGGGGGCCGCGCGGAAGGAGACCAGGGCCGCCCGGTCCCGGGGGCCGAGGCCGTCGAGGAGGGACTGCAACGCGCGGGTCACCTGCTCCCGATGGGCCCGCATGGATCCGGAGCTGTCGATGACGACCACGTAGTCCGCACCCGAGTCCAGGCCCAGTTCACCGAGCGCGGTGGCCCGGTCCGTCTGGGGGAGTGGCGCCGCGTCGTCTGTGCGGGCGAGTGCCGGGCGCGAGGCATCCGGAGTGGAAGGGCTGGAAGGGCTGTGGGCGGGTGCGAAGCCGAGGGTCCCCGGCAGCAGCAGGAGGAGCGCCGCGCCCGAACGGAGCCAGTGGGTGACTTTCATGTGCTTGCCTCGCCTGGGTCGGGGGCGCGGTCCGCCGTGCCGGATGTATCCGTACGCGGCTCCGGGACCGGCGGTGCGGTGGTGTCCGGCTGGACGGTGTCACCCAGGCGCAGGAAAACGGTGTGCTCCTGTCGTGCCGCGTGGTGACTGCGCAGCGCGACGTCAATGGCCGCCAGGGACTGCCGTAGGCGGTGGAGACCGGCTTCGACGTGGCTGATGTCCGGTTCGGTGCTGTAGGCGGCCAGGGCGCTGGTGAGCTCCAGGTCGGCTTCGAAGTGCAGATGCAGTGCCTTGCGGCCGGTCTCGGAGCGCTGCTCGGCCGCCTGGTGGCGAGCTGCCGTGTCCTCCAGACGGGCCGCCAGTTCGTCGACGCGGTACTCCGCGTCCCGCAGGGCGGCGTACTGCGCGGCCAGTCGGGTCTGGAGCGCTTGGGCTCGGGCGAAAACCTCGGCGACGCCCGGGGTGAGGACGTCCAGCAGCTCGCCGGCCTCCTCGGACCAGTCCTGGGCGGCCTGCCGCAGGCTCTCCAACGCGGCAACCGAATCGTCCGCGGGGGTGTTTTCGATGAGGAGTGACTGTTCGGCTGCGTTGGGGTGCACGGTCTCGCTCGATCGGTCGGCCGCCTCCGTGCTCCCCGCAGCCGCCTCCCCCTCCCCCTCCGCTTCCCCCTCCGCTTCCCCCTCCGCTTCCCTCTCCCTCTCCTCGTCATGGCGCTCGGTGGACAGCGCCTCGATGATCGGTTCGGACAGGCGTGCGGAGCGTTCGCGCAGCTCGCGCTGTGCCGCCCGTGCCTCGGTCTCCGCCTGCCGCAGTCGCTCGACCGTCCTGCGCAGCCCCGGCAGTTGGGCGGCCAGCAGGGCCCGCCGGTCGAACTCGGCCTTCTCCTCCGACAGCCGCCGGTGCTCCGCCTCCTGAACAGTCAGCTCCGCTTCCTGTTCCTGCCAGGTGGCCTGCACAGCGCGGAGGGCGTCGAGACCGTCGCCGACGGCCTCGACGCGTCGCGTCCGTTCGGCGAAGCGCTTGCGCAACTCGGCGTCGAAGTCCGCGACATCCAGCAGGGCGCGGATGCGTGCGGCGCAGGAGGAGAGACCGCCCAGCGGCGCCTCGAGCCGCACCAGCGTCCGGAAGATGTCGGCCTGCCGGCCGTCGGCGGCCGCGAGCGACTGTTCGAGGCCGCGGAACGCGGCGTCCGTGGCCCGCAGCGCGGCCACGACTTCCTCTTCTTCTTCCTTGTTCACCGGCCCTCCCCGGTGGGACGAGTCCCGTCGTCGGCGAACGCCGCGGGCGCGGCGTCCGCGACCGCGACGGTGATGGCGGCATCCGTACGGCCGGCCCCGGCGAAGACCAGCAGGGGCCGCGCGGCGGCGTCCACACTGGTCCCGATGCGGTAGCGGCCCGCGGGCACGGGAATCCGCGAGGCCTCGACGGCGAGCGGCGCGAAGCCGTCGGCGCCCGGCGGCCGTATCCACAGCGACAGCGAGGCGGGACCGCCCCAGTCGCATACGGCGTCGGCGCCCGTGCAGGGATCGCGGAGGAACTCGGCGGCGGGCGAGGCGGGCACGGGCAGCGGGGCGAGCCATTCCTCCACCCGGTCACCGGCCGCTCGGTGGACGACGACGGCGAGCCGCACCGGCGTCCCGGCGGGCTGCCGGGGGATATCGGGCGCAGGCTGCTGCCGAAGGGCCTCGGGAGACGGCGCCGAGCGCGCCGCTACGAGGGCGGCCCCTTGGGCTGCGGCCAGCACCGGAAGGGGCGCGGTGCGGACCGGTGCGTCGGCCGGGAGGCCGAGGCCCCGGGCGAGAGCGTGCCGCAAGGGCGCGAACACCGAGCCACCCCCCAGTACCAGCAGACCGGCCTCGCGGACGGCCGGATCCGACTGCCGCAACCGGGCGGCGAGTTCGCCCAGCGGCTGCGCCAGCTCGTTCAGGACATCCAGAACCTGCCCGCAGGTGAGGTGGTGGTTGTCGGGATGGAGCACGCTGCGGTACACCTCGATGTGCTGCCACAGGGGTTTGATCTCGTCGTCGGGTCCATCGCCCGCGGCCCGCTTCGCCCGCTCGTCGCGGGCCTGTTCCACCGCCAGCTCCGATCGCTCGGCCTCGTCCGGGTGCAGCCGGCTGATCAACTCCTGGGCGAGCCGGAGCCGGTCCGCACGGGGAGGAGAGGCACTCGGCAGACCGATACCGGCGAGCTCCCAGTGCGGATCGGGGGCCGCCCCGGACGGTTCGGTGGCGGTCCAGGCAAGAGCCCGGGGAACGGCACCGGCCGTGTCGCACAGGACCAACTCACTGTGGCCCGCCCCGAGATCCGCGACCACCACCCTGGAGTACCCGGACGGCAGTACCGCCCGCACCGCGGGCACGGTGAGCGCGGCGAGCGGCGCGGAGACCAGCTCCGTACGCTGTGCGCCGCAGGCCGACAGGACGGCGCGCAGGTTTCGGACCTCCTCCGTCTCCGGCCGGCCGTCCGGGCTTGGCCCGAGCCGACTGTGCGGTACGGCCGCGACCACCCGGTGGGCCGCCCCTGTCCGGGGCCTGAGCAGCGTCGGCAGGGCCGCGTCGTCCAGGACGCCCCGGCCGGGGCCGCCCGGCACCACCGGGGCGGGGTGCTGCCAGGGCGTGAACGTGCCGTTCGCCTCCGCCCTGACGACCCGCAGCAGACCGGCGCCGATGTCCACGCCGTACGCGGTGCCGTGCGCCTCGGTGCCGGACGCGTCGTTCGTCATGTCTCCGTACCTCCGTCCTCGGGAAGGGGCGCCCGGTCCACCGGGCGTGTCGACCGGGGCAGGCCCAGTGCGTGGCGGGTGAGCATGCGCTCGGCGGTTCGCCGCTCGATCTCGCCCAACTCCCGCTCCATGTCCTCGATGAGTGGCGGGAGCACGGTCGACGCCTCGGCGCGGAAGGCCGCGGCGAGTACGTCGAGGAGCGGCCCCGGCAGCGGGGCCGCGGGACCCGGGTGATGCGGCGCACCGGTACCGACGCGGGTCAGCAGACGCAGTACGGCTTCCAGACGGACCCCCGCGCTCAGCGGCGCCACCTCCCGCACGCGCACGGGTGCGGCGTCCGCGGGCAGCGCGCGTACGGCCTTCTCCAGCTGCCCGTCGAGCCGGTCGTCGATGCCGGCCAGGCACAGCAGCGGGGGCACGGCCTCCCAGAGGCCACCCGGACGGTCCGCGAAGTGGTCCTTGACGACGTCCACCAGCGCCTCGGCGGTGGCCCGGCCGTCGGTGTGCGCGGCGTGGCCGCCGTCGCCCAGGAGCGCGTCCACCTCCTCCCGTACCGTGTCCGGCCGACGGCCGAGAGCGGCGAGGAGACGGATGTAGGGGCGCTCCCGCCACTGCCGCAGCACCTGCTCGAGGAGCGCTCGGGCCGCAGGGGCGGTATGCGGATTCCCGGGGTCGATCGGCTCCCGGAACTCACGGAGCCCCCGGGTCAGGAAGTCCACTCGTTCGAGGCGCTCCGTCTCGGTGGCTGCCTCCTCGAGGTGCCTGACCAGCGCGGAGAGGTACGAGCCCGCCACCGTGTCGTCCGGCTCCGCGCCGGGAGCGTACGCGTCCGGCGTGAAGTAGGCGCCGCGCAGGGGTTCGTCAGAGGTGGTGGCAGCCAGCCGGGCCCGTACGCCCCAGGGCAGCAGCGAGGTCACCGTGTCCAGCTCGCGCAGCCGGGCGGCGGGTTCGGGAAAGGGCGCGCCCGGAATGCCGGGCGGCCGGGGGGTGAGCAGCGCCGCGGCCGCGGTCGCGTAGCGGTGGGGGCGGTCGGCCACGCTCCGTACCGCGGCCCGTTGCCGCTCCAGCCGTTCGTGCTCCGTGCCGCACGGGGCGCACAGATCCTCGTACCCGGTGAACAGGGCGTCCGCACCGGGGAGGGAAGGCAGGGGGGAGACATGGCGTTCGCGCCCGCCCCACCGCACGCGGAGCAGGCCGCCCGCCACGGGGTGGATCTCGTAGTGCGGTTCGTCGTCGCGCAGATCCGAGGGGAGAGTCTCCTGTGCCTCCCGTGCCTCCCGTGCCTCCCGTGTCTCCCGTGTCTCCCGTGTCTCCTGTGCCTCCCGTGTCTCCCACGTGTCGGGCAGCTCGCGCTCACCACTCATCGACGGCCCGCCCCTCCACGGAGCCCGAGCGGCGGTGGAAGGCCCGCAGCCACCCCGTCAAGCAGCTCTTCCGCGCGGTGAGTTCCCGACCCCGCTCCAGGTCCTGGTGCTCGGCCGCGGCCAGCTCGCCCTCGATGTGCCGGAGCAACTCCGCCGTTCCCCGCGTCCGGTCGAGCGCGCCGTCCGGCCGGAGCGCCGCGGATTCCAGTCGGCGTATCCGAGCTTCCCGCTGTCCCACGTCCCGCAGGAGCAGGCGCAGTTCGTCGGCGGGACGGTCGGGAGAACCGGACACCAGGGCGTCCACCACCTCCTCGGGCGTGCAGCCCAGCTCCAGCGCGCTGCGCGCCGATGTCGCGGCGGGCTCGGCGGCGCGTTGCGTGGAGAGATGTTCCAGCACGAGCAGTTCCGCGGCGCGCGCGTCGGCGCGGGCGATCTCCGCGAGCCGGCGGCGCAGGGGAGCCAGCCGGCGCAGGGCCTCGTCCCTCCGGTCGGGCCGCCGCTCGCGTACGAACGCTTCTATCAGGCCGACGAATCCGGTGATCTGCTGGTAGGCCTCGAAGATGTCCTCCTCGCTCGGCGGGTGCCTGTCGTGCCCGTCGGGCCTGTCGCGCCTGTCGTGCAGGAGGGCGCGCGGCAGGCGGAGCCAGGGCACGGGCGCGTGATCGGGGACGGCGCGGCTCAAGGCGGTGAGTAGATCCAGCGTCGCCGGGGTGTCGGCGCCCCGCATCCGGGTCAGCAGGCGTGTGCGGCGTCCCAGGGCCTCGGCCAGGGCCGTGGCCGAGGCGGTGTCGTAGCGAGTGCGGTTCAGTACGGCGAGCAGGGCGCGCAGGGTCTCGGGGGCGTCGGCGTCGACCTTCCGCACGAGCAGGGCGAGCAGATCCCCGAGCAGGCCGGCTTCGTCGGCCCGCGCGCAGTACCACACGACGGTGTCGACCCCCTCGGAGCACGGCAGGACGGAGAGCAGTCCGGGCGCCAGGGTGCCGAGATTCCCCGGGCCGGGCGCCCAGGCCAGGGCGCGCAGATGCGTCGGCCCGGTGTCGCCCGCGCCGGGGCCGGTCAGCAGGCTCCGCCACCACAGGGCCGTCTCCTCCGGACCGAGGGGTGGTTTCTCCCGCCCCTTTGTCAGCAGGGCACGGGCCCGGTCGGCGGCCGCGGCGCCGGTCCGCAGGTCGGCCGTGATGTCCGCATGGGGATGCAGGGCGCGTTCGGCGGCTTCCAGCACCGCCTGTGGGTCCTCCAGCGAACGTGGCCTTGGCACGCCGAGCAGCGCGGTGAACAGCGCCGCCGGTGTCGTCGTCTGCCGTTGCCGCAGCAGCAGTTCGAGATAGCGGCGGCCGGCGGCCGGGGGCGGTGGCACAACCGGGCTCTCCCAGGGAAGCGCGAACGCTCCCTGCGGGGCGAGGTCGTCGAAGAACAGCCGGATGCCGTGCATACCGGAGGCCTGGGCGAAGGTCGCCGCCGCGACCATCGAGCGCGCTCCGTACGGCAGGAGCCCCCCGATCGCGTCCAGGCAACGCAGCCGGTCGGACACGGACACGTCCTGGGCACCGGTGATGACGACCCGTCCGGCCAGCACGGCCGCCGCGCCCGTCGCCAGCCACTCGAAGCCGCGCAGCGCCGCGCCCTGGACGGCGGCCGGGACGGCGGCGGGACGGAAGTCGAGCCGGACCAACTCGGCGTGGTCGTCGGGCATGGCCCAGGCCGCCCCGTCCATGGCCCGCGCCAGGTCCGTGTATCCCGCGACGCCGTCCACGGGCTCGTGCCCGTCGTGCAGATCGCTCAGCCGCACGTTGAAGAAGTGCATCCGCAGGCTGGTACGGCCGGTGCCGTCGCGGACGTCGGTGCGCTCGAAGCGGCTGCAGTTCAGCGTCGGGGCACCCTGCTTGGTCGTGGGGCCCGGCCAGTACACGTAGTACGGCGTGGGCGGGGGGCGCAGCGGGTCGACCGGGGTGCCGGGGAGGTGGTCGCGGACCTGACGGTCGTAGAAGGAGATCCGGTTCTGCAGCGCGCTCAGGACCTTGTAGTCCCGGCGGCTGCCCTCCTCCTTGCCCAGCACGGCCCACGCGGCCGAGGCACTGAGCACGGCGGACTCCCCCTCGGCCGCCTGGCCCGAGCCCGCCCTCGGATCGGCGTCGCCCGTCACGCCGGCGTCCCCCTCCGCGCGCCGTGCCCGGGTGGGATTCTGCGCATGGCCTGGACCAGGTCGACGAAGGGCTCCAGTACGTTGACGGGCTCGACGGGGCTTTGCGCGTAGGTGCCCGAGGTGGCCCCCAGGCCGGCTCCGGCTTTCTCATTGCGCAGGTCGCGCAGGTTGTAGCTGCCGTCGTCACGGCGGAAGAAGCCGAGTGAGGACGTGGCGTAGTAACGGACCCGGTCCTGGTGGAAGCGGGTGTGGAGGTCCTTGCGCACCAATTCGGTGCGGCGGTAGTAGGCGTGGTGCTCGCAGAGCCAGTCGAAGTACGCGCGCGCGTTCTTGCCGCTGATCTCCGGCGCCGACCGTGCGCGGCTGGTCCCCGGTGCCGGCTCCGCCAGGACGAAGCCGTTCTGGTAGGCCGGGTCGAAGACGACGGGGTGGTCGAACTTGGTGACGCACACGGCCACGTGTTGTTCCAGCCGCCGACCGGTCAGCTCGCCGGGACGGCGGGCCTCGATCGTGTCGAGCATGCGGCGGAAGAACACCGCGGACTGCTGGCCCTGGGAATCGGCGTCCGTCAACGGGTCATGGAGGTAGATGAAGGCGTCCGCGTCGGCCAACTGCCGTACCGCGGCCTCGCGGAACGCGTCGGCCTCCCTGTTCTCGAAGTCGAAGACGACGCCGGGAACGTCCTGAAGGTGGACCAGGACACGGATCTCCTCGTCCTCCTCCCGCCTGCCGCGCAGGAACTCCGGGACTCCGCGCGGGGGTTTGCGCGGGGCGGCGGGGTCACGGGACAGAATCCAGGCGGAGGGCTGCTCGAGCGCGAGCGTTTCGTTCGGGAGGGACCCCTTCAGCGACATGCCGGAGAAAACCGCCTCGTTGATCCGTCGGGCCTCCGCGTCGTAGGGGCTGACACGCCAGGGGGAGGCGGAGCGTTTGCGGTCGTCGGCGGCGAGCAGCGCCCACAGGAACGTGGTCTTGCCGGAACCCGACGGTCCCCACAGGGCCACGCGCACGCCGTCGTCATTGGGCCAGCGCGGGGCCTTGGCAGGGGAGACGTCAGGCCCGCCGGGCGCATCGGGATCGAGATCGTCGGCGGAGCGCGGCTGGTCCGTTGCCATGAGGTCCTCGTTCCGAGTGGGAGGGCGGTCAGATCGATGAAGCCGCGGAGGCGGACGCGGGGGGCACGGCGAACGGGAAGGGAACGGGCGAGGCCGTCGCCGCCTCCGGGGCGGTCAGCACGGCGGCCTTCTCCGCCACACCCGGGTCGTCCGTGTCCCCGTCGCCGGGCGCGACGAGCACGTGCCAGCCGTGTTCTCGGGACGTGCGCCACAGCTCCTCGGTGAACCGCGCCGCCCGGCGGGCCTCGAAGCCGTCTCCCCAACCGCCGGCGGGCACCAGTACGGCCGTGGCGCCGAGCCAGTCGGCGGTGGCGGTGAGGCCGTCCCGCCAGTTCCGGTCCCGTGGGCAGCGGCGGGAGACCGTCTCCAGCTCGTCGTCGGGGCCGAGCTGCGGCGGGCGGGTCGCGACCACCAGCAGGCAGCGGTCGCCGTCGGCCCAGTCGCCCAGCGCCGCCAACTCGGCCAGCGGTTCCTCGAGGGCCGCCGCGAACGCTTCCTGCACGGGCTCGCTGTGCCGGTACAGCGATTCCAGTTCGTCCAGGGCGACTTCGGGCGGCACGAACGGCCACACCTCGTGCGTGGCCGCCAGTTGCCCCGTCGCCCGGTCCTGGCGGTGCTCCCAGTAGGGGACCGTGCGCACCCGCAGCGCCCCGGGCGGACGGGCGGCCGCGATCCGTTCGACGACCCGGGAGGCCATGCGGACCCGCCGGTCGCTCTCCGCGCCACCCAGCTCCAGCAACAGGACGAGGTCCAGGGGAAGTTCGCGCCCGGCGCGGGACACGCGCGCCAACAGGTCGGGCCACGCGGCGGGCAGGGGTACGGGTTCCGGGTGTCCGTCGAGGGTGATCCGTACGTCGTCGGCGGCGGCCAGGGTGACGTCGACGACGACCTCGGTGTCCTCCGGGAGGTCCGCCTCGACGCTGCGCAGCAGGGTCCACTCGTGCGGCCGGGTTCCGGTGAGGGCGACCACGGCGATCGTCAGGGAGATCCGGCCCGAGGCACTGCCCGAGGCGGGTGTGCGCACCCGTACCCGGCCGGTGCAGCCGCGTCCCGGGTGAGTGCCCGCCGTGAACAGGGGGAGGGACGAGGTGACGTATCCCTGGGTGACGGGTTCGCGTTCGGTCACCGCGAGGGCGACCGGGTGTCGCAGTGGAGCGGATCTGAACATCTCGTTGACCACCTGCGTCATCGGTGTCGGTGACATCGGCGCCCGCACGGTGACCGCCGGCCGGCACCGCTGGTCCAGCGCGGACCGGAGGTGGCTCGTGCCGGGCCAGTCGGTGCACCGGTCCAGCAGGACGACGGCCTCGTCGTCCGCGGCCGGCGCACACCAGTCGGGCAGGGCGGCGGGCACGGCCGCCGGGGGCGGGGCCGCGTCCTCGGGACCTCCGCCGGCCAGCGCGAACAGAGCCCGCGACGGATCCGCCGGGAGGGCCGGCAGGAGCCGCGGCCAGTCGGCCCGGTGGGCTTCCACCACCAGGGGTACGCGGCCGGAACCGGCCGTCACCTCGAACCCGGTCAGCCCCTCGGGCCCCAGGGCGAGGACCCGCAGGCGCCGCAGCCGCCCGTCGGTGAGGGAGCCCAGGAGCGTCACCAGGCCGTCCGGATACTCCGCATACGGTGGTGATGGTGCGCGGCGTACGGCGTCCTCGGCGGCGGACGCCTCGGCGGGCTCGGCCTCGGCGACCAGCCGGGTGAGCCAGTCCGGCCGGTTCGCGGGGGCGCAGCTCTCCAGCACCCTCAGGGCCGCGGTGAGGCGCCGGATCCGCCTGGCCGCGCCGAGCCGTGCGGCGAGGCTCGCGCGTGCGTCGGGCGTCGCCGGTCCAGCGGTCAGCGGACCGAGCGTCTGCCAGCCGCAGTGCGCGTCGCCCGGTCGGGCGGGCGCACCGCACACGGGGCAGTCCGGCACGGGCGGCGGGGTGCTGGGCAGGGGTGGCGGGGGAATGCTCACGGGGCGCTCCTGCGCTGGTACTCGGGTGGCAGGTCGGCGGGGACCAGCGGCGCGTCGAGGTCGGGGACCGCGTGTTCGGCGCAGATGCGCTGGGCCCAGCGCTCGTGCAGGGCCTGGGCGAGATTGCGCATCTCACCGGCGTTGCCGAAGGACTCCGGGGCCTTGTCCTTGCGCTGGTGGAGGTCGTGCACGACGCGTTCCAGGAAGTCGCGCATCGGTGTGTCCGGTTCATGGCCGAGCTTCCGCAGCATGTTCAGCAGGATGCCGGTCAGCTGGTCCGGGCCGAAGTCCTCGAAGGCCAGCTCGTTGGTGACCGGGAAACGGCGCCTGAGGCCCGGGTTGCTGCGCAGGAACTCGTCCATGGGGGCGGAGTAGCCGGCCACGATCACCACCAGGCGCTCGCGCTGGTTCTCCATCCGGCTGAGCAGGGTGTCGACCGCTTCCTGGCCGAAGCCGCCGCGGTCCTTGGCGGTGAGGCGGTACACCTCGTCGATGAACAGGACGCCGTCCAGGGCGCGGTCGATGACCTGCGTGGTGCGCTGGGTGGTGCCTCCGACGTGCTCGTGCACGAGGTCGCGGAGTTCGGGTTCGACGACATGGCCGCGGGCGAGGGCGCCGAGCTCCTGGTAGACGCGGGCGACGATACGGGCGACGGTGGTCTTGCCGGTGCCCGGGTTGCCCCGGAACACCAGGTGCCGGGAGGGTGCCTGAGCCGTCCTGCCCCTGGCCGCGAGCCCCTTCTCCACCCGGTGCAGGGCGACGATACGGCGTACGAAGTCCTTGACCTCGTCCAGTCCCGTCAACGTCTCCAGCTCCTCCAACGCCGTGACCTCCGGCAGTCGTACGTCCCACCCGCCGAGCACGCCGGCGCTGAACTCGGGGGCCGTGGCGAGGCGCGCGAGCCAGGCCCGGGCCAGGACGTCGGCTTGGGCGTTCATGCCGTTGAGGATGCGGTCGGTGTCGGCCCAGTCGGAGACGGTCAGGCCGTCCCGCAGCCGGCTCAGCTGCACCAGGCGGCCGAGTTCCGCCCGGCCGGGGGCGCGGATGGCCCCGGCGACCGGCGAGGACGCCCGGTCGGAGCGCCGCTCCAGGTATCCGGCGAGCGCGGCGGAGCCGTCACTCACCCGTATGTGCTCGACGATCTGTTCCTCGGTGGAGGCCGAGAAGATCAGAATGCACACATTGCCGCCGGTGGGTCCCTGGAGCCATTCGCCGATACGGATGTTGATCTCGGCGGCCGCCCGGTCGCGGTGCAGATACGACTCGGCCTGCTCGACCACCACGGCGGTGCGGACGCTGCTCTGCGTCATGTACTGGTGCAGCGTCTGCACGGCCGCGCTCCGGCTGGTTCCCTTCCCTCGGCTGATCCGCACCGGACGCCGGGCCGTGAAGACGGGTGACACGGCCAGCGGGTCCGGTTCCGACAGCGGGTCGGGCCGCGGTGGTACGGGTGTCGCGGTGGGCGCCGCGGCGGCGAACGGCGCCCGGCGGCCGAACTGCCGTCGTACGCCTTGGGGCCCGCGGATGGGCCCGGCCGACACGGTGCGCACCCCCGGCGTACCTGTGCCGCCGCCGACGGGGCCGCCCGTGGGTTCGCCGCCGGCCGTGGCCAACGAGGCGATGTCCCGGAAGTACAGCGGCTCGGCGGGGGAGCAGAAGGCGACGCGCCGGTAGCCGACCGCGCGCAGCAGCACGAGCAGTGCGTCGGGCAGCGAGCGTTCCTGGTAGTCGGTGCAGACGAAACTGTCCTCCGTGCCGGGCCCGTACAGCACCAGGACGGGTTCGCACGACTCCAGGTGCAGGGCCTCCCGGAGCCGTTCCGCGACCACGGTGTGCCCGGTCATGTCGTCTCGATCCGCAGCGCCTTGCGGGCGGGCGGCACATACCGGAGGGTGCTGAAGCCCTCCACGTCCTCGCGTCCCGGCTCGGGTTCGCCGATGTCCTGCGGGCTCTGTACGCGGATGTGGGCCTCGATCAGACTGTTCACCACGTCCTGGGCCCGCTCGCGCCGGACGGCGTCGTCGCCGATCGCTTCGTTGTGGGTGGTCAGTTCGAGAATGCAGTTGGGCTCCTCGCCGGGAAGCTGGCGGACGTGGATGACGATCTCGCTCCCGTCGGCGTGGACGACTTTGGCGCTGACGGGTCCGCGTTCGTCGCTGCCCTGATACGTCCAGCCCTGGAGGGAGTAACCGCTCGCGCCGAGCACCTCGACGGCGACGCTGGTGATGTCGGCGCGCAACTGCGAGGAGAGCTGTTCGGCCCCCGCGAGCTGGGTGATGTCCTCAAGGACCGTCCGCAGCCTCGGAATGCGCTGTTCCACCAGCTCGCGCAACTCGTCGGTGGAGAGCGGGTCCAGCTCGTCGCGGAGCCGCCGTTGATGGGCCGCTATGTGTCCCTCCAGGAGGGTCAGACCACCGTTGCTCCACCGGTCGACGACGACCTCGGTCTCGTTCTCCTTGCCGTCCACGCCGACGCCGTTGCGGAACCGGTTGCGGTCGACGAGGTCGGCCACCAGGAGCAGACCGCGGGTCGCGGCGCTGTGCAGCATGCGCCATTCGAGGTCGGCGGCCTCCGCCTCGACGCGGAGTTCGCTGAGCTGGAGCCAGGACTCCTGTGCCACCGGCAGGGCCGCTTCGGCCAGACCCGCTTCGAGGTTGGTGCGTGCCATCACCAGCCGCTGCTCCATCCTCTCGACCCGTCCGGCGGCGAAACGCGAGAGCGTGGGATGGCCGTTCAGATGACGGGCCGTCGCCTCCGCCTGGGCGAGCAGGTCCCGCGCGTACCGTGCGGCCCGCTCCTTGTCGGAGCGCAGGGACTCGATCTCGTCCCGCAGCCGGCTCGCCTCGCGCACCCGCTCCTGGTGTTCGGCGGCCAGCAGATCACGCGTCCACTCGTGTTCCGCCCGCAGCAGCTCGCCGGTCTCCTGGCGGACCTGTTCCGCCGTGGAGTCGATGCGGGCGATGAGTTGTGTCTCCTGTTCGGCGATGCGCCGGGCGTGGTCGCGCAGCCGCTGGTTGGTCTGCTGCTCGATCTTCAGCATCTGCGCGCCGGTGGCGTCGAGGGCGCTCTCGAAGGCCCGCTGCCGTCGGTCGACCGCGTCGAAGCCGCGGTCGAAGTCGCGTCGGGTGGTGCGGCGTACGTCGTCTATGAGCTGCGGCAGGCTTTCGTTGAGGGTCCTCAGTTTGAGGGCCGCCTCGTTGACGCGCCGCCACTCGGCTTCGTCGACGTACACCCTCTTGCCTCGGCTCATGATGTCTCCTCGCGGGTTGCGTGGCCTGCTGGTTCGGAGCCCGACGCCGTTCCCCGCCCGGCCAGGGCCCGGTCGAGGCTGTCGAGCAGGTGGCGGGGCGGAACACCCGTGATCACCACTTCGCCACCGCGGATCAGGACTTCCGCGGTCCGGGGAGCGTGGTCGAGGTCATGGGCGCGGTCCCGAAGGCGTTCGGTGAGGTGGTGCACGGTCTGGTTGGAGCTGCCCCGCAGCCCCCGTCCGTCGTCGAGCGCCGCGACGTACCGCCCGTCGATCAGGACGTCGACATGGGCGAGGAGGCGCGGAACGCCCGGCGTCGGCGGGTCGCGGCGCAGCCGGGCCAGCCGGTATCCCGTGAAGCAGATGACGTCGAGGCCCGGGGCGTGGGCCCTGACCCGGGCGCACACGGCGGCGAGACCCTCGGCCTGGGCCATGGGCTCGCCGCCGGAGAGGGTGAGACCGCGCACCCCGGGCACGCTCAGCAGCCGGTCCGCGAGGTCGTCGGCGGAGACCGAGTGGGCGGGCCGGTCGGGGATCCAGTGCGGTGCCATGCATCCGGGACAGCGGAAAGGACAGCCCTGGACCCAGACGGCGGCGCGGAGTCCGGGGCCGAGCACGGTCGTGGTGACGGCATCGGCGATGTTGAGCATCGGTGACGTCAAGGGAGGAACGCCTTTCCGTGGTCGGGACGCAAACGCCTCGAGCGGGATTCGCGGGATTCGCGGGAGTCGCGAGATTCGCGGGAGTCGAGGGATTCGCGGGAGTCGCGAGATTCGCGGGAGTCGAGGGAGTGATGGGTGGGTGGTGATGCGCGGGACAGCCGGGGAGCCGGTGGTGCGCGGAGGACCAGGGCGTCGGTAGTGCGAGGAGAGGCGGGTCGTGGAGGGGGTGGCGCGGCAGGCGCCACGACGGGGGCGTCGTGTCGGCGGAACCCCGGACGGTCGTCGGCGGCTCGGCGGCTCGGCGGGTGGGCGAGGGGCGTGCGTCTCGGGGGAACGTCAGTCGTAGGAGTCCCGGCAGGCCCGCACGGCCCTGTCGACGAAGTCCGGGAACTCCCCTGCCGCCAGTGCGTGGCGTTCGCGCAGCGCCGCCGCCGCCCCTTCCTCGCGGCCGGTGTCCGCTCCCGTCTCGCGCAGAATCGCCGCGCGGATCAGCATGGTCTCCCAGAGCCGTCGCACGTCGTCGGGCGTGCCGCCGCGAGCGACCGCGCGGGCCTCCGCCTCGGCGGCGTTGGCCTCGTCGAGGGCCTCGGCCGGGTGGCCGGCTCCCAGCAGGTGGTAGGCCAGGGCGGACAGCGCGTCGCGGACCTCGCGGTCGGGCCCGCGGGTGCCGTACAGGCGTATCGCGGTCCGGCAGTCCCGTACGGCCGCGTCCCAGGATCCGAGTGTCGCGTGCGTCCGGGCCCGGAGCAGTCGCCACGCGCCCTCGCGCTCGGGCCGGTCGGCGGAGGCGTGACGGTCGATCAGCGCGTCGAAGTGCTCCAGCGCGGCCTGGGCCTGTCCGGCCGCGTGCAGGGCCGACGCGAGGTCCCCCAGGGTGTCGGGCACCTCGGCCCCCGCCGACGGGGTACGCCGGGCCAGGGCCAGCGCCTCCCGCAGCGGGTCCAGCGCGGCCGGGGCGAGTCCGCGGGCCTGCAGTACGTGTCCGCGCAGCCGTAGCGCGGTGATCAGCGGGCCGGGGCGGTCGACGAGCGCGCGGCACACCTGCTCGGCCCGGATCGCACTGTCATGGGCCGACTCCACCTGCCCCAGCGCTAGTTGGAGCCGTACGAGGTACAGCATCGGGTCGACCGCGTGCGGCGGGGCGAGGCCGGTTCCGTGGGGCGGGAAGTACTCCGTCCGTACGGCGTCCGCCAGGCCGGCGACCGCCTCGGCTCCCCGTCCCAGGACGGCCAGGAGACGGGCGCGGCGCACCAGAGCCGCGCCGATGACGGCCGGGTTGAGGGTCCGCAGAACGTCCGGGGCCTGCTGGTGGTAGGCCTGGAACCGTTCGGACGCCGCGAGTGCGGGGCGGGTCCGGCCGAGTCGTTCCAGGACGGCCGCGTGGGCCGCCAAGGCCCGCAGGATCACCTCGGTCAGGGCGGCGGGTCTCGGGTCCATGGACATCACGGCGTCATGGACGGCGGAGTCGAGGATGCGGGCCGCCTCGGGGCCGTCGCCGGCGCCTTCCTCGGTTCTGGCCAGTTGGACGCGTTCCTCCAGCAGCGCCGCCACGGGACCGGTGCTCGGATCGGCGTCGGCGATCTGGCCGCGCAGGGTCACGCAGCGCCGGGCGTGATCGCGCGCCTCGTGCCAGGCGGTGGCGGGGGCGCCCGGTGCCGGCTCGGTCCAGCGGCTGAGTCCGGCGAGGAGTTCCGAGGTCTCCACGGGCAGAGGAGTGTCCGTGACCTTCCCTTGGGCGGTGATCAGGTCGAGTGCCTCGCGTGCGCGCAGGACGGCCCCCGCGCGGTCGTGGGAGGCGAGGTGCTGTGCCTCGGCGCACAGGACGAGCAACCGGGAGAGCAGTTCCGCCGATCCCCTGCCCAGGATCTGGTCGGTCTCGCGGGCGATGCGGCCGATCGGATCGTCGGCCGAGGTGGTGCCGTGCCCTTGGTCCGAGCGGGGGAGCAGCGCCACGAGTGAGGGGGGAACGGAGCTGCCGGTCAGGCTGAGCGCTTGCAACGCCTGCGCGAGCAGGATCTGGGCGCGATGGTTGCCCGCTTCCATGCGGTCGGCCGCCAGCTCGGCCGCGCGACGGCTGAGCGCGCGGGCGCGGGGTACGTCACCGGCCGCGTGGGCCTGGTGGGCACGGAGGACCAGCAGCAGGGCGAGGAGCGGGTTCTGCGAGCGTACGCCGTGTTCGTCGAGCCAGTTCAGCAGACGCAGCGCCTCATTCGTGAGGCGCGCCGCCTCGTCCTCCGGGCCGACGCACAGGGCGACCAGAGCGCCGACTCCGCACACTCGGGCGATTTCGCCGCCGTACAGGTCGTAGTCGGCGAGGACGCTCGGCGGGAGGGCCCGGTACGCCGCCTCGGCGGTGGCCTTGGCCCTGCCCACCTGGCCACGGGCCAACTGGATCTGGGCCTTGACGGCCAGGACCAGCCCTCGGCTCGCCTCGTTGGCGCCGCCGTTCTCCAGCTGGGGCAGCAGGTCGAGAACGCGGTCGGCGAGGTTCTCCGCCTCTTGCCAGCGGATGGCGGCGAGCAGCGACTCGACCGTCGCGAGCAGGGCCGACAGCTGGGCCAGGCTGACCACTTCGGCCTGCTCCGACAGTTCGACCGCGCGGCGGCAGTAACTCTCCGCCTCCTCCTGCTGCCCGTGCAGGGTGAGCGCGGACCCGAGTCCGGCGCAGGCCAGGGTCAGCTGCTCGGTCGATCGGTCGGGGTGCTCGCGCAACTGCTGCTCGCAGCCGCTGACGGCGTGCCGAAAAGTCGCCACGGCCTGCCGGGTGTCCCCGATGGTGAGGAAGTTCTGCCCCTGCTCGACGAGCATTTCGGGGGTCAGCCGGTCCGGATCGACGCGGTCCAGCACGAAGGTCCAGGTGGACGCCAGCTCCACGCTGTCGCCCGGCCCCATGGGCAGGGCGTCCAGGACGGCGACGAGCAGTTCGTCGTCCACCTCGATCTCGTCGAGCACCTCCCGGATGATCAACCCCAGCCGGTTTCCGGCATACGGGGCGAGCCGGATCGCGGTGGGGAGGTGATCGAGGGGCTGCTCACGAAGGACGCGCCGCAACAGTTTGTGGGCCTTCTCGTGATGCTGGGCGGCCCGCGCGAGAACGGTGAGCAGCTGCCGGGTACGAGCCTCCGGAACCGCGCCGAGCAGCCGCTTCGTCCGCTGCACCTTCCCGGCGAACTCCTCTGCCACCAGCTGTTCGCCGACGAGATCGGGGCGCAGCGGGGACCAGTACCGCGAGACGTCGGACGTGTCGCCGGGGTACAGGCCCGCGAGCCACTGGGCGACGAAGCCGCTGTCGAGTTCCCCCAGGTCGAGCCCGAGCTGGATCAGTTCGGTGCCCTGTTCCTCGTCGTCGGCTCCCAGGAGCACGGAGAGCGCGACGGCATGGCGGCGCCGGTTCTCGGGGAGGGGGATCGCGTGCACGACGGCGCTGATGTCCCAGTATTTCCCCTCCCTGATCAGGAGCCTCTCGATGACGTCGGCACCGGCCGTCACCCGCTGCAAGCCGTCCTGGGTCTCGTCGGCCTGCAGCACCGCCATGAGGGCGGAGGCATGCACCTGGAGCACGGGAGGCGTGTCTCCGGGGGGTATCTCCAGGACGGCGTGGACGGGTATGCGGCCGGGCCGTCTCCGGGCGAAGGCCGCGAGCGCGAGACGGAACTCGTCGTGCCAGCCGGACGGGGAGTCGACGAGATCGTTGAGCGGTCTCACCGCGGTCGGACGGGTCACGAGACCGACCAGCGCGGGGTGGGTGAGACGGCGCGGCAGGATGGTCCTCCACCAGGAACCGTCGTGCCGTGCCAGCATCAGTATCCGCAGCCGCCGCCGGGCGGTGTGGTCGGCGGAGGGCCGCGTGCGGCCGCCCGGCCCGATGAACTGCTGTGCCAGCAGGTCGAGCAGGTCGGGCAGGGTATCCACCCCCTCCGCGTAGTCGATCACGAGGAGGACGGGCTCGCCGAGTTGGTCCAGCCGTCGGACATCTTCGGCCAGACGCGCGGTGCCCTGTGCCGAGGCCCGTTTGTCGAGGAAACCCGCGATCCAGCCGCGACGGCCCCGGTCGGCGGCCACATCGAGCGCGAGCCGTGTCTTTCCGCAGCCGCCCTGGCCGGTGAGCAGCATCAGCGAGAACTCCTCGCCGTCGTCGCACCAGTCGGCGAGCCGCTGTCTCCATTCCTCGCGGCCGTGAAAGGGCACGATCGCGGCCTCGGGACGCAGCAGCCAGGACGTGCCGTACTGCTGTGCCAAGGTGCCGGGTTCGCTCACGGGGACGTGCAGGAATTCCCCGAGGTCGGGGAAGATGCTCGCCCGTCGCGCGGCCCGCCAGCGCTCGCTGCGCCCCGCGCAGGCCGGCAGCGGGGACGTCCGGTCGTGGAGGTAGGGATGGAGGAGCACGGCCCATCCGCCGTCGCGGCTGTCGGGCAGGGAACGTTTGACGACGGCACAGACGCGGCCCGTGCGTAGGTTCAGCACGGGCGCCCCGCTCATGCCCGGGGTCAGTTGTGTGTCGGTGATCCGCAGCAGGGGGACGCCGTGGATGAGGACCGGACCGCGGGTCTCGTTCTCGTAGGGTTCCGGCTGCCAGGATTCCCGTTCGTACTTCAAGGAGTATCCGACGGCGCGCAGGAGGGAGGGCTCGCCGTCCCACACGGAACTGTCGTCGTCGAGCTCCGCGAAGGGGTGCGGGGGCGGGTCGAGGACACTTACCGCCGCGAGGTCCGGCAACGGGTGGTTGGTCGTGCCCCGCCCGGGCGGGTGCTCGGGCAGGCGCCACAGGACGGTGCCCGGGCGGCGGTGAGAGCCCCACACGACTTCGCAGGAGTCCTCGGTGACGACGTGCGAGGCGGTAAGAACAATCCCGGGAGCGATGAAGAAGCCGGTGCCCGAAGCGTTGCGTCCGCTTTCGATTCTGACTGTGACAGCTTCCAATAGATTTATGAGCACTTCTGTCACGCAAGATCCCCCCGTACATGCAATCCGGCCGACATACGACATGCGGATGGCCGGGCATGATCCTGCTTTCCCGCAGGAATGAGGCCCAATCATAGGGAGCGACCCGGAGGGGTGCCACTGGTGCACGGAAATTCGTGTAGCGGAATTGCGGACTTCTGTTTCTTGTGAGGGGGGTGTGAGTTGATCACCTCCGGCGCCCGGCATGGAAAGTGCTTTCTGTTCGGGCGTGGACGACTGTCGAACGGAAATGAATTTCCAACAAAGAAATTCGAACAACAGGTCGTGGGAATTCCCTTCCGTACGAGAATTCGCCGCCCGCCGGGTCCGCGTCGGCCGGCGCCGTCGCCGGCGCCTCGGGCTGTTCGCCGCGGTCGACGCCGAAGTGGAACTCGACGTCGGCGGCGAACTCCGCGCTCTCCAGCAGCCGTACGAACGTCGCCGTCTCCCGGCTGCCGGCGAAGTAGTGCAGCCGGAACCGGCCGCCGGCACGGCGCAGTTGGTGGGCCATGCTCAGCAGCGGTGTGATCCCGATCCCGGCCGCGACCAGCACGTGCCGGGCCGCGCCCGGCTCGACGCGGAAGCTCGACGGTCGCCTCGTCGTGGCTCACGACCACGAAACGGGGCGTTATGAGGCGGCATGCTCGGCGACGACCGGAGTGTGGCCACTGCGTGAACGGAAACCAACCGCATTGGTCCGCTGTGCGGGCCGAAATCTCGGCCGCGGCCCATCGTCAACAGGCCCGACACGGCGCCTCGGGGCGGAGTGAGGCCGGACAGACGACACCGCCACCCACGCTGCGGTGCGCGGGTGGCAGGGGTGTGGCTATCGCGGCGCGAGTGCGGCGAAGGCCTCGTCGAGCAGGTCGTTCAGGTCGAGGTGGCCGTCGGAGGCGGTCCAGTGGTTGACGGCGATGTTCAGGCAGTCCACCGCGGCGGCGGCCCGTACCAGTGGGCCCAGGGTCGGGGGCCGCGAGGGGGCGGCGCGCTCGGAGAGTGCCTGGGCGATGGCCGGGCGCCAGCCGGACTGCTTCTCCAGGCTGCGCGCGCACAGCGCGGGGGTCTCCATGATCAGGCGGGACATCGCGAGCGCGCCCGCCGGGTCCTGGCGGTGGTGTTCGGTGACGGTGTCCAGGGCGTGTCGCAGTGCCGTCCAGTCGTCCTCGTCGGCCGGGCGGGCGCGCAGGGCGTCGGCGATCCGGTCGCCCTGGGCGTCGACGGCGTCGAGGACGGCGTCCTCCTTGGTGCCGAAGTAGCGCAGGAAGGTACTCCGGGACACTCCGGAGGCCGCGGCCAGGTCATTGACGGTGACCTTCTCGAAGCCCTCGCGGCGGAACAGGTCGAAGGCCACGTGGGCCAACTCGGCCCGGATGGCGGCCCGCGCGATGTCCCGCGTGCTCGTCGTGTTCGTACGCGCTGCTCCGTTCACCCCGGAATCGCACCTCGCACTCGCTCCCCGCTCGCAATAATGACGCCCAGTCGCTGATATGGAACTGAGTTTCATCTACGGCAAAGGGGCGGGGAGCCGGTGGGGTGTCCGGCTGCCCGCCCCTTCAGGGTGCGGGGTCGGGCCGGCCGACGTCGGAGGCGTCCAGCGGGTGGTTCGCCAGGGAGATCGCCGGGCGCTCACTGCGTACGAGGGCAACTTCCGTGCTCGTACACGCAAGTCGGCGGTTTGCCGCCATCCCGGAGCCGTGCCTCGGTACTCCCGCCCCGGCCGCCCAGTGCCCTGAGCCAGGCCGGGGCGAGTCTGCTTCCCTCCGACCTGATCCGCCGGACAGGCCCTAGGCCTCGGTTGCCGCCTGTTGCTGTTGCTGCCGGCGGCGGCGCTTGCGCGGCTCCTGGTCGGGGAGCCAGCCGAAGGCCAGGCAACTGCCGGTCATTCCGAGGAGGAGGCCGATGAAGAAGCCGCCGAGGTTGGAGGTGACCCAGGTGCCGAGGGTGAGCAGGATGCCGAGCAGGGAGTAGAAGAGGCGCTGCGCCGGGTTGAAGAGGATCAGCAGACCGCAGAGCAGCATCACCGCCGGCAGCAGGTAACCCGCCATGCCCTGCATGCCGATGTGCATGACGACCTTCAGGGACGCCTTCTCGGTGAGGAGGATCTCCGCCCCGCCCAGGGCGAGCAGCAGCCCGCCCCAGAAGGGGCGGTGCGCACGCCACTGCCGGAAACCGGACCGCAGATTCCGGACGGAGGACATCAGCAGCCCGTGCCGCTGAAGCCGAGCTTGAGGCCTGGGAGTTTGAACACCGCGGCGGTGGTCGCGTAGTTGGTCTGCCGCAGGTTGGCGATGCGGACGGTGTCGGACTGCTGGCTGAAGACGCCGATGGGGCCTTGGACCCCGGCCTTGGTCAGCGTGCTCGCGTCGTTGCCGATCTCGATGTTGTCGAAGGACGCGTCGCCCGACAGCTCGGTCGAGTCGGTGGTCAGATGGGTCGCCTGCACCTTGTCCTTGCCGCCGCCCGCCCTGATGACCAGGTTCGTACCGCCCAGGTCGACGCTCTGGCACAGGTTGGTGAGCGTCGCGTTCTTGATCGCGGAGGTGACGATCAGGACCTGGCCGCCGGTGTCGCCGGCGTTCGGACTGCCCTCGGCCATGTTGTCGAGGCCGCCGAACTGCTCGAAGCCGGTTCCGTTCAGCTCCGTGGCGGTGACCGTGAACGGCATGCCCGAGATGGCGAACTGCACGCCCAGCGCGCCTTCTGCGGTGAGGATCATCAGTCCCGCGGCGATCGCGGTGGCAGGCACCGCCATCACCGCCGCGCGGCGCAGGCGGACCCGCCCGCGTCTGCCGGGCCCGGAACCGCTTTCCGGGTTCTCGGGGTTCTCTGGGGTGGACGCCGTGGTGTCCGAGGACGAGGCCATGTGTGCTCCCTGGGCATAGTCAACGCAGGTGGGGCTTCAGTGGCACGTTGTCCTGGCGCGGACAGCGGCTGCCGCGCACCGCCTCCTCACAACTCCCGGCGATCGCAAGGGCTTTCTCGTTACGCAGCAGTAGCCGACGTGGAAGTTACCGGGGGTTACATTCGAGGGTCAAGGGACTTGTGGCAAAAGGATGTTGATTGTGTTCCACCTGTGTGCACGAGTGCCTGGGCGGACCGCGCTGACCTTCAACTTCCTTGCTGCATCTTGACGTTGACCATTCATCAGGTCTACAACTCTCCCTTGTTTCCCCCGGATCCGTGGCGCCGGATCCGCAGCGCGGCGCATTGTCACCCTCCCGGCCCCCGCCTTGTCGCGGGGCGTATGTGACGCCTCTGAACGTGCCGCGCGATCCCTCTCACCTCCTCCACCACCTCCCCCCATGGCACCGGAACGGCCGCCTTCCCCCCTTTGGGGCCGTGTCCGGTGGTCCTGATGCCGCTGCTGGTCCGTCGCGTGGAGAAGGCGCCACGGACCGGCAGCGGCCTCCCGGCTTCTGTCGCACCGGCAGCGCCCCCCGGCTCCTGCCGCACCGGCAGCGGCCTCCCGGCCCCGCACCCCCGTTCGGGGAAACCCCGCACCCCGTTTGAGCAATCTGAGAAAGAGGCACCCCCATGCGTACTCGATCCCTGCTTGCCCTCGTCGGCGTCGCCGCCGCGCTCTCGGTCTCCGCGATCTCCCCCGCCGCCGCGGAGGACACCCCGGTGCTCACCACCGGCGGAGTCCCCGTCGCGAACGGTGACGTCCTCAACGCCTCGCTGGCGAGCGGCACCGCGGCCACGCTCTACTCCAGCAGCACCGGCACGAGCGGCGTCTCCTGTGCCGCCTCGGGCTTCACCGCCACCGTCACCGACAACCCGACGGCACCGGGCGCGGCCACCGAGTCGCTCACGGACCACACCTTCAGCAGTTGCACCAGCAATGTCCTCGGTGTCCTCGGCGTCACCAGCATCAAGGTCGACAACCTGCCGTACACCACCACGGTCTCCTCCGAGGGCACGGTCACCGTCACCCCGGCCGCCGGCTCGACCATCCAGACCACCCTCGTACTGCGCACCCTGCTGGGCAGCATCACCTGTGTCTACCAGGCGCCCAGCCTGACCGGCACGGCGAGCAACACCGACAACAGCATCGCTTTCGCCAACCAGCAGTTCACGAAGTCCTCGGGCTCGTCCCTGTGCTTCAGCAACGGCTACTTCACCGCCAAGTACGCGCCCGTCACCGACACCACCCAGGCGGGCGGTGTGGTCACCGTCAACTGACCTTCAGCGGCGGCGTCGCAACGTGATCGCGACGCCCGCGGTGAGAAGGAACGCGGCCGCTCCCCCCGCCCCCGCGACGAGGGGGAGCGAGCTGCCGCCGCCGGACGAGCTGTCGGCGGCCGGCGCGAGGTTGTCGGGCGCGGTCACCTGCGGCGGCGGTGACGTGGTCTTCTGCGCGGGTGCCGGTGACGTGGTCGCACTCTGGGTCTCCTGTGCCGTCTTGCTCGACGACGGCGACGGCGACGGCGACGGCGACGGCGAAGACGACGGCGACGGCGAAGACGTCTGCCGTGCCGCCGCCGAGGTCGCCGGCACGGCCGCCCCCGTACCACCGCCACCGGCCGGGAAGACCACGTCCGAGCACGAGTAGTACGTGTCCGCCGTGCTCGTGTTCTGCCAGATCGTGAAGAGCATCTGGCGGCCGGTCCGGTCGGACGGCAGCGTGCCCTTGATGCGGTAGGCGCCGTTCACCAGCGCCGGATCGGTGGCTGTGGCGAACGGTTTCTCCGGCAGGTCGGACCACTTCAACGGCTTGGCCGGGTCGTACCCGGGCCTGGTCAGAAACAGCTTGAAGGTTCCCGTGTGCGGGATCGTCGAGCTGTACGCGAGAGTGAAGGACGCGCCCGGCGTCAGGCGCGTCGAGGGCCAGTCGGCGCGGGCGAGGTCGAGCCCCTGGTAGGCGGACAGGCCTCCGCTGCACAGCTGCCCGTCGGGGATCACCTGGCGGTCCCTGCCGTTGACGCCGGCCACCCTGAGGTTGTCCCAGGCGGTGAAGGGCGCGCCGTTCGCGGCGATCGCCGCCTTGCAGGCCGCGCTCTGGATCCGGCTGCCGCCCTCGGGCGAGCACGCCACCACCCTGCTGACCGGATCTGTCGGTGCGCCGTGCGCCTGGGCCGGACCCACAGCCCACGTCATGAGAAGCAGTGGAGTCGCCACGGCGACGGCGGCCGCGGTGGCGGTGCGGTGGGCGGTCATCCGGTGGGTCTCCTCGGCGGGTGGGGGAAGTCGGGAAGCGGGGGCACCGTGAAGTACGGGAACCAGCTGCCGCGTGTTCAGATCCGCGACCCGGGGGAAAGCGGCCGTGCGGGTACGGCCACGATCGGCGCGAACGTGGACACTCCAGGTCAACTGGCCGCCCCTGAGGGTTGGTTACCGGCCAGATCGAGGGTTTCCCCTGTATCCGTAGTGCCTGGGCTTTACCTATCGTTCGATCACAGCTGACCCACAGGCAACCCCTGATTGGTCGCTGGCGCATGGCCGGCCACCGCGCCGCTTCTGGAATTGCACCCCCCGCCGCTTCGACGACGAAGCGATTCGACCGCTGCTCCGTGCTGCCCCGCGACGCATTGTGATGCCCCGCGCGGCCCGGAGCCGGCCACGAAAGGCAAGCCCTTGCGTCCCACCCCCACCCCCTCCAACTCCGGTTCCCGCTCCGGTTCCCACTCCGGTTCCCACTCCGGTTCCCGCGACGCCGGACGGAAGCTGATATCCGTCGCCGCGATATCCGCCGCCGTACTGGCCGGAATGACCACCTCGGTCGCCGCCGCCCCGACGTCCACTGACAACGTCGAGGTCACCCCGGCCGCACAAGCCGTCGCACAGGCCGTGGCCGCTCCCGCCGAGCGCCTCATCGTCGGCTACAAGTCCGGTGCCGCCGAGGCCAAGTCCAACTCCGCCGCCTCCGCCGACGCCGAGGCCAAGGGCAAGGAGGCGGGCGAGAATCTCGACTTCACCCGCCGCCTCGGCACCGGCGCGGCCCTCGTCGACCTGGGCGACGAGCTCGGCAAGAAGGACGTCGCCGACGTCATCGCTCAGTACCAGGCCGACCCGCAGGTCGCGTACGCCGTACCGGACCGCCTGAACACGCCGAAGGCCGATCCGAACGACACCGAGTACGCCAAGCAGTGGGACCTCTTCGAGTCCACGGCCGGCATGAACGTCCCGGGTGCCTGGACCACCGCCACCGGCAGCGGCGTCACCGTCGCCGTCATCGACACCGGCTACGTCACCCACTCCGACCTGGCCGCGAACATCGTCGCCGGCTACGACTTCATCTCCGACACCGCGGTCTCGGTCGACGGCAACGGGCGCGACAGCAACCCGGCCGACCCGGGCGACTACTACGCGGCCAACGAGTGCGGCTCCGGCGTCCCGGCCAGTGACTCCTCCTGGCACGGCACCCATGTGGCCGGCACCATCGCCGCGGTCACCAACAACAGCAAGGGCATCGCGGGCATCGCGTACGGCGCGAAGATCTCCCCGGTGCGTGTGCTCGGCAAGTGCGGCGGCTACGACTCCGACATCATCGACGCCATCACCTGGGCGTCCGGCGGCACCGTCTCCGGTGTTCCCGCCAACGCCAACGTGGCCAAGGTCATCAACATGAGCCTGGGCGGCGACGGCGCCTGCAGCTCGGCGACCCAGAGCGCCATCACCGCCGCCGTGAACCGCGGTACGACCGTCGTCGTGGCCGCCGGCAACGAGAACGACAACGTGGCGAACCACTCGCCGGGCAACTGCGGCAACGTGATCTCGGTCGCCGCGACCAATCGCACCGGCGCCAAGGCCTCGTACTCCAACTACGGTTCCCTCGTGGACATCTCGGCGCCCGGCGGCCAGACCAGCACCGGCACCGCGAACGGCATCCTGTCCACACTGAACTCCGGCGCGAGCACGCCGTCCTCGGAGTCGTACGAGTACTACCAGGGCACCAGCATGGCCACCCCGCACATCGCGGGCCTGGCGGCGCTGATGATGTCGGCGAAATCCTCGCTGACCCCGGCCCAGATCGAGTCGGCCATCAAGACCAACGCCCGTGCGCTTCCCGGGGCCTGCTCGGGCGGCTGTGGCGCCGGTCTCGCGGACGCGGCCAAGACGGTGCAGGCGGTGAGCGGCTCCGGTGGCTCCACGGGGGGCACCACCTTCACCAATGGCTCGGCCGTCTCCATCCCGGACAACGGCTCGGCGATCGAGTCCTCCATCGCGGTCAGCGGCATCAGCGGCAGCGCGCCGTCGGCCCTCCAGGTCGGCGTCGACATCACCCACACCTACCGCGGTGACCTGGTCCTCGACCTGGTCGCGCCGGACGGTTCGACGTACCGCCTGAAGGCCTCGAGCACCTCGGACTCCGCGGACAACGTCAACACCACCTACTCCGTGAACGCCTCCAGCGAGACCGCGAACGGCACCTGGAAGCTCCGCGTCCAGGACACGGCCGCGCAGGACACCGGCACCCTCAACAGCTGGAAACTGACCTTCTGAGCGTGGCTCAGGGGCATATGGGGGGAGGGGCGGCCGACGCGTGTGCGTCGACCGCCCCTTTCGGCTCGGCCGGTCCCGGCTCGGCCGGTACGGTGAGCCGCATGTCTGAACCCGTCGACGCGCCTGTGATCCTCAGCAATGCGCCGGGCTCGTTCCCGTGGAGTGTGCTGGCCGAGCGGCATCCGGCACTCATCCGCAAGGTGCGGGACGCCTTCCCGTACGGCCCCGAGCAGCACCGCGCGCTCGACGCCCTGCTGAAGAGCGCCACCGACGGCGCCATCGAGCCGCTCGGCACGCGGGCGGCGGACCGGGAGCAGTGGGAGAGGTGGGGTGGGCCGGCGTACTTCGGCCGCTCCTGGTTCGATGTGCCCTTCCTCTGGTCCGAAAGCTACTTCTACCGCCAACTCCTTGAAGCCGTCGGCTACTTCGCCCCCGGCCCCTGGAGGGGCATCGACCCCTTCCGTCCCTTCAAGCTCGCGGAGTTCGACACACCGGAGGCGGACGAGGAACTGGCGGCGCTGGACGAACTCGCGCACCAGTCGGTCGAGGACCAGGAGGTAGCACTGCTGCACGGCTCGCTGTGGGGCAACCGCGCCGACCTCGGCTTCCGCATGACCGGCGCCGAGGGGGAGACGCCGACGGACTCGCAACTCGTGGCGAATGACAGCGACGTGCTGCGGTCACTGTTCTCCGGAGGCACCCTCTGCCTGGTCGCGGACAACTCCGGCCGGGAACTCATCCCCGACCTGCTTCTCATCGACCACCTCCTGCGCCACCGACGCGTCGAGCGGACCGTCCTGCACGTGAAGCCGTACCCGTACTACGTGTCCGACGCCACCACCGCCGACGTGGTCGACGCCCTGCGCCACCTCACGAACGCGAAGGGGGCGGCCGGTGAGTCCGGCCGGCGCCTGTGGTCGGCCATGACCGACGGCCGGCTCACCGTCCGGGCCCACGCCTTCTCCTGCGCCCCGCTGCCGTACGCCGACATGCCCGACGACCTCCGCCGGGAGTTCGCCGAGGCCGACGTCACCGTCATGAAGGGCGACCTCAACTACCGTCGCCTCATCGGCGACCGACTCCGGCCGGCCACCACGCCCTTCGCCGTGCCGACCGCCTACTTCCCCGGCCCGGTCGCCGCCCTGCGCACCCTCAAGTCGGACGTGATCGTCGGTCTGGACGCCCGTACGGAGGCGGAACTCGTGGCGACGGAGGAGCAGCGCTGGCGCACGAGCGGCACCCACGCGCTGATCCAGGCCCGGAGCTGAGATCTGGCGAAGCTCAACCTTTAGACCGACCGGCAATGGGAGGGCGGCGTCGCGGGGTCCGGCACGCACATCTGCCGCGTTGTCGTCGGTCGCGATGGCTCCGCCATCACTCCCTCCTCCGCCTTGCAGCTGCACGCACCAGACCCCGCTCCTTCTCCCACCCTCCAGTTGCCGGTCAGTCTTACGCATCAATTCACGCGATGGTGTGATCATGTCCCGGCCTGTGGATGCCGCCGAAGGGCCCTGGGTAGGGCCCGGCCATGACGCAGCCGTTCGAACTCCCGCACTTCTACATGCCGTATCCCGCGCGGCTGAACCCGCACCTCGACGAGGCACGCGCCCACACGGTCGAGTGGGCGCGCGGAATGGGCATGCTGGAAGGCTCCGGCATCTGGGACCGGTCCGATCTCGACGCGCACGACTACGGGCTGCTCTGCGCGTACACGCACCCCGACTGCGACGGCCCGGCGCTCTCGCTCATCACCGACTGGTACGTGTGGGTGTTCTTCTTCGACGACCACTTCCTGGAGACCTTCAAACGCACCCAGGACCGCGACGGCGGCAAGGCCTACCTGGACCGGTTGCCCCTCTTCATGCCGCTGGACCTCTCGACGCCCGTACCGGAGCCGGAGAATCCGGTCGAGGCGGGGCTCGCCGACCTCTGGGCGCGCACGGTGCCCTCGATGTCCATGGAGTGGCGCCGGAGGTTCTCGGTCTCCACGGAGCATCTGCTCAATGAGTCGCTGTGGGAGCTCTCCAACATCAATGAGGGGCGGATCGCCAACCCCGTCGAGTACATCGAGATGCGCCGCAAGGTGGGCGGCGCCCCCTGGTCGGCGGGGCTCGTCGAGTACGCGACCGCCGAAGTGCCCGCCTCCGTCGCCGGGTCGAGGCCACTGCGGGTGCTGATGGAGACGTTCTCCGACGGGGTGCATCTGCGCAACGACCTGTTCTCGTACCAGCGTGAGGTCGAGGACGAGGGCGAGCTCAGCAACGGCATCCTCGTCCTGGAGACCTTCTTCGGCTGCACCACCCAGCAAGCCGCCGAGACCGTCAACGACATCCTCACCTCGCGCCTGCACCAGTTCGAGCACACGGCGTTCACCGAGGTGCCCGCGCTCGCCGTGGAGAAGGGCCTCACCCCGGACCAGGTCGCGGCGGTCGCCGCCTACACCCAGGGGCTCCAGGACTGGCAGTCGGGCGGCCACGAGTGGCACCTGCGCTCCAGCCGCTACATGAACGAGGGCGCGATGGAGGGCAGTCGGCCGCTCGGCCTCGCCGAGTTCGGCACCTCCGCCGTCGACGTCGGCGCCCTGCTCTCCGCGGCCGGCGCGGAGCGGCTGCGCAGGTACACCCATGTCCCGTACCAGAAGGTCGGCCCGTCCCAGCTCCCCGACTTCCTCATGCCCTTCGAACTCTCCCTCAGCCCCCACCTGGACGGCGCCCGCGACCGCCTCACCGGCTGGATGCACGAGAAGGGCATGCTCCAGGAGGGCGTCTGGGACGAGGACAAGCTGGAGGCGTACGACCTTCCGCTGTGCGCGGCCGGCATCCACCCGGACGCCACCGAGGAGGCCCTCGACCTCAGCTCGCAGTGGCTGGCCTGGGGCACGTACGGCGACGACTACTACCCGCTCGTCTTCGGCCACCGCCGCGACCTGGCGGCCGCCAAGCTGACCACCGACCGTCTGTCGGCCTGCATGCCACTCGACGGCGAGCCGGCTCCGCTGCCGGTCAACGCCATGGAGCAGGGCCTTCTCGACCTCTGGGCGCGTACGACGGCGCAGATGACGCCGGACGCGCGGCGCAAGCTCCGGGGCGATGTGGACAAGATGACGGAGAGCTGGGTGTGGGAGCTGTCGAACCAGCTCCAGCACCGTATCCCCGACCCGATCGACTACCTGGAGATGCGCCGCGCAACCTTCGGCTCCGACCTCACCCTGAACCTGTGCCGCCTGGGCCACGGCCCCAAGGTTCCGCAGGAGGTCTACCGCAGCGGTCCCGTCCGGTCGCTGGAGAACGCCGCCATCGACTACGCGATGCTGATCAACGACGTCTTCTCGTACCAGAAGGAAATCGAGTACGAGGGCGAGGTCCACAACGCCATCCTCGTCGTGCAGAACTTCTTCGGCTGCGACTACCCGACCGGGCTCGGCATCATCCACGACCTGATGACCCAGCGCATGCAGCAGTTCCAGCACGTCGCCGCGCACGAACTGCCCATCCTGTACGAGGACTTCAAGCTCTCGGAGGAGGCGCGCGGGATCATGGACGGCTATGTGGTGCAGCTGCAGAACTGGCTGTCCGGAATCCTGAAGTGGCACCAGGACTGCCACCGCTACGGCGCTGCGGACCTGGCCCGCCGCGCACACGGCTTCGTCCCGGACCGCGCACCCGCGGTGCCCTACGGCGGGACGAAAGCCGGAGCGCCGCGGGCGACAGAACCAGCATCCGCGTTCAGCCCTCCGTCGGCGTCGGCGGCCGTGCCGGTGCCCATCCCCCGGGAAGCGGACGCGGATGCGGAGGCGGATGCGAAGGCGAAGGCGGAAGTAGTGGCGGGGCTCGGTCCGGACGGCGCAGAGCGAGCCACGCCGTCGTTCAGTCCCCCGAAGGGGGTCGGAGCCGCCGCGGAGTTCATCCTGCCGAAGGCCCCGGCGGTGCCGATTCCACAGTGAGCCCCGTCGTCCCGGCGAGGCTCCGCTCGACACTCATCGAAGTTGGAGGGAAACGCGGCCAGTTCGGCCGGTCGAGGATTCTGCCTCAGCAGCCGCAGGGCGTGATCGGTCATGTCACCGAACGTAACAGTCGCCACCGACAACAGGACATCGCCGAGAAAACGTCCGACCTCGTCGACGCCCGGGGGCTGACAAACCTCTCGAACGCGCTCGACAGTCTCACTCGTTCGTGAATCGTCGTGCGCCGGTGCGCCGGGTAGACCAACAGCCGGGGGCGGTCCCTAGAGCATCTGCCGGAGGCGATCCATGGAACAGACCGCGTTGCGACCCAAACCGATGCCCGGTCAGGAGCCGGGCGGCGGCGGCCGTCTGTCCGGCACCACCCGGCGCCCGCATGCCGCGCGGCGCCGCGGCAAGCGGCTGACGTCCCTGCTCTTCGGCATCTTCGTCGGGACCGTCCTGGTCCTGTCGGGCGTCGGACTCGGCACTGTGGGTGCCACGGTGATCGGCATGAGCAAGCTGGCGGACCTGCAGAAGCAGGCGGCCGGTGGCCCTCCGTCCGGCGACTCCAAGTCGGCTCATGGCATGGGGGGTTCAGCACAGACGCAGGAGTCCGCCAAGGAACCCACCAAAGAATCCACCGACGCGACCGCCAAGGAGCCCGCCGAAGAACCGGCGAAGGCGACGCTCGCTCTCGAGGTCGTCGACGCTCCCGAGAGCGAGGGCGCACTCGTCGTAGGCGTCCACGTCCCGGGCCCCGGCTACACGGCGGGCCTGGTCCGCGGCGACGTCCTGCTCGCCTTCGGCGACACCCGGGTCCAGTCGGCCGCCGACCTCGCCCGTGCGGTCGCGTCCGCGCACCCCGGGAGCGCCGTCACCCTCACCGTGCGGCGCGCAAACGATGGTAGGCAGCAACTGTCGGCGGTCCCGGGGATCGTGACCTGAGGTCAGACCACCCTGAAGTGGCTCGTCAACCGCCCCTCGTTGTCCAGCACGTGGAACGCGAACCCGGGAGGGGCGTCCCGGTCGGCGGCCCCCTCGCCCTCCCAGGGCAGCCGCAGCGTCCACGTCACCCCGGGACCGACGACGAGCGGCCGCCCGGCGAAGACGGTCGAGGCGGCCGTGTGCGCATGCCCGGTGACGAGCCCGACGACCTCGGGCCGACGCTCCATCAGGGCGGCCAGGGCATGTGACCGGCGCAGCTGGTACGCGTCCGGGAGCGGATGATGCAGTGCCACCGGCGGGTGGTGGAAGGCGAGCAGCGCCGGAAGGCCGCCGTCCAGCTCGTCGAGGGTCGCCTCGATCCAGTCGTACGTCTCCTCGTCGAGCTCGCCCTCGTCGCGTCCCGGAATGCTGGAGTCGCACATCAGCACGGCGGCGTCATCGAAGAGGTGCACGCTGTTGACCGGCCCCTCGGACGCGGGTTCCCCGAGCAGGGCCTTGCGGTACGGCGCGCGGCTGTCGTGGTTGCCCGGGCAGGTGAGTACGGGGAAGGGGGCTTCCCTGTCGCGCAGCCCGAGCAGGCGCGCCGCGTCCTCGTACTCGGCCTCCGTGCCGTGATCCGCGATGTCACCGGTCACCAGCAGCGCGTCCACCCGTCCGGGCAGCGCCCACAGCCGGTCTCGCACCCGCTCGGCCCGCTCGGTTGCCCGCTGGGTCCCGTCGAGATGCAGATCGCTGATGTGTGCCAGTACGAGCATGGCCCTCGCCCTCCCCTTGATGTCCACCCTGTCCACCTGCTCCACCTGTCCGCCTTAATGGCTAACGCGAATGACAACCATTAGAGCTAACGGTATGGCAATACTTACCCGTTAGCAGGGCTCCCGGACCCGGACTGACGACATGGCCGTAACCGGCTCGCGTGCGCATCGGCAAAAGGGCAGGATGCTGCCCGTAGCCCCTGGGAAACTGCGGACAGACGGAGGCATGGATGACCGGCACGCCCGCGCCCTTCACCGCCGGTGACTACCAGTCCCGTATGCGGCGCGCGGCCGAGACCGCCGCGGACGCCGGGCTCGACGGCGTCCTGATCGCCCCCGGGCCCGATCTGGTGTGGCTGACCGGCTACCGGCCCGTGGAGACCGAGCGGCTCACTCTGTTGGTACTCAGGGCCGGACAGGACCCCGTCCTGGTCGTGCCCACCCTGGAGGCCCCGGACGCTGCAGCGGCGGCACCCGAGCTGACCCTCCGGGACTGGACCGACGGCACGGACCCGTACGAGGCGACCGCGTCGCTCCTGGCGGGCAACGGCCGCTTCGGAGTCAGCGACAACGCCTGGGCCCTGCACCTGCTCGGCCTCCAGAAGCGGCTGCCCGACACGCGCTACGTGGCCCTCACCGAGGCCCTGCCGATGCTGCGGGCGGTCAAGGACGCGGCGGAACTGGGGCGGTTGGCGGCCGCCGGGGCGGCCGCTGACGCAACGTACGAGGAAATCCGGAAGGTTCCCTTCGCCGGGCGCCGGGAGGCCGACGTCGCCACCGACCTCGCCGAACTGCTGCGCCGGTTCGGGCACGCGCAGGTCGACTTCACCATCGTCGCCTCGGGCCCCAACGGCGCCAACCCGCACCACGAGGCGGGCGAGCGCGTCATCGAGCGGGGCGACATGGTGGTCCTCGACTTCGGCGGCCTCAAGCACGGCTACGGCTCCGACACCTCCCGCACGGTGCACGTCGGCGAACCGGACGACGAGGAGCGCAAGGTGCACGACGTCGTGCGCGCCGCCCAGGAGGCGGGTGTCGCTGCGGTCAGGCCCGGCGCCACCTGCCAGGACGTCGACCGGGCGGCCCGGGCGGTCATCACCGAGGCCGGATACGGCGAGTACTTCATCCACCGCACCGGGCACGGCATCGGCGTCACCACCCACGAACCGCCGTACATGATCGAGGGCGAGCAGCAGCCCCTCGTGCCCGGGATGTGCTTCTCCGTGGAGCCCGGCATCTATCTGCCCGGCCGCTTCGGAGTGCGTATCGAGGACATCGTCACGGTGACCGAGGAGGGCGGACGGCGCCTCAACACCACGTCCCGAGAGATGGCGATCGTCGACTGACCGACCACCGACCACCGGTCACCGACCACCAGAAGCACTCCCCACCCTCCCCCGGATGACTGGCGCGACCATGACCCAGGCACCGACACCGACCGCGGACACCGTCCGCCGACTGGTTCGTTCGCTGCTCGCCGACGCCGATACGGCGGGAGCGGGACCCGACGTCCGGCCCGTCGCCGAGGGCGGCGAACACCGCACCTGGTGGATCGGCACCCGCCACGTGCTGCGGCTCGCCCCGGACCGTGACGCCTCTGTGCGCCGACGCCGCGAGCTGAGGCTGCGGGACCTGGTCCGCCCGCACATCGGTGTCGCGGTCCCGGCGAGCGCCGCGCACGGAGAGTGGGCGGCCGGGCTGGCCTATACCCTGGACACCCGGTTGCCGGGCCGCTCCGGCGAGGCGCAGGACGTGTCGGCCGTCGGCGAGGCCGACCTGGCGGGTCTGCTCACGGGGCTGCGCGAGGTGCCCGTACGCCAGGTCGAGGCGCTCGGTGTGCCACGTGTCGCGCCGCGCTCCCTGGAAGAGCTGCGAACGGCCGCCGAGCGGGCCGCCGAGCGGCTCGCCGCCGCCGACGAGTTCGACCCCGGGCGCCTCGCCCAGCTCACCGCTCTCGCCGTCGAGCAGCTCGCCGCGCAGCCCGCGGCCGCCGTTCTCGTGCACCACGACCTCAAGGGCGAACACCTGGTGGTGAGCGCCGACGGCCGGGTGCGTGGCGTCCTCGACTGGACCGACGCGGTCGTCGGAGACCCCGCCGAGGACATCGCCGGGCTCGCGATCGCCGTCGGCGCCCCCGCCGCCGTACGCGCCGCCACCCTCGCCGGGTACGGCGCCCGCCCCTGTCTGCGCGGCCTGTGGCTGTCCCGCTGCGACACCGTGATCCGCCTCGCCGACCGCCTCCAGGGCCGCGGCAGCAGCCCCGTGCCGCTCCTGCGGACCCAACTCGACCGGGCCTGGGAGGCGATCCTCCTCGAACGCCTCACGGAACTGCCGGGCGACGACTGAAGCCCCCGGCGCTCACGCCTTCGCCGGCAGGCTCACACCTGCGCCAGGATGCTCACACCTGCGTCACCACCACGCACGACTCGCCCGGCACGCTCAGCACGCCGTCCGGGCCCGGCGCCTCGACCGGCTCCCACGCGGCCAGCACGCGCGCGTGGCGGATGCCGAGCGGGATCGCGGCGGCCTCCTGGGCGAGGTTCACCGCCACCCGGACATCTCCGCGCCGCAGGGCCAGCCAGCGTGCCTCCTCGTCGTGGGCGACCTTGACGGCGGCGAGATCGGGGTCCGAGAGGTCGGGCAGGCGGTGGCGCAGCCCGATCAGCTCGCGGTACCAGGCCAGCACGCGCGCGTGGGGTGCCTTTTCGGGTTCCGACCAGTCGAGGCAGGAGCGGTCCCGGGTCGCCGGGTCCTGCGGATCGGGGACGTCCTCCTCGGACCAGCCGTGCGCCGCGAACTCCCGGCGCCTGCCCCGCCGTACGGCCTCGGCGAGCTCGGGATCGGTGTGGTCGGTGAAGAACTGCCAGGGCGTGCCCGCCGCCCACTCCTCGCCCATGAACAGCATCGGCGTGAAGGGCCCGGTGAGCGTCAGCGCGGCCGCGCAGGCCAGCAGGCCGGGGGAGAGCGACGCCGAGAGCCGGTCGCCCTGTGCTCGGTTGCCGATCTGGTCGTGGGTCTGGGCGTAGCCGAGCAGGCGGTGTGCCGAGACGCGCGTACGGTCGAGCGGGCGGCCGTGACCTCGCCCGCGGAAGCTGGAGTACGTACCGTCGTGGAAGAAGCCGGACGTCAGCGTCTTCGCGAGCGCCGCGATCGGGGCCCGTGCGAAGTCCGCGTAGTAGGCCTGCGCCTCACCGGTCAGCGCGGTGTGCAGCGCGTGGTGGAAGTCGTCGTTCCACTGCGCGTGCAGCCCGAGTCCGCCCTCCTCGCGGGGGGTGACGAGACGCGGGTCGTTCAGATCCGATTCGGCGATCAGGAAGAGCGGCCGGCCGAGATCGTCGGCGAGGGCGTCCACGGCCGTGGACAGCTCCTCCAGGAAGTGGCACGCGCGCGTGTCCCGCAGCGCGTGCACCGCGTCGAGGCGCAGCCCGTCGAGCCGGTAGTCGCGCAGCCACGCGAGCGCGCTGCCGACGAGATACGCGCGCACCTCGTCCGAACCGGGTGCGTCCAGGTTCACGGCGGAGCCCCAGGGCGTCTGATGGGTGTCCGTGAAGTACGGCCCGAACACGGGCAGGTAGTTGCCGGACGGCCCGAGGTGGTTGTGCACGACGTCGAGGACGACGCCCAGGCCGAGTTCGTGCGCCCGGTCGACAAAGCGCTTCAGCGCCTCGGGGCCGCCGTAGGGCTCGTGCACGGCCCACAGCGAGACACCCTCGTACCCCCAGCCGTGCCGCCCCGGGAACGGGCACAGCGGCATCAACTCGACGTGCGTGACGCCCAGTTCCGCCAGATGCCCGAGCCGCTCGGTGGCCGCGTCCAGCGTGCCTTCGCGGGTGTACGTCCCCACGTGCAGCTCGTACAGGACCGCACCCGGCAGCGGGCGCCCCGCCCACCCGGCGCGCCAGGCGTACCGCTCCTGGTCGACCACCGCGCTCAGCCCGTCGGGGCCGTCCGGCTGTCGTCGCGAGCGGGGATCGGGCAGCACGGGGCCGTCGTCCACCGCGAACCCGTACCGCGTCCCGTCCTGCGCGTCCGCATCGCCCGTCCACCACCCGGCGCGCTCCGGATCGCGCTCCAACGCGCGCGTGGCGTCCGCGCAGTGGAGCGTCACCCGGTCGGCCTGCGGTGCCCACACCTCGAACCGCACAGACGGTTCCCCCTTGTCCGCTTTCCGTGACGTAGCTCGTCCATGGTGCTGCACGTGAGATCGATTCGCTTTCGAATCCACCCTTTTGCCGCGCGTTTGCCACGCGATGGCCGCATGGTCGCCGCATGGCCGTCGCGTGATCGCCGGGCCACCTGTGTCATCGTCGCGTGGGGCCAACCTGCCGTCCGCGGCTGCCGTTTCCGGTTTTTCTGGACACCCCGCTCGTCCTGACCGACAATCACCTGCGTGACGTCGTCCTTCGAGTTCCACACGTACCCCGCGCGGCTGTCCGACGCGGAGCGCGACCGGGCGCTGAAGGCGCTCCGTGACGGCGTCGCCCTCGGGCGCCTCTCGCACGACACGTTCATCCGCCGCATGGAGCTGGCGCTCACGGCCCGCAGGTCCGACGAACTCGCCGTGCTCACCGCCGACCTGCCCACCGAGGGTGGCCGCTGGTCGAAGGTGGTGTTCGGCACCGTCGAGGCGGTCTCCGGCTTCACCGTGCGACTGCGCAGGGCCTGGCAGGCCGAGCGGCTGCCGAAGCTGCTGCTGCCCCAGCCGGCCGGTCCGTACCCGCTGCGGATCGGCCGCGACCCCGCCAGCGGGCTGCGGCTCAACCACGAGACGGTGTCACGCATACACGCCGAACTGAGCAGCCAGGGCGGCCTGTGGGTGCTGCGCGACCTCGGCTCGACCAACGGGACGACCGTCAACGGACGGCGTGTGATCGGCGCCGCCGTCGTCAAGGACGGCGACCAGATCGGCTTCGGACGGATGACGTTCCGGCTCGCGTCATCCTGATCGGCGCCCGGGTTTCGTCCACCGGTTCCCTCCCGCCCCTCTTGCCTTCTGCGGTGTTGACGTACCTCCACAGCCGTGACTGACTGTGTGTACACCATGTACATCAGGTGAAACGACGGCACCACATTCGTGGAGGTGTGCCCTGCCACCACTCCTCCGCTACCCGACCGTGGACGAGCTGGGCGCCCGTGCGGCCGCGCTTGTCGCCGGCTGTCCGCGCGACGCCCGACTGCGCCGCGTGGGCACGTCACGGGCAGGCACACCGCTGTGGCTCCTGTCCGTCGGGCACGGCAGCCGGCAGGTCCTCGTCGTCGCCGGACCGCACGCCAATGAGCCCGTGGGCGGCGCCACGGCCCTGAGGCTGGCCGAACGGACGCTCGCCGACCCCCGGCTCCGCGACGGCGCCGACACCACCTGGAACCTGCTGCTCTGCCTCGACCCCGACGGCGCCCGGCGCAACGAGGCCTGGCTGTCGGGCCCGTACACCCTCGGCCACTACTTCCGGCACTTCTTTCGGCCCGGCTTCCGCGAGCAGCCCGAGTGGCTGCCCGACGGCGCGGACGGCGCCGCCCTGCCCGAGACCCGCGCCCTCCTCGACCTCCAGGACGAGCTGCGGCCCTTCTTCCAGTGTTCCCTGCACGGCGTCGACGTCGGCGGCGCCTTCGTCGAGCTGACCCGCGAGCTCCCCGGCCTCGCCCAACGCGTCGCGCACGCCGCAGCCCGCCTCGGCATCCCGCGCGAACTGGGACCGTACGACACTCTGTACTGGCCGACGCTCGGCCCCGCCGTCTACCGCATCCCGCCGCCGCGCCCGACCGACCTGGCCGCCGCCATCACCGAGGCCGCGGTCGAGTCCACCTGGTTCCACCCGCACCGGTACGGCACAGTGACGGCGGTCGTCGAGGCCCCCATGTGGGGCGTGACAGCCGTGGAGGACGCCAACAGGCCCGCCGACGCCGATGCCGACACGGTGCTGCGCTCCGTCAGCCACACGCTGCGCCACGACACCCGGCTCCTGGAGGGCGTCCTCGCGCGGATCCGCCCCGGCCTCGGCACCTCCTCGGACGTCGCCGGCCTTCTCGCGCCCGTCGACGACTATTTACTGGTCGGCCCCGGACTCGCCGACTCCTGGGACCCCGACGTGGACGACGCCGGCGCCCGCCCCCTGCCGCCGCTCGACACTGCCCGCCTGACGGCCCTGCGCCTCGCCGGACGCCGGGTCGCGCTGCGTACGGCGGGGCTGTTGCACCAGCTCGTGACCGGCTCCGGGCAGGACCCGTGCGGGGTGCTGCCGGAGCTCGACCGGCTGATCGACGAGTGGTGCGCCGACTACCGCGACGGCTGCGGTGCCCGCTGGATTCCGGTCGCCCGCCAGGTCGAGTACCAGGCGCGGGTGGTGATCGCCGCGTGCGAACTCGCCGGGCGGGGCGCGCCCGTGCGCTCCCATTCGGGTGAGACGGGGTGGGGTTCGCAGGCCGCGCTGCCGATGCATCGGGAATGAAACGAAACATGCAAGCGGTACGCGGCGGTCTGCTCGCGACGGTCGCCCTGCTCACCCTGGGCTCTGCCCCGGCGCACGCGATGCCCCAGGAAGCGGCCTCGGACAACTCGCTGCACGTCACCGTCTCCAGCGGCGACGACCACACCAGCAGCATCCACGGCACGCTCCTGCACTGCGACCCGCCCGGGGGTCACTCCCATGCGGCCGAGGCCTGCAAGGAACTCGCCGCCGCCGACGGGGACATCGCCCGAATCCCGGTCAAGCCCGACGTCGTCTGTCCCATGGTCTACGCGCCGGTCACCGCCTCCGCGCGCGGGGAGTGGGACGGCCGCCGGGTCGAGTACTCGCGCACCTTTTCGAACTCCTGCGTGATGGGCGCCGAGACGGGTTCGGTGTTCGCCCTTTCGGACTCATCGGACTGATCTGGCTGATCGGACCGATCGGACCGATCTGGCTGGTTGGGCTGATTGGACTGGTCGGTCTGAGTCAGGCGGCATTGTCGCGCGCGTGCCGTGCGGCCGCGACCACGGTCCGGGACTGGTGCTCGACCTGGTGCTCCAGGGGGACCCAGCGGGCCCCGAATTGCTCGGCGAAGGCGTCGCTCCAGGTGGCGACGAGACGTTCGAGGCGCGGCGCCGCCCGGTCGTCGGCTTCCTGAAGGACGCGCAGCAGCATCGCGGCGGCCCGCAGCGGGAGCCGACGCCCGAACGCGTCGACGCTGCCGACGTGCGCCATCGTCGTGTCCGGAGGCGGCGCCTGGACCCAATCGTCGGCCAGGCCCGGCACCAGATCCAGCGCCCACTTGGCGGCGCGCAGGAGAGGCCCGTCCGGGCCCGGCAGCCGCGGCAGGACCTCCGCGAGCACCGACTCCACCTGGAGCGCGTCCTGCAGCAGCCGACGCGCCAGGTGTCGCATCGCCGCCGCCGGGGCGGGGTGCGGTGCCGGGTCTTCCACCAGGTCGCTGGCCCACATCGGCACCTCCACGACGGCGGTCAGGCCGCCGTACCGGTGGGCGTGGTACCAGGTGCTGTGCCGCGCGTCGTCGGGCATGCTCGGGTATGCCGCGTCCGAGCCGGGCGCCGGCATCACATGCACCCCGGGCCCGGAGGCGGGCCAGCCCGCGGCGTCCGACGCGCCCATCTCCACCGGGATGTGCAACTCCGCCGCGGACTTGGCGAACGGCTCCGCGAGCCCCGGGATGTCCTTGGTCAACTGCACCCAGCTGCCGCCGAGATCGGTCCCGTGCAGCGTCACCTGGAGGTACGGTCGCAGCTCGTCGATGACTCGGATGAGGGCGCGTGTCTCGGGGGGCAGCCGGTCGGGCGGCAGGACGGACGGCGACCACTCCGGCTGCTCGGGTCCGGCTGGACGGAAGAATCCGCGGTGGTAGTCGAACAGGGTGCGCGGCGCCGGAGTCACATGCAGGCTCGCTCCGTCCGGGTCCGCGCAGAGCAGGAAGTGCCAGGAGGTGTCGGCCCGCAGCTCCCTCTCGTACAGCACACGTTCGGCCAGCGACAGCAGCGTCGAGCCGCCGGTCGGTTCGTTCGCGTGAGCACCTGCCACGATCAGGACCGCGCGTGCCGCGTGGCCCACGGACAGCAGGTGGAGGGGTCTGCCCGCGCGTGAGACACCGATTTCTCTGAGGGTGCACAGGCCGGGACGGTGAGCCGCCAACGCTCGGGCGGACGAAACGATTTCGGTCACACTGGGATAGCGCAACTCCGGCAGGTGACTCACCCCCGACTTGTCCGCCCAGCGTTGCCTTCCGCAGTACTCCACGGTCTGGAGGAACTGTCAAGGAATTGGCGGGGCGGCTCCCCGGGGCGCCAGGTGGCATTTGCCGCAGGCAGGGGGCGCGATCGCCCGGAGGGGGAGCCACGGCCGACTGCGCGAGGTGATTCGTGGCCACGCCCGCGTGTCGCGCGCCTCGCTCAAGCCCACGACCGCCGACTGCGGCGACGAGAAGGTGCCCGGGGCAAGACGAGTGGCCGATCGGTGCGGACTGCCACCAGGACGGACTTCGGGAGCCCCGGCGTGAACAGGGGGTCGTCGCCCGTCACCAAGCGCCGTCCGTCCACGATCAGCCCCGGGAGCGTACGCGGCCGTGAGCCGGTCGCCAGGAGGACGCCTCGGCGCGCGCCGAACTCACCCACGCCCTCGACGCGCACGATGCCGACGGTGGCGCTGCCCGCGCCGGCGGACCGCGCCTGACTCCGCTGCGCCTTCGTCGAACTCCTGCGCATGTCGTGGCCGTACGGAGAGATACCGGCGTCACCCGTGCGGGCGTACGCGGGCTGCGGTTCGGAGGCCGAGGTGTTCGGCTGAGAACAACCGCGCGCCGGTCCACAGCGCGCAGACCCGAGTGGGAGGCCGGCGGTGCTGTGTCCTCACGGCCTTCCTGGCGAAGGCGCGCCGGTCACGGCACCGACGAAACCACCGCGCACGACCGGACCGACCGGACCGACCGGACCGACCGGACCGACCGGACCGCCGTACGTGGCCGTACCGACGCGTCCGCGCCCGTCCGCGCCCCCGAGCACGCACCGGAGCCCGGAGCCGGACGGTCGGCCCCCGGCTTCGCGGCTGGGCCCGGAGAGCCTGTCCGCGTCCTGGGACCTTCTCCAGGAGTGCCCGTCCGCGCCCCGGAATCTCCGCCCGGAGGGCTCGTCCGCGCCCCCGAGCCTGCTCGCCCCAGGAACCGAGCACGACCCGTACCCCCTGTACCGCACGCTCCGGGAGAGCTTCCCCTTCGTGTACGACGAGCCGTTCGGCGCCTGGCTGATCAGTCGGTACGCCGACGTACGCGCCGCACTCGCGGACCCCAGGCTCGTCGCCCCGCCGCCCGGACGCACCCTGGCCCACCTGGAGGGCGTCACGCACAGCGCGCACCGGGCGCTGGTCTCACCGGCGTTCCGCGGCCGCGCCCTGGCCGCGCTGAACGCCGGGGTCGAACGGGCGGCGTACGTCCTCGCCCGCCGCCTCGCCGCCCGCCAGGAGGCCGATCTCGTCGCCGAGTTCTGCCACTGGCTGCCCGCGGCGGCGGCCGTCGCCGCGCTGGGGCTGCCGTACGAGAACACCGCGCGCGTGCACGCGTGGTGCCGCACGGGCCTGGACCACCTCGGCGGCCACCACCCCGAACTCGACGCCTTCCTGCGCCCGTACATCGCCCGCCGCCGCGCCCACCCGGGCACCGATCTGCTGTCGGCGCTGTGCACGGCACGGGCGGACGGGCGCCCGCTGACGGACGAGACCGTGGCGGGTCTGGCCGGAACGCTCCTCGGCGCGGGCGGCGAGGCGACCGCACAGGCTCTCGCGTCCTTCCTCGCCAACCTCCTCGACCATCCCGGCCAGTTGGGGATGGTGCGGGCCCGTCCCACGCTGACGGCCGGGGCCTGGGCCGAGTCGCTGCGTCGTGATCCGCCGCTGCACGTGGTGCTGCGGCGGGCCGTCGAACCGGTCGGCGTGATCCCCGCGGGCGCCACCGTGGCGTGTCTGCTGGGCGCTGCGGGCCGCGACCCGGCCCGGTTCGCCGACCCGGACCGCTACGACGCCTTCCGCGCCGACCCCGGGCAGCTCGCGTACGGCTCCGGACGGCACTTCTGCCCGGGCGCACTGCTGGCCCGCCGCACCGCGGAACACGGACTACACGCCCTGCTCGCCGCCCTGCCGGACCTCCGCTGGGCCCCGGGCTTCAGGCCCGTCGCCAAGGGACTGATCAGCCGCTCGCCCCGGAGTCTGCTGGTCCGCCTGCGCTGACGCGCTCCAGCAGCACCACCGGCAACCGCCCGAACAGCTCCTCCACGCGCGCGTGCCCGGTGAACTCCCGCTCCGGAGCGAGCACATCCGCCCACCGCCCTTCGGGAAGCGGGAGGCGGGTGTCGCGCCAGCCGCCCGCGTCCGCCAGCCGCAGCGACAGCCGCGTGACGGCCGAGATCACCTCTCCGGAGCGTACGAACGCCACACAGTGCGCGGCGCCCGGTCCCTGAGCCGTCAGCGGCGCGTACGTCGCCGAGTCACCGAAGACGGCGGGCCGCCGCCGGCGCAACCGGAGCGCCGCCGTGGTGAGCGCGACCTTCTCGGCGACCTCGGCGGCCTCCTCCGAGGCCTTCGCAGCCTTCGCGGCGTCCCTCGCCGAGGGCTCCGACCACGGCGCGAACGCCGCCCTGTTGTCCGGGTCCACCAGCGCCAGATACTCCCCCTCGGTGCCCTGGTAGACGTCCGGCACCCCGGGCATCGTCAGATGGACCAGAGCGGCCCCCAGGACGTTCGCCCGGACATGCGGCGCGAGCTCGGTCCGGAAGTCGGCCACGCGCCGCCCCGGAGGCCCGCAGGGACCCGCCGCGACGAACGCCGCCACCGCGTCCTCGTACCCGGGGTCCTGCTCGGTCCAGGCGGTGTGCAGCCCGGCCTCCCGGACGTGCTTCAACAGCGCTCCCTGGACGCGCTCCGCCGCGGCCGGACCCAGCCCGAACACCGTCTGCCACGCCGCCCACGCCATTTGGGGGTCGGGTACGCCCGTCGCCGCGTCGCGGGTCACCTCGGCCAGGACGTCGCTCCACCGCTCGGGGCACTGGGTGAGCACCGAGAGGGCCGCGCGGACGTCGGCGCTGCGTTTCGTGTCGTGAGTCGAAAGGGCCGTTCCGGTGGCGGGCCAGTCGCGCTGCACGCGCGCGCAGTAGGCGTGGAAGTCCTCCGGGTCCACGGCCGCAGCGCCCGGGTTCCCGCCCACCTCGTTGGCCGACAGCAGGGGCACATAGCGGTAGAACGCCGTGTCCTCCACGGACTTCGCCCGCAGCGCGGACGAGGTCTGGGCGAACCGGGCCCGGAACTCCGCGTGCTCGGGCCCGGCACCGGCCCGCCCGAGCACCAGGTCCCGGACGACGTCCACGGCGTGCGCCTCGTCCGGCACCGTGAAGACCGCCCGGGCCTCGGCGGCGGCCTCCTCGGTCACGACCGCGGAGGCGTCCGTGGAGGGATACGGCCGGTACACCTCGACGCGCACGAGGAGTTCCCTCAGCGCGGTGCCCAGCGCCCAGGGGGCGTGATCGTGCAGCGCCGGGTCCGGGGAGGCGGCACACAGACGGCCCGCCGCGCGCGTGAGGCGGTCGAACTCCGTGGCCAGCTCGTGCGTGATCACCTTGTACGCCGCCCGGCGCACCGTCGCCTCCCAGTGGCCGCCCCGATCGGCCTGAGGGGCCGCGAACCGCCGGTACTGGCCGAGGAGTTCCCCCGCGCCCGCCGGGTCCGTGAAAAGGCCGTCGACCTGCCGCAGCGCGTCATAGCCGGTGGTGCCCGCGACAGGCCAGGCGGCGGGCAGTGGCTCGCCGTCCGCGAGGATCTTCTCGACCACCGTCCAGCGTCCGCCCGTCGCCTCGTGCAGGCGGCGCAGATACGCGTCCGGGTCCGCCAGGCCGTCCGGGTGGTCGATGCGCAGCCCCTCGACCACGCCGTCGCCGAGCAGCTCCAGGATCTTCGCGTGGGTCGCCGCGAAGACCTCCGGGTCCTCGACGCGTACCCCGACGAGCTCCGAAATGCTGAAGAAACGGCGGTAGTTCAGCTCGGTGCGGGCCAGCCGCCACCAGGCCGGGCGGTACCACTGCGCGTCCAGAAGCCGTGGCAGGGGCAGCTTCTCGGTGCCCTCGCGCAGCGGAAACACGTGGTCGTAGTAGCGCAGTACATCGCCGTCCACCTTCAGCTGGTCGATTTCCGCGCCGAGCCGCCCCCCGAGCACCGGCAGGAGCAACTGACCTCCCTGGGCGTCCCAGTCGATGTCGAACCAGCGCGCGTACGGCGACCTGGGGCCCTCGCGCAACACCTCCCACAGCGGGCGGTTGTGGAGCGGGGCCATGGCCATGTGGTTCGGCACGATGTCCACGACCAGACCGAGACCGTGCGCCCGCGCGGTCCGCGCCAAGGAGCGCAGCCCCTGCTCGCCGCCCAGTTCGCCCCGTACGCGCGCGTGGTCCACCACGTCGTAGCCGTGCGCCGAGCCCGGGACCGCCTCCAGGACGGGGGACAGGTGCAGATGGGAGACGCCGAGCGAGGCCAGATACGGCACGGCGGCCTCGGCGGCCGCAAAGGGGAACTCCGGCTGCAGCTGCAGCCGGTACGTGGCGGTCGGCGCGGCGGGAACCACCGAGGCCGTGCTCTCCGGTTCGGGACGCTCAGGTGTCATGGCAACCTACGTACCCGCCCCGCCCTCGTTCGTGTCATCTCCGTACGCCGAAAAGACCCACCACGCGCGCGTGAACCCGGAAACGCACCCCACGCGCGCGTGCGCCCTCGGCGATCAGGTCGGCCGCTGCAGTACCGTCAGGCTCCGGTCGAGCAGTGTCAGCCGGTCCCCGGCCTGGACCTTCGCGCCCGTTCCCGGCACCACCCCGTCCGGGAGAGCCGTGTCGACCACCACGTGCCACTGCCGTCCGTGGTTGACCGGCACCACGAACTCCAGGGGCTTGGGCGAGGCGTTGAACATCAGCAGGAACGAGTCGTCGGCGATGTGCTCCCCACGCGGACCCGGTTCGGAGATCGCGTTTCCGTTGAGGAAGACGGACAGCGCCCGCGCCTGCGCGGAACCCCAGTCGCGCTGCGTCATCTCGGTGCCCGCCGGAGTGAACCACGCGATGTCGGACAGCTCGTCGTGCGTGCCCTGGACGGGACGGCCGTGGAAGAAGCGGCGGCGCCGGAAGACCGGGTGGTCGCGGCGCAGCCACACCATCGCGCGCGTGAAGTCGAGCAGTGCGCCGCCCTCCTCGGGCCACGGCACCCAGGCCAGTTCGCTGTCCTGGCAGTACGCGTTGTTGTTGCCGTGCTGGGTGCGCGCGAACTCGTCGCCGTGGCTGAGCATCGGCACGCCCTGGGAGAGCATCAGCGTGGCGATGAAGTTGCGCTGCTGGCGGGCTCGCAGCGCGAGCACGGTCTCGTCGTCGGTCTCGCCCTCGACACCGCAGTTCCAGGACCGGTTGTGGCTCTCGCCGTCGCGGTTGTCCTCGCCGTTGGCGTCGTTGCGCTTGTTGTTGTACGAGACGAGGTCGTTGAGAGTGAATCCGTCGTGGCAGGTCACGAAGTTGATGGAGGCCAGGGGACGGCGGCCGTCGTCCTGGTAGAGGTCCGAGGAGCCGGTCAGCCGGGACGCGAACTCCGCGAGCGTGCGCGGCTCGCCGCGCCACAGGTCTCGTACGGTGTCGCGGTATTTGCCGTTCCACTCGGTCCACAGCGGCGGGAAGTTGCCCACCTGGTAGCCGCCCTCGCCGACGTCCCAGGGTTCGGCGATCAGCTTCACCTGGGAGACCACCGGGTCCTGCTGCACCAGGTCGAAGAACGACGACAGCCGGTCCACCTCGTGGAACTGGCGGGCGAGGGTGGCCGCGAGGTCGAAGCGGAAGCCGTCGACGTGCATCTCGGTGACCCAGTAGCGCAGCGAGTCCATGATCAGCTGGAGTACGTGCGGAGAGCGCATGAGCAGCGAGTTTCCGGTGCCCGTGGTGTCCATGTAGTAGCGCGGGTCGTCCGCCAGGCGGTAGTACGAGGCGTTGTCGAGGCCCCTGAAGGACAGGGTCGGGCCCAGGTGGTTGCCCTCGGCCGTGTGGTTGTAGACGACATCCAGGATGACCTCGATCCCGGCCTCGTGCAGCGCCCGGACCGCCGACTTGAACTCCAGGACCTGCTGGCCACGGTCGCCCCAGGAGGCGAACGCGTTGTGCGGGGCGAAGAAGCCGATCGTGTTGTAGCCCCAGTAGTTACTGAGACCCATCTCGACCAGACGATGGTCGTTCACGAACTGGTGTACGGGCATCAGCTCCAGTGCGGTGACGCCCAGTTCCGTCAGGTGTTCGATGATCGCCGGGTGTGCGAGTGCCGCGTACGTGCCGCGCAGTTCCTCGGGCAGCTCCGGATGCTGCATCGTGAGGCCCTTCACGTGGGCCTCGTAGATGACCGTGTGGTGGTACTCGGTGCGGGGGCGCCGGTCGTCGCCCCAGTCGAAGTACGGGTTGACCACGACGGACGTCATGGTGTGCGGCGCCGAGTCCAGGTCATTGCGCTTGTCGGGCGACCCGAAGGGGTAGCCGTACACCTCCTCGCCCCACTTCACCGAGCCGCTGATCGCACGCGCGTACGGATCGAGGAGCAGTTTCGCGGAATTGACACGCTGTCCGCGCTCGGGCGCGTACGGCCCGTGCACCCGGAAGCCGTACCGCTGTCCGGGCATGATCCCCGGCAGATAGGCGTGCCGCACGAACGCGTCGCTCTCGCGCAGCTCCACTGCCGTCTCCGAGCCGTCGTCGTGCAAAAGACACAGCTCAATACGGTCGGCGGCCTCCGAGAAGACCGCGAAATTGGTACCGGCGCCGTCGTACGTGGCACCGAGTGGATATGCCTCTCCAGGCCAGACCTGCATGGATATGACTCTTCCAGTAGTGCCACGCCTCTGGGGGCGACTCCGAACCGAGTCTCCCCGAAAGTGAGGGAACCTCCTACGACTTACCTCCCTCTTAATCGCTGACCAGGCATACGCCGTATGCCGAACCAGTGGGGATCAAACAACTCCTGGAGACATAAGAAGGGGAGTAGGGGGAAATGTGCGCACGATAGTGCACCGCCATCTGGGCAAGGTGGTGGCGGGTGCGGCCATCGCGGTGGCCGGGACGGCCGTGATGGTCGGCGTCACCCTGCCGAGTTCGGCGGGGGCCGACGACTCGGGCGGGGGCCGGGCCGGCGGTGGGACCTCACAGCAGACGGGACAGCAGACGGGACAGCAGGCCGGGCAGCAGGGGCAGGTGGCCGCGCAGCCGGGCGTCGTCGAGCAGGCTCCGGCCGAGGGCGACAAGGGCAAGGGCCGCGACCCGCTGACCGACGACGAGACGAAGCGGGTCGAACAGATCGCGCTGAACCGGCAGTTGTTCAGCTCCAGCGAGGACGTCGAGGGCGATCGCGGCCCGCAGCGCATCGGCGTGGACCTGGCCGAACCGGAGGAGAACGAACTCGGCGACCCGGACGCGCCGCGCCGCGCGGACGTCACGTTCTACGACTACCGGGACGACACGCTCGTCACGAAGACCGTCAACCTCGACACCGGGAAGGTCGAGCGGACGGACACCCAGCAGGGGGTGCAGCCCCCGATCAGCCGGGACGAGATGGTCGAGGCCGCGAAGCTGCTGATCGCCGACCCGCTCGGCGCGGGCCTACGGGCCGACTACAAGGACGCCACCAGCAAGGAACTCACCTCGCCCGACCAGTTGACGCTGAACAGCATGGTCTACCGGGTGACCTCGGGCGGCCTGTCCGACACCCTCGCGAAGTGCGGCGAGCACCGCTGCCTGCGGCTGTTCCCGAAGGTCAAGAACGGGCCCTGGATCGACAGCCGCGAACTGGTGATCGACCTGAGCACCCGCAAGGTCGGCACGCTCGGCTGAGCCGCGGTCGGCGTACGTGAGGCGGCTGAGCAGCATCCGGCGTACTCCAAGGCGGCCGAGCCGCCTCCGTCCACTTTCCCCAGCACTTCCTTCTACTTCAGGCTTTCGCAAGGAGTCTCTTCGTCATGCGCGTGAACAGCATCAGCCGTGTCCGCAGCCGGACGGCGGTAGGCCTCTCGGTGGCCGCGCTGGCCGTCGGCGCCACGACGGCCGCGGGCCCGGCCGCCGCCCAGCCGAAATCCGCCCCCGCGGCGGCCGCCAACTGCAGCGCGGCGTACAAGATCGAGCAAAAACTCTCCACCGGCACCACCTGGCGCATGTGCTGGCACTACGAGAGCGAGGCCGGGCTCGTCCTGGAGAACATCTCGTACCAGCCCAAGGGCGAGGCCCGCCCGATCAGGGTCCTCACCAGCGCGAAGCTTGGCCAGATCCACGTCCCCTACGACGACGGCAAGGCCGAGTACGACGACCTCACGGGTGCGGGCTTCGGTCAGGGCCTGATGAAGATGGCGCCCGGCGAATGCCCCGGCGGCACCATCAAGAACGTGAAGATCCCCAACGCCTGGAACCCGCAGCGCGCGAATGTCGACGGCCTGTGCACCACGACCCGCTCACGCGGCCACGCCTACCGCATGCAAGCCGACACCGGCACCAAGGTCTACCAGGCCCAGGGCAAGGACCTGCTGGTCTACACCGTCAACCAGGTCGGCTGGTACGAGTACATCAGCGAGTGGCGCTTCCAGGACGACGGCACCATCAGCATGAACATCGGCGCCACCGGCAGCCTCGCGCCCGACGACTACGACGCGGGCGACGGCCGCGGCTGGCCCATCGGCAAGGGCGCGAAGGCCTACGCCACCAGCCACAGCCACAACGTCTTCTGGCGGCTCGACTTCGGCCTCGACGGCTCCTCCAAGAACAAGATCGAGCAGTACGACTCCGTGGTCAGCCCGCCCCGCAACGGCAATGAGGGCCCGACCAACAAGACCACCCGCACCAAGGTCACCAAGGAACTCGCGGGCGACGCCAAGAACATGCGCTGGTGGCGGGTCGTCAGCAACATCGGCAAGAACAAGGACGACCACGAACGTTCGTACGAGATCGTCCCGGGCGCCACCACCAAGTACCCCGGCCGCAGCTTCACCAAGCACGACATCTACTTCACCCAGTACAAGAGGTGCGAGCAGTTCGCCAGCAACAACCTGCCCAACTGCGGTGCCGGAGTGGGCAAGTCCGTCGACAAGTGGGTCAACGGACAGACGCTCAACCACCCCATCACCTGGGTCAATGTGGGCTTCCACCACATCGCGCGCGACGAGGACCAGCAGCCCATGCCGGTCCACTGGCAGGGCTTTTCCCTCGCCCCGCGCGACGTCACCGCTATGAATCCGCTCACTCCGCCGGCCCTCGCCGATCAGAACGGGCATAGGGAAAACGGTAGTTGAGAAACGACCTGTCCATCGGGCTGCACCGCCCGCCGCTCCCGGAGTACCCTTCCTTGATCGTTGACTAAGGGAGAGCTCGGGGGAGCGGAAGGCGGTGCGCGGGTGGGCTCGGGAGGGCTGGAGTTGCCTCCTGGTGACGAGGGTCACGAGGGGAACTCCACAGATGTCCCACCCGGCGCGGTGTCCCTGGCACGGCCGATGGAGATGGGATCGATCGGACCGGAGCTGGACTGGGGTGCCGACGCCTGGCGCGAGGTGCGTACGCGCGCCCAGCGAGCCGGGCGTGCCTACATCTGGCTGAACCTGGTCGAACAGCGGCTGCGCGCGGTCGTGGCCGCTGTTCTCCGCCCCATCTACGAACCCGTCCACGGCGACGAATGGGTGGTCGCCGCGGCCGGACCCGCGGGGCAGGAGTGGGTGCAGCGCGCGGTCGCGGTACGCGAAGTCAGCCGCCGCAAGGGGTATTTGCTCGACCCCGCCGACGACAACGTGCTGAGCTTCCTCACGCTGCCGCAGTTGCGGGAGCTGATGGTGCAGCACTGGCCGTGCTTCGAGCCCTACTTCGACGAGCGCCGGGACGTCGAACTGGCCCTGGACGAACTGGAAGTCACCCGGAACGTCGTGTCCCGCAACCGGGCTCTGTCCGAGGCGGTGCTGAGTCAGGCCGAGCGGGCCGCGGCGAAGCTGCTGGAGATACTCGGCGCCGGCAGCGACGTGCCGTCCGCGCGCCGGCTGCCCGTGGACGCCGTCGAGGACCTGGTCGGCGACCGGTATGCCGACGTGGTCGGTGTGCACTCGGACCGGGTGCGGCTGCTGCGCCAGTTCCCCGCCGAGGACCTCTTCGGCGGTGCCCGCCGCCTCGACGCCATCGGCATCGGCCTGAACCTGCTCGTGCAGAACTTCTCCGGGCGGCGACTGGTGCGGCTCGCCGAGTCCGGTTGCCGGGTGCGGCTGCTGTTCCTGAACCCCGCGTCCAGCGCGGTGAAGCGGCGTGAGCGCGAACTCGGAATCAAAAAGGGCGAGTTGAGCCGCGCCGTCGAGATGAACATCCTGCACATGCGGCGGGTGCGCGCTCGACTGCGTGACCCGGGCGCGTTCGAGATCCAGGTCTACGACGAGACGCCGCGCTTCACGGCGTATCTCGTCGACGGGGACGGCTCGGACGGCATCGCGGTCGTGCAGTCGTATCTGCGCCGCACGCGAGGGATGGAGGCGCCGGTGCTGGTGCTGCGCGGCGGTGGCCGCGTGGTCAAACCGGATGAAGTGGGCGAAGAGGGCCTCTTTCCGACATATCGCGAGGAGTTTGAGGTGGCCTGGGCGGATTCGCGCCCGGTGTCCTGAAACGCTCCGACGACTGGAAGCGGAGCGCGGTCCTCGGATTGTCAGTGGCTCATGGGATCGTGGAAACCACTGGGGGAAAGCACCACGAAGAAGGGGGGCCACCCATGGGCTGGCACCGGGAGCTGCTGATCGGCTTCGACCTGGAGACGACCGGGACGGATCCGCGCGAGGCGCGCATCGTCACGGGCGCCGTGATCGAGGTCAAGGCCGGAGAGCTGATGGGCCACCGCGAGTGGCTGGCGGATCCGGGCGTGGAGATCCCGGCGGACGCGGTCGCGGTCCACGGGATCACCAATGAGCGGGCCGCGGCCGAGGGCGGACCGGCCGACCAGGTCGCCGACGTGATCGCGCGCGCCCTCGTCTCGGCCTGGCAGTCGGGCGTACCGGTCGTCGCGTACAACGCGACCTTCGACCTGACCCTGCTCTCCGCCGAACTGCGGCGGTACGGACTGCCGTCGCTGCGGGAGCGGCTGGGCGGAATCGACCCCGCCCCGGTCATCGACCCGTACATCATCGACCGCTCCGTCGACCGCTACCGCCGGGGCAAGCGCAACCTCGAAGCGGTCTGCACGGAGTACGGGGTGGCGCTGGACTCCGCCCACGACGCCTCGGCCGACGCCCTCGCCGCGGCCCGGCTCGCCTGCGCGATAGCCGACCGCCACCCGAAGGTCGCGGCCCTCGGCACGGCGGAGCTGCACCGCCGCCAGATCGAGTGGTACGCCGAGTGGGCGGCCGACTTCCAGAGCTTCCTGCGCCGCAAGGGGAACGCGGACGCGGTGGTCGACGGGACGTGGCCGCTGCGGGACCTGGCGGACGAACGGGTCTGATCGGCCCCCGACCGTCGCCAGGCGTCAGAAGCAGTCAGAAGCCGTCAGGAGCCGTCGGGGGGTGCCAGAAGGCGCCAGAAGCCGTCAGAACGGGTACCAGCGCACCGTATCGTCCCCGTCCCGCAGTGACGCCACCCGCCGCTCGAACTCGGCCAAGGCCTTGGGGTTGGTCGGTGCGTGCTGGGCGACCCAGGCGCAGCTGGCGGTCTCGCGCGCACCCCGGAGCACCGAACAGCCCTCCCATTCGCGCACATCCCAGCCGTAGGTGTGGGTGAACGAGTCGTACGCCTCGGCGGGAAGGCCGTAGCGGTCGCGGGAGAGGGCCATGACCACCAGGTCGTGCTCGCGCAGGTCGGCGGAGAAGGTCTCCAGATCGACCAGGACCGGGCCGGCGGGGCCGACATGGACATTGCGGGGCAGCGCGTCGCCGTGGATCGGGCCCGGCGGCAGCTGCGGGGTGAGCGCCGCCGCGGTTGCCGCGAAGCCGTCGCGTCGCGTCCGCAGATACGCCGCGTCCGCCGGGTCGATCGCGTCGCCCGCCAGGCGCAGCCAGCGCTCCACACCGCCCAGCAGTTCGCGGGGCGGCAACGGGAAGGGAGGGGAGGGCAGTGCGTGCACCACCCGTAGCAGTTCGGCCAAATCGCGCGGCTCGGCGGGGCGTAGGGGATCAGACAGCCGGTGCCACACCGTCACCGGGTGCCCGTCCACCAGCAGCGCCTTGGCCTCGGCCGCTCGCACCGCGGGGACGCCCGCGTCGGCGAGCCAGGCCGCGATGTCCAGTTCCCGCCGGGCGCGATCGAGGAGTTCGGCGTCGCGGCCCACCTTGACCACCAGGTCACCGGCAGCGAACACCGCGTTCTCGCCCAGGGCGAGGAGCGTCGCGTCCCGCGCCGAGCCCGGCAGCACATCCGCCGCGGCCAGTACGTCCCGCGCCCGTGCCTCGTCCATCCTTCGCCTCCGTGTTCTTGTGCGGTCCTCGTGGGGCCCTCGCGCAGCCCTCGTGTACGCCGTCGCGTTCACGCCATCCGTCGGTCAGTGTCGCATTCGCACAGGTCGCAACCGTGTGCGCGATGCCTTGACGGCGTACGCCGCCTTCACGACCATGACGAAGGCCGCCGGACGACCATGCCCAGACCTGCATGAGCCCGTACGAGACCGCCCGAAGGAGCCGATTCCATGGCATTGGCCACCGCGTCGAGGCGGCCTGCGCAGCGCGCGCCCGCAGGGGGCGGGGACCGGCGTCCCGTCGACCGGGGTGGCTGGTTCCTGGTGCTGCCCGCGCTGATCCCGATTCTGGTGCTCAGCGTAGGACCGCTGCTGTACGGGTTCGACTGGCAGGTGCTGCCTGCCCCGGCCGGCCCGGACGGACTCACCCAGGGCGTCAGTCCGCAGACCCTGTCCATCGCCGCGGACAGCCCGCACAAGAAGCAGGCCGCCGAGTTCATCGACTTCCTGCTCCGGCCGAAGAACATGGTCCGCCTCGCCCTCGGCGACTGGATGCTGCCCACCGGCACCGAGGCCCTCAAGGACCCCGCCCTGCGCACCACCAAGGACGACTGGGCGACCGGCACCGCCCTCGCTGCCCACCTCCGCTCGGCCCCTGCCCAGTCCGTGCGCGGCTACCCGGAGTGGAAGGACAAGGTCGCTACCCCCGCCTTCCAGGAGTACTACAGCGGGGCGATCAGCCTGGCCGAACTGAGAAAGCGCCTGGTGAAGGACGGGAATCTGGTGCTGGCGCGTTATCAGCGCTGAGCGCCCCGCCGCTTTTGTGGTTTCCCGGGCTTCACACGTCTCCCGGGCTTCACACGTCTCCCGCGCTTCGCGCGTCTCCCGGGCTTCCTGGAAGCCCAGCCGCCGTGCGAGGGCCACGTCTTGGTCAACCCCGTTCTCCGCATTGCTCGATCCGGCTCGATCCGGCGTAGCCGCGATCGCGGACTCAATCAGGTTGCACGAGACGTATCGTCTTGCCTATGTTCGTTCCATGACTCGTTCCCTGACCACTCGACCCGCCCACATCGCCATGTTCTCCATCGCCGCCCACGGGCATGTGAACCCGAGCATCGAAGTGATCCGGGAGCTGGTTGCACGCGGACACCGCGTCACGTATGCCATTCCGCCCGCCTTCGCCGAGAAGGTCGCCGAGACCGGGGCCGAGCCGAAGCTGTGGCACTCGACGCTGCCCACCGACGACGACCCGGACGCGTGGGGGACCGAACTGATCGACAACATCGAGCCGTTCCTGACGGACGCGCTGCAGGCCGAGCCGCAGCTCACGGCGGCCTACGAAGGCGACCGGCCGGACCTGGTGCTGTACGACATCACGGCGTACCCGGCCCGGGTCCTCGCCCACCGCTGGGGTGTACCGATCATGCAGCTCTCCCCGTCCATGGTGGCCTGGGAGGGGTACGACGAGGAGGTCGGCAAGCCGCTGTTCGAGCCGCTCAAGCGGACTCCGCGCGGCAGGGCGTTCTACGAGACCTTCGCCCGTTGGATCGCCGACAACGGCATGGACCTGAGCGTCGAGGACTTCATGGGCCGCCCCGACCGCTGCCTCGTCCTCATCCCCAGTGCCCTCCAGCCGAACGCCGACCGCGTCGACGAAGAGCGCTACACCTTCGTCGGCGCCTGCCAGGGCGACCGCGCCGCGCAAGGGGACTGGAAGCGGCCCGTGGGCGCCGAGAAGGTGCTTCTTGTGTCGCTGGGCTCCAGCTTCACCAAGCAGCCCGGCTTCTACCGCGAGTGTGTCAAGGCCTTCGGTGATCTGCCGGGCTGGCATGTCGTGCTGCAGATCGGCAAGTTCGTCGACGCCGCAGAGCTGGGCGAGGTGCCCGACAACGTGGAGGTGCACCAGTGGGTGCCCCAGTTGGCCATCCTCCATCAGGCCGACGCGTTCATCACCCACGCGGGGGCGGGCGGCAGCCAGGAGGGGCTGGCCACCGGCACACCGATGGTCGCCGTACCGCAGGCCGTCGACCAGTTCGGCAACGCCGACATGCTCCAGGCGCTCGGCGTCGCCCGTCACGTACCGATGGAGGAGGCGACCGCCGAGACCCTGCGCGAGGCGGTCCTCGCTCTGGTCGACGACCCCGATGTGGCGCGCCGCCTGCGCGAGATCCGGGAGCGGATGGCCGAGGAGGGCGGCACGCAACGGGCGGCGGACCTCATCGAGGCCGAGCTGCCCACGGACGCGTAGGTCCTGTCCGGCGGATCAGGTCGGAGGGAAGCGGCGGCGCCTTGTCAGCGCTAGGCAGGCGCACGAAGAAAGGGCCTGTTGGTTCCCGAGGGAACCAACAGGCCCTGATGGGCCCAGGTTTACACCCCGGCCTTCTCGCCCTCCCTGGCCGGCGGCAGCACGGCCTCCGGCGACTCGTCGTGGGTGAGGTCCGGCAGGCGGTGCATCCACTTCGGCAGATACCAGTTGCGCTCGCCGAGCAGCGCCATCACGGCCGGCAGCAGGACGCCACGGATGATCGTCGCGTCGATGAGCACCGCGGCCGCCAGGCCCACGCCCATCTGCTTCATGGACTGCATGGACAGCGTCCCGAAGATCGCGAAGACGGCGACCATGATGACGGCGGCGCTGGTGACCACACCGGCCGTGGTGACCACCCCGTGCCGGATCGCGTCCTTGGTGTCCCGGCCCCGCAGCCGCGCCTCACGGATCCGCGAGACCACGAACACGTGGTAGTCCATCGAGAGCCCGAAGAGGATCACGAAGAGGAACAGCGGCAGCCAGGTGACGATGGCGCCGACTCCCTCCGCGCCCACCAGCGAGGCGCCCCAGCCGTGCTGGAAGACGGCGACGAGGATGCCGTACGCCGCGCCCACCGACAGCAGGTTCAGCACGATGGACGTGATGGCGATCGCCAGGGAGCGGAACGACAGCAGCATCAGCACGAAGGCGAAGAGCACGACGAACACGAAGACCGGTACCACCGAGCCGACCAACTGGTCGTTGAAGTCGACCGATCCGGCGACCTGTCCGGTGATCGGCGCCTGGACGCCGTCGACCTTGCCGAGCGTGTCGGGCCGCACCTCGTCGCGCAGCAGCTCCAGGCTCTTCGCCGCCTGGTCCTGATCGGAGCCGCCCACGAGGGGGACGTACACGAAAGCCACGTTCTGTTCCGCATGCACCTTGACCTCGACCGGGCCGCGCGAGGCCCCCGAACTGATCGCCTGGGCACGGAAGTCGGCGAGCGCGGACGTCACGTCGGCGGCGTTGATGTCGTTCGCCTTCACGACGACCTCGGCCGGCTCCGAACCGCCGGGGAAGGCGTCGTTGACCCGGTTGTACGTTCCCACGATCGGCAGCGAGTCGCCGAACTCCTTGTCCAGCGTGAGCTGTTCGGTCTTCATACCGAGCGCGGGAGCGGCGATGGCCAGCAGCACCCCGGCAGCGACGACCAGCGAGACCCCGGGCTTGGCGAGCACGACCCGCAGCACGGCGCTCCAGAACCTGCTGCCCTCCGAACCGTGGTTGCCGGCCTGCCCCGTACCACCCTTGCCCTTGACGCCGTTCGCACGCCGCTTGCTCCGGTGCAGGAACGGAATCCGGCCCTTCTCCACTCGCCCGCCGAGCAGCGAGAGCAGCGCGGGCAGGACGGTGACCGAGCCGACCATGGCGACCGCCACGACCATCAGCGAGGCGAGCCCCATCGCCTCGAACTCGGCGAGTCCGGTGAAGAGCATCCCCGCCATCGCCACGCACACCGTGACACCGGAGACGATGATGGCGCGGCCACTGGTCGCGGCGGCGATCCGCAGCGCGGTCTGCGGGTCCCGGCCCGCCTCGCGCTCCTCGCGCTCACGCCGCAGATAGAACAGGCAGTAGTCGACGCCGACCGCGAGACCCACCAGGAGCATCACGGAGTTGGCCGTGTCGCTCATCGGCATCACATGGCTGACGACGCCCATCAGACCCATCGTCGCCATGATCGCGGTGACCGCGAGCGCCACCGGCAGCAGGGCCGCCACCAGCGCGCCGAACGCGATCAGCAGAATGCCGAGCGCCACCGGCACGGCGGAGAGTTCGGCCCGCTGGAAGTCGTCGCCGAACGCGTCGTCGAACGTCTTCATCATGCTGGCGCCGCCGATCTCCTCGATCCGCAGCTCCGCGTGGTCCTTCTGCACGCCCTCGACGGCGTTCAGCACCGGCTCGACGCGCTCGCCCGCGGTCTCCGAGTCACCGCGCATGTCGAACTGCACCAGCGCGCTGCGGCCGTCCTTCGAGATTGTCCGCGTGTCGTACGGCGACGACACGTCCGTGACCTTGCCGGTCGCCTCGACCGCCTCGACCACGGCGGTGACGGCGTCCCGGAACGTGGCGTCGGTGGCCGTGAGGCCCGCGTCCTTCGCCTGGATCAGGACGCTCTCACTGGCCGGTTCCTCGATCCCCGCATCTTCGATGATCTTGGCCGCGGTGTGGGTCTCGCCCTTGAGCTGATCGCTGTCCTTGACGTCGACGCGGCCCGCCGCCGAACCGAGCCCCATCGCCAGGACGACGAACAGCACCCAGATCCCGACGGCCGCCCATCGGTGCCGGGCGCTCCAGCCACCGGCCCGCGCGGCGATGCCCCGCACCCGTATATCTCCGTTCCCCATGACGGGCCATCCCCCTTGTGCGCGGTGACAGCCGCCTGCCGTCACCTTTCGATATGAAGGTATGGGCCGGATAAGAACGTCTCCTCCTGCTGCCCGGTGAACCGCCGGACCTCCGACTCCTCCCCTCGGACCCCGCCGCCTCCGCACTGGGGAGGACACAGGCCCCTTACACCTAACCGCGGTTCTCGGGGATGTGGATCAGGGCGCGGGTGTTGATCCTCGTGCCCACGACGCCGGTCTATCGTGTCCGGATGACGACGAGGTATGCGGCACTGCTGCGCGGAATCAACGTGGGCGGCAACAAGAAGGTGCCGATGGCCGAGCTGCGCACGCTCCTGACGGAACTCGGCTACGGCGACGTGGGCACGTACCTCCAGAGCGGCAACGCCGTCTTCGCCACCGACCGTGGCGATGAGGAATCCCTCGGGGCCGAGCTGGCCGAGGCGATGGAGAAGCACTTCGGCTTCACCGTCGGCGTACTGGTCCGCGACCACGCCTACCTGAAGGCCGTACGGGAGGCGTGCCCGTTCCCGGCCGCCGAACTGGAGGCCAGGCAACTGCACGTCACGTACTTCTCCGGTCCGATCGACGCCGAGCGGTTCGCGCCGGTCGACCCGGCGGCCTTCCTGCCTGAGGAGTTCCGCCTCGGCGACCGCGCCCTCTATCTGTACGCCCCCGACGGCCTCGGCCGCTCCAAGCTGGCGGACGCCCTGTCGAAGCCGCGGCTGCTCAAGGGCATCACGGCCACCACCCGCAACTGGAACACCGTCGTCAAACTGGAGGAACTGACCGGTGTCTGACCGCGACCCCGCCGTGGAGGCCGCCATCGAGGCCGAGCTGCGGCTGCTCGACCCGGAGGTCCGCCGCTCGCCCGAGCTCGTCGGGGAACTGCTGCACCCCGACTTCTACGAGTTCGGCGCCTCGGGACGGATCTGGGACCGCGCCTCGGTCATCGCCACGCTGGCCGCGGAGACCGGACCGCGGGCCCGGCCCAGCACCACCTCGCACATGAGGGGCGTCCGACTCGCAACCGGCCTGGTCCATCTCACCTTCGACACCGACAACAACGGCCGCCGGGCGCACCGGAGTTCACTGTGGCGGCTCACCGAGCAGGGGTGGCAGCTGTACTTCCACCAGGGGACACTGTTCCGCTCCGCCGAAGCGTGACCTTTCGCAGGCCGGTGTAGGCGGTGTACGAGCGGATCTGGTCCGGGACGGTCAGGCGCGGGTCCCGGTGGTAGAGGCGCCGCAGCTCGCCCCCACGCGCAAGGTCAACCCAGCGCGCGCAGGTCCTCGTCCGCGAGCCGGACGGCGCCCGCGTCGAGGTTCTCCTCCAGATGTACGAGCGAGCCCGTGCCCGGAGTCGGGCAGAGCACCGGGGAGCGGTGCAGCAGCCAGGCCAGGGCGATCTGCCCCGGCGTCGCCCAGTGCGCGGCGGCGGTCTTGGCGCACACCGATCGAGGCGGTCAGCGGCATCCTCACCAACGAGGAGACAACAAGATCCGCTTCGAACCCTTCGACGGTTCCGAACGCGGCGGCGGTTCCTCCTGGCAGTCTCTCGACCGCGGCACCGGCACCATCGAGGCCGACTACCTCAATGGCGAGATCGCCCTCTTGGGCCGCCTGCACGGCGTACCGACCCCGCTGAACGACCTGCTCCAGCGGCTCGCGAACACGTTCGCGCGCGAGCGCAGGGCGGCCGGTCGATGCCCGTCGCGGAGCTGGTGCGCCTGGCCGACGGGGCCGTGGCGTCGTACGACGGGGCTGTCGCGTTTGTTCAAGAGGGCTGAGCGCGCGGTTCCTAGCGTGGAGGCATGAGCGATCCGTACAAGAACGTGCATCCGTACATGGTGGAATGCGCCGCCGAGGCCGCCCGGGTGGCCCGCGGTGTCACGGCGGCGCAGCTGGGCCGGGCCACGCACTGCCCGGACTGGGACGTGCGCGCCCTGGTGAACCACTGGGTTCTCTACACCTCGCACGGCCTGGAGCACCGGGCCCTGCGCGAGCAGCTCTCCGAGGAGCTGACCGGCCGCGACTTCACGGCCGACCCCGGCTGGGCCCAGGCCTACGCCGACCAGCTCGACCGTGCCGTCGCCGCCTGGGACGACCCGGCGGTGTGGGAGGGCGAGGTCGACCTCGGGATGGCCAAGATGCCCGCGGCCGAGCTCGCCTCGATGATCGTGAAGGAGATGGCGGTCCACGGCTGGGACGTCGCCACGGCCACCGGCCAGGAGTTGCGGATCTCGGACGGCGCGGCCCGGCTGGTCCTGGACGTGGTCGAGACGCACGGCGACCTCTATCGGCAGTACGACGGCTTCGCCGACCCGGTACCCGTGCCGGACGACGCGCCCGTGTTCGACCGCGCCCTGGCGTCGAGCGGACGGGACCCACGGCAGACGGCGACGAGCAAAGCGGACCTAGGCGCCGAGTGAGGTCAGCGTGGGGATGCGTGCCGCTGCCGCCTCCTGGTAGCGGTCCAGCAGCACGCGTGCCACCTCCGGCGCCGGGCCCAGTACATCGGCCAGTACGTCCGCCTCGGCGGCGCCCCGGGCGATGCGGTCCGGGAGGAAGCCGGGGGCCAGGACGTAGGGTGCGACGGCGACGCGGGCGCAGCCGAGAGCGCGGAGCTCGCGTACGGCGTCCTCGGTGCGCGGAAGAGATGCGGAGGCGAACGCAGGCCGCACGGCGCACCAACCGGTACGCCGCCACTCCCGCGCGATTTCTGCGATCACTGCGATCGCCTCCGGGTCCGTGGACCCCGCGGAGGCCAGCACGACCCCCGTCGAGGACTTGTCGGCGGGGGTCAGCCCCGCCTCGTACAAACGCCGTTCGAGCGCGGCGGTCAGGAGGGGGGACGGGCCGAGTACCTCCGCCTGACGGATGCGGAGCTGTGCCGGGGCCTGCCGCAGTACCGCCGGGATGTCCGCCTTCGCGTGGAAGGCGCGCGTCAACAGCAGAGGCAGGGCGACCACATCACGTACGCCCTCCGCCGCCAGGGACTCCAGCACCCCCTGCACCGAGGGGATGGTGAAGTCCAGGAAGCCGGTCTCCACCCGCAGGCCGGGGCGCTGGGCCCTGACTCGTCGGATGAGGGCATGCACCGTCGCGGCATGGCGCGGGTCGCGGCTGCCGTGGGCGATGACCAACAGGACCGGCTGGCTCATGGCGGACTCAGCTCTTCACCAGGAGTCCGCGGCTGCGCAGGACCCACCGCTCCAGCGGGCTGAAGATCAGCAGGTCGATGGCGATGCCGACGAACAGGATGAGGAAGATGGCGAGGAAGACCATCGACATGGAACTGGCGTTGCGGCCGTTCTCCAGCAACTGGCCGAGGCCCACGCCCAGGTCGGGGGAGGACGCGATGATCTCCGCCGCCATCAGGGAACGCCAGGAGAACGCCCAGCCCTGCTTCAGACCCGCCAAGTAGCCGGGCAGCGCCGCCGGCATCACGATGTGCCAGGTGCCCTTCAGACCCGTCGCGCCCATCGTGCGGCCCGCCCGCAGGAACAGTGGCGGCACCTGGTCGACGCCCGACACCAGGCCGTTGGCGATCGACGGGACGGCGCCGAGCAGGATCACCGCGTACATCATGGAGTTGTTCAGGCCCAGCCAGATCACGGCCGGCGGGACCCAGGCCACCGAGGGGAGGGACTGCAGGCCCGACAGGATCGGGCCGATCGCCGCGCGGACGAACTTCACGCGGGCCACCAGCAGACCCAGTGGCGTGCCGATCGCCAGGGCGAAGAGGAAGCCGAGGAGACCGCGGGACACGCTCGTCCAGATGTAGTCGAGCAACGTGCCACGCAGCCAGGCGTCCTCGACCTCGCCCCACACCTCGGACGGCGAGGGCAGCTTGGTCGGGTCGTCGACGATGTTGAACGAGATCAGCGCCTGCCAGGCCACGAGCACCACCGCGAACGCGACGAGCGGCGGCAGTACCTTCTCCTTGAAGGTCAGTCCGAAGGACCGGCGGCCGGTGGCAGAGACCTCGAGGGCGTCGAGGCCCGCCTCCAGGCCGCCCACCTCGTACTTGTCCTTGACGGCGGCGTCGGCCTTCGTCTCAGTGCTGGCCATGGCGGCGGATCTCCCCACGCAGTTCTTCGGTGATCTGGATGGACAGTTCCGCGACGGGGGCGTCCTCGATGCGGCGCGGCTGCGGAATGTCCACGGTCCACTCGCGCGCGATGCGCCCGGGACGGGAGGACAGCAGGATCACCCGCTGTGCGAGCCGCACCGCCTCGCGCACGTTGTGCGTGACGAAGAGGACGGAAAGACCCGTCTCGCTCCAGATCCGGGTCAGCTCGTCGTGCAGCATGTCCCGGGTGATCGCGTCCAGCGCGGCGAACGGCTCGTCCATCAGCAGGATCTGGCTGTCCTGCGCGAGTGCGCGGGCCATCGCGACGCGCTGCCGCATACCGCCGGACAGTTCGTGCACGCGCTTGCCGTACGCGCCGTGCAGCCGTACGAGTTCGAGCAGCTCCTCGGCCCTGCCGCGCCGATCGGGCTTCGCGACTCCCCTGAGCTTCAGGGCGAGTTCGATGTTCTTGCCCGCGGTCAGCCACGGGAAGAGGGCGTGCTCCTGGAACATCAGGGCAGGGCGCCCGTTGGTCGTGATGTTGCCCGCGGTCGGGGCGTCGAGGCCCGCGACCAGGTTGAGCAGCGTCGACTTGCCGCAGCCCGAGGCACCCAGGAGGGTGACGAACTCGCCCGGCGCGACATCGAGGGTGATGTCGTCGAGGACGAGCTGCTGCCCTGCCGGTCCGGCGAAGGACTTCGAGACATGCTCGATCCGGGCGGCGTAGTCGACCGCTTCGGCGCCGTCGGCGGCCTTGGCGAGGGTCGTGGCCATGGTCGTCACCTCCTGGGAACTCATCGGTATCCGGGCTTACTTGACGCCGAGACCGGCGTCGTCGACCGTGCTCTCGCCCTCGGCCGTGAGGACCTTGTTCAGGAGCGTGAGGTCGTAGATGCCGGTCAGGTTGGGCTGCTCCAGCAGGCCGGCCTTCACCGCGTGCTCCGCCTCGGTGTTGAGGGTGGAGGCCAGCGGGTCATTGGTGATCTGAATGGAATCCCAGGCCGGGTCCAGGACGTCGGTGGGAAGCGCCTTGCCCGAGTCCGCCTCCAGCTGCTTGTTCGCCGCCGTCTTCGCGTCGTCAGGGTTGGCGTTGATCCACTGGTTGGTCTCGACCGAGGCCTTCAGCACGGCTTCGACGGCCTTCGGGTGATCCTTGAGGAAGCTCTGCGACACGATGATGTTCGTGATCACGAACTTCTTGTCCGGCCACAGGTCGGCCTCGTCCAGCAGCACCTTGGCGCCCTCGGCGACCAGCTTGGACGCGGTCGGCTCCGGCACCCAGGCGCCGTCGACGGAGCCCGACTTGTAGGCGTCCGGGGTGATCTTGTTGTCCGTGCGGACGACCGAGACATCGCCCTTGCCGCTCTCCGCGTCGACCTTCCAGCCCTGGTCCGCGATCCAGTTGAGGAACGCCACGTCCTGCGTGTTGCCCAGCTGCGGGGTCGCGATCTTCTTGCCCTTGACGTCCTTCAGGGACTTGATCTTCTTCGGGTTGACCACGAGCTTCACGCCGCCGGACGCCGAACCGCCGATGATGCGGAGGTTTTTGCCGTCGGACTTGGTGTAGCCGTTGATCGCCGGGGACGGGCCGATCCAGCCGATGTCGATGGAGCCCGAGTTCAGCGCCTCGATCTCGGAAGGACCGGCGTTGAAGATCTGGTACTTCGCCTCGGTGGCACCGAGCTCCTTCTGGAAGAAGCCCTTCTGGTTGGCCACGAGCGCGGTGGCGTGCGTCAGGTTGCCGAAGTAGCCGATCTTCACGGAGTCGAGACCGTCGATCTTCTCGGATCCGGCGGCGACCTTCGCCTTCGAGCTGTCGTCCTTCGCCTCGGAGCCGTAGCTGCAAGCTGCGAGTGCGAGGAGGGGAAGAGCGGCGGCGACGGCTATGCCGCGGCGGACGAGCGTGGAGCGCGAGCGGATGGCAGGCACGGGAGGTGTTCCTCTCGTTGGCCCGGCGGTCACGGGTTTCAGGTCGTGGCCGGGAGGTCGGCTGGTCTTCGTTTTCGCAGGCGGTGGGGGGTGCGGGCGCGCAGGCAGTGCGCGTACGTCATCGCGCACATCGCGCGACCCCGCCCTGCCCGCTGCCGAGGGCGCCGCTGCCGACGCGGCCGCCCTCCTTCGCGAACGTGGAGTAGAAGTCGGTGGGGGGCATGTCAGAAGTCCCACCCGTCGTCGTCGGCCTCGTCCTTGACCGGCTGCGGCGCGGCGAAGGACTCGCCGACCATGCCCGCGGTGAGCGTGGTGCCGTCGGCCGGGTCGATCAGGATGAACGCGCCGGTGCGCCGGGAGTCGGCGTACGAGTCGAGCGGGAGCGGCTCGGCGGTACGGATCGTGACCCGGCCGATGTCGTTGGCGACCAGCTGACCCGGGTGCGGGTGCAGCGAGAGGTCGTCCAGCGTCAGCCGGGACGGGATGTCCTTGACGATCGCCTTGACCGTACGGGTGCCGTGCTTGAGCAGGACGCGGTGACCCACGGTCAACGGCGCGTCGGCGACATGGCAGACGGTCGCCTCGACGTCCTGGGTGGTCGCGGGCGCGTCCGAGGTCGGCACGATCAGGTCGCCGCGCGAGATGTCGATGTCGTCCTCCAGCAGGAGGGTCACCGACTGCGGTGTCCAGGCCACGTCGACCGGCGTGCCCAGCAGATCGATCCCGGCGACCTTCGAGGTGCGGCCGGAGGGCAGGACCGTGACCGGGGAGCCGACCCGGAACGTACCGGCCGCGATCTGACCGGCGTACCCACGGTAGTCCGGGTGCTCGGCGGTCTGCGGGCGGATCACGTACTGCACGGGAAGGCGCGCGTGGCAGTGCGCCAGGTCGTGGCTGACCGGCACCGTCTCCAGGTGCTCCAGAACCGTGGGGCCGCCGTACCAGTCCATGTTCGCGGAGGCGTCCACCACGTTGTCACCGGCGAGCGCCGAGATCGGGATCGCGGTGATCTCGGGAACGCCCAGCTCGGAGGCGTACGCCGTGAACTCCTCGGCGATCGCCGCGAAGACGGACTCCTTGTAGTCGACCAGGTCCATCTTGTTGACGGCGAGGACGACGTGCGGGACGCGCAGCAGCGCGGCGACGGCGGCGTGGCGGCGGGTCTGCTCGATGACGCCGTTGCGGGCGTCGACGAGGACGACGGCCAGATCGGCGGTCGAGGCGCCGGTGACCATGTTCCGGGTGTACTGCACATGGCCCGGGGTGTCGGCCAGGATGAAGCGGCGGCGCGCGGTCGCGAAGTAGCGGTACGCCACGTCGATGGTGATGCCCTGCTCGCGCTCGGCGCGCAGGCCGTC
>NZ_JBTLMO010000016.1:0-183678 GCF_054462255.1 Streptomyces sp. SD15 | reverse complement strand
ACCGGAAGGCCCTCACCTGTTCAAGATCCCTCAGCCGAGACCTGGCTCACCCGTCCACAACCTCCCGAGACAGAACACCTAGGCTGACCGGATCGATCGATCCATCACCGTGCCGTCCGGGGGAGCGACATGGAACCAGCAGCCATAGGTGCCAAGTTGGCGTCGAGTGTGGTCACGCCGCTCATCAAAAAGCTCTTCGTGGCGGACGGCCCGGGCGCCGGGCTGGTCGAGAAGCCGGTGCGGATATCGGGGTTCGTCTCCTTCAAGGGCGAGAAGCGGACCCTGGGAGAGAAGGAACTGACCAAGCTCGCCGCCGAGTTGATCGCGCGGGCCCTGCGGACCGGGGAGCGCCCCCTGGCCGCCGACGAGGAGCAGGCCGTCGTGTACGCCCTCGCCGACACCCTGCACGCCTTGGGCGACCTTGCCATGACCGACGTACAGGCCGTGGAACTCGGTCACGAGGCGCTCGCCCGGTATCTGCGCGCCGCGAGCGGCAACCCCGAGCGGGACCTCTCCTTCGACGCGACCCTCTGTTACGAACGGATCCTCGGCACGGCCTGCCTGCACATCCTGCACTTCTTCACCCAGCGCTCGTCCTTTGTGGCCCGCACGCTGGTGGAGCAGAGCAGGAGGCAGAGTGAGCTCATCGCCAAGGTCGACGAGCTGATCGCGCGGACACCGATGTCAGCGGGCACGGACCCCGCGTTCGAGCAGCGGTATCTCGCGTACGTCGCCACCAAGCACAGCCGCCTCACCATCTACGGCATCGACCTCGTCAACTCCCCCGAACGCTGGCCGCTCGACGCCGCCTACCTCAGCCTCCAGGCTCTGCGCCCCGAGGAGGACGCGGAGGCCACCGGCCCGAACGGGACGCACATCGCGACCACCGCCAGCGCGCTCCGCGCCGACCAGGCCTTGGCCGAACAGGACTTGGTGCTGCTGCGTGGAGTGGCCGGCTCCGGCAAGACCACGCTCGTGCAGTGGCTGGCCGTGACGGCGTCCCGGGGCGAGCGGGGCGACCGGATCCCGTTCGTGCTGCCCCTGCGCACCCTCGTCCGCCGCGCCGACGGACTCCCGGCACCCGACGCTTTCCTCTCCGCCGTCCGCGTCCCCTTCCACGCCACCCAGCCGGACGGCTGGAGCGACCGTGTCCTCGGCGCGGGACGCGGTCTGCTGCTCGTCGACGGCATCGACGAGATCCCCGAGCGGGACCGCGAGCGGACCCGCCGCTGGCTGCGCGAACTGCTGGACGTCTATCCCGGCAACCAGTGGCTGGTGACGTCCCGCCCGTCAGCCGTCCGCGAGAACTGGCTCGCCTCCGACGGTTTCACCGAACTCGCCCTCACCCCCATGAGCCGCGACGACGTGACCGCGTTCATCCGCCGCTGGCACACGGCGGCCCGGCTCGACGCCACGGACACCGACCGTCTCGACGGCTACGAACGCTCCCTCCTCGACGCCGTGGGGACCAAGCCCGACCTCGGCCGGCTCGCCACCAACCCGCTGATGTGCGGCCTGATCTGCGCACTGCACCGCGACCGGCGGGGCTACCTTCCGCACGGGCGCCAGGAGTTGTACGACGCCGCCCTGTCGATGCTGCTGTCGCGCCGTGACGAGGAGCGCGACATGTTCCAGCACCAGAGCCCCGGCGGCATCCACCTCACCGAACTCCCGCAGATCCAGCTCCTCCAGCGGCTCGCCTACTGGCTCATCCGCAACAACCAGTCCGAGATGGACCGCGACCGCGCCGAGCGCATCGTCGCCGACGTGCTGCCGTCCCTGCCGTCCGCCGCCACGCAGGGCGACGCCCCGGAGATCCTCCGCCACCTCCTCGTACGCAGCGGCCTGCTCCGCGAGCCCACCCTCGGCACCGTCGAATTCGTCCACCGCACCTTCCAGGACTACCTGGGTGCGCGGGCGGCGGTGGAGGACGGGGACTTCGGGCTCCTGGTGCGCAACGCCTTCGACTATCAGTGGTCGGACGTGATCCGCATGGCCGTCGCCCATGCCCGCCCCCGGGAACGGGCCACGTTCCTGGGCGACTTGACCCGGTCGGCCGAGGAGCTGTCCGGCACGGCCAGTACGCGGGTACGGCTCCTCGCCCTGGCCTCCCTGGAACACGCCACGGAACTCGATCCCCACGTCCGGGCCGCCGTGGAGCGGAACGCCGCCTCACTCATCCCACCCCGTACGACGGAGGAGGCCCGCACCCTCGCCCACGCGGGCCCGCTCGTACTGGAGCTGCTGCCCGGGCCGGAGGGGCTGACGGCCGCCGAAGCCAGGGCTGTGGTCATCACGGCGTCACTCATCGGCACGCACGCGGCCCTCCCGGTCCTGTCCCGCTTCCGGTCGCATCCGTCGTTGCCTGTGCGCGCGCAACTCGCCTGGACCGCACACCGGTTCGACACGGCACGGTACGCGGCCGAAGTCGTCGCCCATCTGCAGCCGGACGGCCTCTATTTCATCGCACAGTCAGCCGACCAGCTGCGCGCCCTGCGCGACCTCGGCGGCCGTCCCATGCTCCAGCTCGTCGGAGACATCGACTCCCCCGACATCCGCGACGGCCTCCTGCCCGACCAGTTGCGCAAACTCATCATCCGCAACAATCTCGTCCTGCGTGATCTGCGCTTTCTGCCGGACCAACGACACATCAGATCGCTCTATATCAGCGGCGTCAGCCCGTACGTCGACGACCTCACGCCGCTCGCCGAGCTGCCCCTGACATCGCTTTCGCTCTATGCCGTGCCCGGACTCGAGAAGCCGGGTTTCTTGGCGCCGCTCTCGGCCTCGAGCACCTTGCGGATGCTCGACATCGGCATTCCGCTGCGCGGCGACTCCGTCGACGCCGCTCTCCCCCGGGATCTGCCGCTGACGTATCTGCGGTTCACCAGGAACGCTCTCCGGTTCACCGGATTGCGCGGACTGCGCCATATGCACACGCTGAAGCAGCTGAGTCTCGCCGCGCTCCCGGAAAAGCTGACGCCCGAGGACTTCGAGGAGATCGTCCGCCTTCCCGCTCTCGAAGTACTGCGGGTCAACTGGAATGCCGTCGGATGGAGCGAGGGTCCGGTACTGCCGAACGTCACACGGCTGGAGCTCAACAGGTTCACAGGAAACGAGGATCTCTCGAAAGTCCCGGTTCTCTTTCCCGGCCTGCGTACCGTCACCATCCAACTCGTCCCCGAGGTGACCGCCGTACCGGAGCATCTGCTGGCGTTCCTCCCGGACGCTCCCGTCATCGAGAGGACCGACAGCGTGGTGTGAGCCTTGAAGAGCGGCAAAAAGGGGCTGCCCCGGGACCGAAGTCCCGGGGCAGCCCCTTTGTTCAGCGAACCCGGAGGTTACGCCTCCTTGCTCAGGTTGGGCCCTGCTCCACCCGCGGCCTGCTCGATCGGCGGGACGTCGGGAAGCGCGGACTTCTCCTCACCTCGGAAGGTGAACTTCTTCGCCTCGCCCTCGCCCTCCGTGTCGACGACCACGATGTGGCCGGGACGCAGCTCGCCGAAGAGGATCTTCTCGGAGAGGATGTCCTCGACCTCGCGCTGGATGGTCCGGCGCAGCGGCCGGGCGCCCATGACGGGGTCGTAACCCTTCTTCGCGAGGAGCGACTTGGCGGACGGGCTGAGCTCGATGCCCATGTCCCGGTCCTTCAGCCGCTCGTCCACCTTGGCGATCATGAGGTCGACGATCTGGATGATGTCTTCCTCGGTGAGCTGGTGGAAGACCACCGTGTCGTCGACACGGTTCAGGAACTCCGGGCGGAAGTGCTGCTTCAGCTCGTCGTTGACCTTGGTCTTCATGCGCTCGTAGTTGGTCTTGACGTCACCCGCGGCGGCGAAGCCGAGGTTGAAGCCCTTGGAGATGTCCCGGGTGCCGAGGTTGGTCGTCATGATGATGACCGTGTTCTTGAAGTCCACGACCCGGCCCTGGGAGTCGGTCAGGCGACCGTCTTCCAGGATCTGCAGCAGCGAGTTGAAGATGTCCGGGTGGGCCTTCTCGACCTCGTCGAAGAGGACCACCGAGAACGGCTTGCGCCGCACCTTCTCGGTCAGCTGGCCGCCCTCTTCGTACCCCACGTAGCCGGGGGGCGAACCGAAGAGACGCGACACCGTGTGCTTCTCGCTGAACTCCGACATGTCGAGGGCGATCAGCGCGTCCTCGTCACCGAAGAGGAACTCGGCGAGGGTCTTCGACAGCTCGGTCTTACCGACACCCGACGGGCCCGCGAAGATGAACGAACCACCGGGACGCTTCGGGTCCTTCAGACCCGCTCGCGTACGACGGATCGCCTGCGAGAGCGCCTTGATGGCGTCCTTCTGGCCGATGACCCGCTTGTGGAGCTCGTCCTCCATGCGCAGGAGCCGACTCGACTCCTCTTCCGTGAGCTTGAAGACCGGGATGCCGGTGGCCGTGGCGAGGACCTCGGCGATCAGCTCGCCGTCGACCTCGGCGACGACGTCCATGTCGCCGGCCTTCCACTCCTTCTCCCGCTTGGCCTTCGCCGCCAGCAGCTGCTTCTCCTTGTCGCGGAGAGAGGCCGCCTTCTCGAAGTCCTGGGAGTCGATGGCCGACTCCTTGTCGCGGCGCACGCCCGCGATCTTCTCGTCGAACTCGCGGAGGTCCGGCGGCGCGGTCATCCGGCGGATGCGCATCCGGGAGCCCGCCTCGTCGATCAGGTCGATCGCCTTGTCGGGGAGGAACCGGTCCGAGATGTAGCGGTCCGCGAGCGTCGCGGCCTGGACCAGAGCCTCGTCCGTGATGGAGACGCGGTGGTGTGCCTCGTAACGGTCGCGCAGGCCCTTGAGGATCTCGATCGTGTGGGGGAGGGAAGGCTCCGCCACCTGGATCGGCTGGAAGCGGCGCTCGAGGGCCGCGTCCTTCTCGAGGTGCTTGCGGTACTCGTCCAGAGTCGTGGCACCGATGGTCTGGAGCTCACCGCGGGCCAGCATCGGCTTCAGGATCGAAGCCGCGTCGATGGCGCCCTCGGCGGCACCCGCACCGACCAGCGTGTGCAGCTCGTCGATGAACAGGATGATGTCGCCGCGGGTGCGGATCTCCTTGAGGACCTTCTTCAGGCGCTCCTCGAAGTCACCGCGGTAGCGGGAACCGGCGACCAGCGCGCCCAGGTCGAGGGTGTAGAGGTGCTTGTCCTTGAGGGTCTCGGGCACCTCGCCCTTGACGATGGCCTGCGCCAGGCCCTCGACGACGGCGGTCTTGCCGACGCCGGGCTCGCCGATGAGGACCGGGTTGTTCTTGGTACGGCGGGACAGCACCTGCATGACCCGCTCGATCTCCTTCTCGCGCCCGATGACCGGGTCGAGCTTGGACTCACGAGCGGCCTGGGTGAGATTCCGGCCGAACTGGTCGAGCACCAGGGACGTGGAGGGGGTGCCCTCGGCAGGACCGCCGGCGGTGGCGGTCTCCTTGCCCTGGTAACCGGAGAGCAGCTGGATGACCTGCTGCCGCACCCGGTTGAGATCGGCGCCCAGCTTGACCAGGACCTGGGCGGCGACGCCCTCGCCCTCACGGATCAGGCCGAGCAGGATGTGCTCCGTGCCGATGTAGTTGTGGCCCAGCTGAAGGGCCTCGCGGAGCGACAGCTCCAGGACCTTCTTGGCACGGGGGGTGAAGGGGATGTGCCCGGACGGGGCCTGCTGGCCCTGGCCGATGATCTCCTCCACCTGCTGGCGGACCGCCTCGAGCGAAATCCCGAGGCTCTCCAGGGCCTTAGCGGCGACACCCTCACCCTCGTGGATCAGGCCCAGGAGGATGTGCTCGGTGCCGATGTAGTTGTGGTTGAGCATCCGGGCTTCTTCCTGAGCCAGGACGACAACCCGCCGCGCGCGGTCGGTGAACCTCTCGAACATCGTTAATCGCTCCTCAGAGCGGTCAGGCAGTGAGGGGACGCTCCCCTCGCTGTCCTTCCGCAGCTTAGTCCCGCAAGCGGGGACCGCTCATTCCAACTGCCGACACCGTCCTTGGCCTCCTGACCCCGAACGCCGACATATGCTCCAACCTGATGGTGCGAGACGATGTTCCCGCAGGCCAGGCAGATACCCTCACCGGCTGTACGCCGATGGCGAACGCGAGATGCCCGAGCCATGCGTGTCGCCCCTCCCACTAGGGATGTCTTACCCGTACGCACTGACACTCCATGCGGCGTGCACCGGTTCCCTCCGCTATGGGCGAACATCCTTGCGCCGCCGAACACCCCGCACGCTTTCGTTTTCGGCACTGTGTGCACACACAGAAACACCCAGCGTAACTCTGGGGCCTTCCTGCTGTTTCTCCTGTCATGGTTCCCACGGTCCCCCTCCCGCGCCGTCCGGTCGACTCGAGCGATCGGATGCGGCAGTGGTACGAGAACGAACTCGGCTGGGTGACAGTGCCCGGGTCGCCGTTACGGCTGGTCACAGGGCTGCGCTTCGACGTGCTTGACGCTCCGGCGGAGGCGGCGTTCGCCGCACTTCGGCATCTGGCGCCCGGTTCTCCAGTGGCCCTGCACGGGGAGCGGATGCGGCTGTGGGTGGCCGCGGGGAGCGCCGACGAACTGCCAGGGCTGCTCGACTGGCTGGAGTGGGGCGCTCTCACGCTGGATCTCAGGGCGATCGGCGCGGGCGGGAGCATCGAGGCTCCGCTGCCGCCGGGAGTGCCGGAGGGGCCGCTCGCCGCGGACGGGTTCGGCGGAGCCGGTGCGCAGGGGGCCGCCGTCTGGCTGCGGCCCCCCGAGCCGGGGTGCGAGGTGGAATCGTCGCTGCCGACTCTGTCGGCCCTTGGGGGCGGTGGGGGCGCCCCCGACCTCGTACGACTCGTGGACACGATGGCGACGCAATGCCACCGGGTCCGGCTGCGGCGCGCATGCGCTCAGCCCTCGCCCTCTTCGCGGGCGTGGGGCCGACCGTAGGCCTCGCCTCAGCCGTTGGCCTTCTCGTAGGCCGCGCGAATGGTCGCGGGAACTCGGCCACGGTCGTTGACCTCGAAACCGTTCTCCTTCGCCCACGCGCGGATCTGCGCGGTGTCCTGGCTGCCGCCGGAAGCGACGCGCGCCTTTCCACGGCCCCCCGAAGCACGACCTCCGGTGCGACGACCGCCCTTGACGTAGGCGTCGAGAAGGCCACGGAGCTTGTCCGCATTGGCAGTCGTGAGATCGATTTCGTACGTCTTGCCGTCGAGCGCGAACGTCACGGTCTCGTCGGCCTCGCCACCGTCGAGGTCGTCGACAAGAAGGACCTGAACCTTCTGTGCCACCGGATTTCCTTTCATCGATAACTTGAGGGCCGAGGGTCTGCGGCGTCTGCCGCCGTTTCACGTCCCCTGTTATATGCAGTACTGCAGTACGTCGGAAAGCAAACCGCTTTTGCTGGAAAAACACAAACCCCTGGTGGAGACTCAGAGGTCAGTGGAAGACCGGAAACGTACGCGTTTCGGACATAGGGAACGCCGGCATGGCGGTCCGGCGGAATAGTCGCCCGGCGATCACAGATGCAGAAGCATCCGGCTGTTGCCCAAGGTGTTCGGTTTCACTCGTTCGAGACCGAGGAACTCTGCCACACCCTCGTCATAGGAACGCAGCAGCTCAGCGTAGACATCGGTGTCAACGGGCGTCTCGCCGATCTCCACGAAGCCGTGCTTCGCGAAGAAGTCCACTTCGAAGGTCAGACAGAAAACCCGGCGAACGCCGAGCCAGCGGGCGGTCTGCAGCAACTTCTCCAGCAACTGATGACCGACGCCGGCGCCCTTGACCGCGGGGTTCACCGCGAGAGTGCGGACTTCCGCGAGGTCTTCCCACATCACGTGCAGCGCACCGCAGCCGACGACCTCGGCGTTGTCGTCCCGCTCCGCGACCCAGAACTCCTGGATGTCCTCGTAAAGCGTCACCGTCGCTTTGTCGAGCAGGATGCGGCGTCGGACGTTCGCGTCAAGGAGGCGGCGCACCGACGGGACATCGCTCGTCCTGGCCCGCCGTACGGTGATGGCTTTTACGGTGCCATCGGGACGCGATGCTGGATGCTCTGCTGGCATGAGCGGACGCTATCGCCCGGTGTCGCCCTGGTCCGCGGCGGGGTTCTCGCCCGGGTTCTCCCCGGGGCCCTCCGGGGTTACACGTGTTTCGGTGTCGCGGGGCCCTTGCACGATGCGCATGGCGTCGCGCAGCGCGAGCCGCTGTTCCTCGCTCATCATGCCGAAGAAGGCGACGAGAGCGGCGGCAGGGTTGTCGCTCTGCGACCACGCCTCGTTCATCAGAGCGGCCGCGTAGGCGGCACGAGTGGAGACCGCCTCATATCGATAGGCCCGGCCTTCCGCCTCACGGCGCACCCAGCCCTTCTGATGGAGATTGTCCAAAACGGTCATCACCGTGGTGTAGGCGATGGACCGTTCCTGCTGAAGGTCTTCCAGGACTTCTCGAACGGTCACCGGGCGGTTCCACTTCCACACCCGCGTCATGACCGCGTCTTCGAGTTCTCCCAATGGGCGAGGCACAACTCAGAATAATAGTGGGAGATCGGCAACAAAAAGGGCGTACGACTCGAAAAACGTATGAGTCGTACGCCGATGAGCGTCAGGTGGGCGGCCGGGGTCAGGCCTCGGTGTCCCGGGAGGTCTGCCGAGCGGCCTCCGCGCGCGCGAGGGCGGCGTCGACGACCGCGTCCTCCTTGGACTTGTTGGCCCCGCCCTGGGTCTTCACGATCGTCATGATCAACCCGATGAAGAAGACGGCCATCACTACGGGGGGCACCAGCGCGGAGACATAGTCCATGCCTCCAGAGTAGCTAGCCCGCCGCGAGCTGCTGAGGGGGGTTCGCCGGTGGTGGCGCGGGCTTGCGCTTCGGCGGGAAGACCTCGCCCGGCGTGGGGATGGGACGGTCCGGGCGCGGGCTCTTGACAGGGGGATGCGGCTGCGGCTCGGGCTGCGGCTTCGCGGCAGGCTCGCCGGAGGCCGCGGCCAGGCCTCCGGGCAGAGCCGTCAGACGGGTACGGGACGGCGGGACCCTGGGGGCGAGGCGGGCGCGGACGTCCTGCTCGGCGAGGGCGCCACAGCGGTCCAGCAGGGCCGCGGCGGTGGGATTCCCGCGCAGGGCGCGGAGCGCGGCGAGGTCGTCCGGGTGCGGCCGGTAGCCGGAGCCGAGCACTTCCTCCAGGAGTACGAGGTAGCCGGCGGCTGTGCCGGGCAGCGCGGCCCGGTAGCGGGCGAGGTCGGCCAGCAGGAAGGCCCGGAGCCTGGCCCCCTCGCGGGCGGCTTCGTCGACGGACGCGGCGAGACGGAGACAGTCCTGGACGTCTTCGGCCGAGGCGGGGGTGGGGTGCAGGGCGAGGGCGAGAGCGCGACGGAGCACACGCAGCTCCTGCGCACCGAACGCCATGCCGCCGCGGGATCCGTAGGGCGTGGGCATGCGGCGACGATACGCGCTAATCAGACAAAATTTGCATATCGACGAGGCGTGTCCCTCCGGGGTGTCACCGCGGACTCGGAGTGGGTTGTCTCGCCCCCGCCGCCCCTGCCCGTCCCATCCCGTTCCTGGGGGCTCCGCCCCCAAACCCCCGCCAGGTATCCCAGCCCGTCCGGCGTTTGAGGACGAGGCCGTCCAGGCCGAAGCGGGGGGCTGGGGGCGGCAGCCCCCAGGTACGGATGGGACGGGTAGGGGCGGCGGGGGCGAGAACCCTCAGGTGCGGGACACGTTGCGCTCGTATACCAGGCGCAGGCCGATCAATGTCAGCCACGGCTCGTGTTCGTCGATGACGGAGGACTCTCCGAGAACCATCGGCGCGAGCCCACCCGTGGCGATGACGGTGACATTGTCCGGATCGTCTGCGAGCTCACGGGCCATCCGGTTCACGACACCGTCGACCTGCCCCGCGAAGCCGTAGATGATGCCGGACTGCATCGCCTCGACGGTGTTCTTGCCGATGACGGAACGCGGCCGGGCCACCTCGATCTTGCGCAGCTGCGCACCCTTGACGCCGAGCGCGTCGACGGAGATCTCGATGCCGGGAGCGATGACACCGCCGATGTACTCACCCCGCGCGCTGACCGCGTCGAACGTCGTCGCCGTACCGAAGTCGACGACGATCGCCGGCCCCCCGTAGAGCTCCACGGCGGCGACCGAGTTGATGATGCGGTCCGCGCCGACCTCCTTGGGGTTGTCGGTGAGGATCGGCACGCCGGTCTTGACGCCGGGCTCGACGAGGACGGAGGGAACGTCTCCGTAGTAGCGGCGGGTCACCTCGCGCAGTTCGTGCAGCACGGACGGGACGGTGGCGCAGATCGCGATGCCGTCGATGCCGTCGCCCAGCTCCTCACCGAGCAGCGGGTGCATGCCCATCAGGCCCTGGAGGAGCACGGCGAGCTCGTCGGCCGTGCGGCGGGCGTCCGTGGAAATACGCCAGTGCTCGACGATCTCCTCGCCGTCGAAGAGACCGAGGACGGTGTGGGTGTTGCCGACGTCGATGGTGAGCAGCATCCGCCCTACTCCGTCTCGTCCGTCGATGCCTCGTCCGTCGACGCCTCGCGCAGGTCGAGGCCGATGTCCAGGATCGGCGAGGAGTGCGTGAGGGCGCCCACCGCCAGGAAGTCGACGCCCGTCCTGGCGTACTCCTCGGCGTTGCCCAGGGTGAGGCGGCCCGACGCCTCCAGGAGCGCGCGGCCGGCGACGAGGGCCACGGCCTCCTCGCACTCCACGGGCGTGAAGTTGTCCAGCAGGATGAGGTCGGCGCCCGCGTCCACGACCTCGCGCAGCTGGTGCAGGGTGTCTACCTCGACCTCGATCGGCACCTCCGGGAAGGCCTCGCGGACGGCCTTGAAGGCCTGCGCCACGCCGCCCGCGGCGACCACGTGGTTGTCCTTGACCAGTGCCGCGTCCGAGAGCGACATGCGGTGGTTGACGCCGCCGCCCATGCGCACGGCGAACTTCTCCAGGGCGCGCAGACCGGGCGTCGTCTTGCGGGTGTCGCGCACGCGGGCCTTCGTGCCCTCCAGGGCGTCCGCCCACGCGCGCGTGGCGGTCGCGATGCCGGACAGGCGGCACAGGAGGTTCAGCGCGCTGCGCTCGGCCGTGAGGAGGTCACGGGTGCGGGTGGTGACACTGAGGATCTTCTGGCCCGCCTCGACCCGGTCGCCGTCCTCGACGTGCCGCTCGACCTCGAACTCGTCGGTGCAGACCACGGAGACGATCGCCTCGGCCACCCTCAGGCCCGCGATCACGCCCGCGTCGCGGGCGATGAAGTCGGCGGTGGAGACGGCGTCCTCGGGGATGGTCGCGACGGTCGTCACGTCCACCCCGTTGTCGAGGTCCTCCTGGATGGCGACGTTCGCGATGTCCTCGACCTCCAGCGGGTCGAGCCCGGCGTCGGCGAGGAGCTGGGCGAGTGCCGGGTCGAGGCCGCACTCCATGTACGTCTCGTCCGATTCGGCGCCGCAGCCGCAGCCGTCGCCGCAGCCGCCGCTCTGGGCGAGGGGAAGGTCGGGGGTGCTCACTGCTGTCACTGCTCCTGAAGGCGCTGCGGGAGGGTCGGGGGGAAGTCTGCGGTATCGGTGGTGTGTACGGCGAGCGTGCGGTCCGGATTCAGTCGTACGACGATGTGGCGGCGCCAGTCGGTGTCGTCGCGGCCGGCGTGGTCCTCGCGCCAGTGGCAGCCGCGGGTCTCCTCGCGCAGGCGGGCGGCGGCGACCAGGACTCGCGCCACGCACAGGAGGTTGGTGGCCTCCCAGGTGTCGACGCCGGGCTCGGACGTCTTGCCGTTCTCGTCGAGGGCGTCGCGTGCGTCCGCGTGCAGCCGCTGGAGGCGGTCGGCCGCCGTCGCAAGGGACTGGGCCGACCTCAGTACGCCCGCCCCGTCCGTCATGATCCGCTGGATCGTGAACCGGTCCTCGGGGGCGAGCAGCGGGTGCGCGGGCGTCTCGGGGTGCGGGACCGGCTGCGGCACGCGCGCGTGGAGTCCGTTTTCGGATCGGCTCTCCACGATGTCGGCGGCGATGCGCTCGGCGTAGACCAGGCCCTCCAGGAGGGAGTTGGAGGCGAGCCTGTTGGCGCCGTGGACACCGGTGCAGGCGACCTCGCCGCAGGCGTACAGGCCCGGCACCGTGGTGCGGCCCCGGGCGTCCGTGCGGACGCCTCCGGAGGCGTAGTGGGCGGCCGGGGCGACCGGGACGGGTTCGGTCACCGGGTCGATGCCGTGGGCGCGGCAGGCGGCGAGGATGGTCGGGAAGCGGTGCTCCCACATGTCGGCGCCGAAGTGCCGGGCGTCGAGGAACATGTGCTCGGCGTCCTGCTCCTGCATGCGCCGCATGATGCCCTTGGCGACGATGTCCCGGGGTGCCAGCTCGGCCAGCTCGTGCTGCCCGGCCATGAAGCGCACGCCGTCCGCGTCGACCAGGTGGGCGCCCTCGCCGCGTACCGCCTCGGAGACCAGGGGCTGCTGGCCTTCCGCGTCCGGGCCGAGGAACAGCACGGTCGGGTGGAACTGGACGAATTCGAGGTCGGAGATCTCGGCCCCGGCGCGCAGGGCGAGCGCCACGCCGTCCCCCGTGGAGACCGACGGGTTGGTGGTGGCCGAGAAGACCTGGCCCATGCCGCCGGTCGCGAGGACCACGGTGGGGGCGTGCACGGCTCCCACGCCGTCGTGCTGGCCCTCTCCCATGACGTGCAGGGTCACACCCGCGGTGCGGCCGTCGGCGTCCGTGAGGAGGTCCAGGACGAGCGCGTTCTCGACCGTACGCAGGCCACGCGCGCGTACCGCCTCGACGAGCGCCCGGGAGATCTCGGCGCCGGTCGCATCGCCGCCCGCGTGCGCGATGCGCCGACGGTGGTGGCCGCCCTCGCGGGTCAGTTCCAGGGCGCCCTCGGCGGACTCGTCGAAGTGGGCGCCGGTCGCGATGAGACGGCGTACGGCGTCGGGGCCCTCCGTGACGAGGATGCGTACGGCCTCCTCGTCGCACAGGCCCGCGCCCGCCACCAGGGTGTCGTCGAGGTGCTGCTCGGGGGTGTCGCCCTCGCCGAGGGCCGCGGCGATGCCGCCCTGGGCCCAGCGCGTGGAGCCGTCGTCGAGGCGGCCCTTGGTGACGACGACGGTGCGCAGGCCCGCGGCCTCGCAGCGCAGTGCCGCGGTCAGGCCCGCGACGCCGGAGCCGACGACCACGACGTCCGCGGTGAGGGCCCATCCGGGGGCGGGCGCGTGCAGCCGTATGCCCGTACCGGTGGTGGTATGCGTACCTGTGCCTTTGCCGGTCACGAGGCGGCTCCGAAGGTGAGGGGGATGTTGTCGATCAGCCGGGTCGTCCCGACCCGGGCGGCGACGGCGAGGACCGCCTCGCCGGTGAAGTCGTCCGCGATCTCGGTGAAGTCGGTGGGATCGACGAGCGCCAGGTAGTCCAGGACCAGCGGCGGCCGGAGGCGGGCGGCCTCGTCCAGGACGAGGCGGGCGGCCGCGCGGACGGCCGAGGGGCTGCCGGGGACGGCCTTCGCGACGGCGTGCGCGTCGGCCGCCGCGCGGGACTCGCCGATCGCGCTGAGCGCCTCGGCACGCGCGTGTGTGGCGGGCACCTCACGGGCACGCGCGCGCAGCGCCTCCTGGGCGGCGTGCCGGTCGCGGCCGGCGAACAGGGCCTGCGAGAGGGCGAGCGCGGTGCGTCGCTCCCCGGTCGAGAGGTAGCGGTTGCGGCTGGAGAGGGCGAGCCCGTCCTCCTCGCGCACCGTGGGGACGCCGACGATCTCCACGCCGAAGTTCAGATCGCGCGCCATGCGGCGGATCAGGGCCAGCTGCTGAGCGTCCTTCTGCCCGTACAGCGCCACGTCGGGCCGGGTGAGGTGCAGCAGCTTGCCGACGACGGTGAGCATGCCGTCGAAGTGGCCGGGGCGCACGGCTCCCTCCAGGCGCTCGCCCATGGGGCCGGCGCTGATGCGGACCTGGGGCTCGCCGCCGGGGTAGACCTCGTCCACGGCGGGGGCGAACACGGCGTCCGCGCCCGCCGCTTCGGCGATCTTGAGGTCGGCGTCGAGGGTGCGCGGGTAGCGGTCGAGGTCTTCACCCGCGCCGAACTGCAACGGGTTCACGAAGACGGTGACGACCACTTCGCCCTCGGGGCCCGCGATCTCGCGGGCGGCGCGGATCAGCGTGGCGTGGCCCTCGTGCAGGGCGCCCATGGTCATCACGACGGCCCGGCGGCCGCGCCGCACGCGCGCGTGCAGTTCGTCGGCGGTGCGCAGGAGGGTGGTGGTCATCGATCGCTCCCGTCGTCGGGCAGGGTGGCGCCGTCGGCGAGTACCCCGAGGAGGTCCTCGGCGAGTTCCGGTTTCAGCAGTCCGTGGGCGAGGGCGCGGTCGGCGGTCGCGCGGGCCATCGCGAGATAGCCGGCGACGGTCTGCGGGGCATGCTTGCGCAGCTCGGCGACATGCGCGGCGACCGTGCCCGCGTCCCCGCGCGCGACGGGCCCGGTGAGGGCCGCGTCGCCCGACCTGAGGGCGTTGTCGAGGGCGGCGCCCAGCAGGGGGCCGAGCATCCGGTCGGGGGCCTCGACGCCCGCGGAACGCAGCAGGTCCATGGATTCGGCGACCAGCGTCACCAGGTGGTTCGCGCCCAGCGCGAGCGCCGCGTGGTAGAGCGGGCGGGACTCCTCGGCGATCCACTCCGGTTCGCCGCCCATCTCGATCACCAGGGCCTCGGCGGCGAGACGCAGCTCCTCGGGCGCGGTGACCCCGAAGGAGCATCCGGCGAGCCGCTGTACGTCCACGGGGGTGCCGGTGAACGTCATGGCGGGGTGCAGCGCGAGCGGCAGGGCGCCCGCCCTGAGCGCGGGCTCGAGCACGCGTGCGCCGTACCGCCCGGAGGTGTGCACGAGCAGTTGGCCGGGCCGGACGGCTCCCGTCTCGGCGAGCCCCTCGACGAGCCCCGGCAGGGCGTCGTCCGGAACGGTCAGCAGCACCAGGTCGGCGCGCTCCAGGACCTGTGCCGGGGACACCAGCGGCACGTCGGGCAGCAGCAGCGTGGCGCGGCGCCTGGAGGCGTCGGAGACCCCGGAGACGGCCACCGGGCGGTGCCCGGCGAGTTGGAGGGCCGCGGCGAGGGCGGGGCCCACGCGGCCGGCGCCGACGACGCCGACGGTGAGCCGCGCGGGGCGGTCCTTGGGGTCTGGCTGGGGGAATGTACTCACTCGACGGCGGCCTTCCGTTCCAGTCCGCTCGGGGTACCGGACGATTTCTCGTCATGTTAACGCGATTGGTTCGAGGGGCGTTTTCGTTGTCCACAGGATGTGGGTTTCCGCAGGTCGCCCGGGTGGGGAAATCAGGGTGCCGCGGCGACGCGGCCCGCGACATCATCCAGGGATGAGCGAGGCGGCGGAAGAAGCGGAAGAGACGGCGGAGCGGAACGTGGAAGGGACGGCCGAGGAGAAGCGGGAGCGGCGGGGTGCCGCCTTGCGGGCGGCGCAGCGGGTGCTGTGGCGGCCCGGCTACCAGCAGACGGTCCGCGAGCGGCTGGCCTGGCTGAACGACGGGGCGGAGGGCGTGTACGACCTCGACCAGCCGGTCGACATGTATGGCGACCGGGTCGTCGAGACCTTGGAGGAGCGGGTCGCGGGCCTGCTCGGCAAGGAGGCCGCCGCTTTCTTCCCCACCGGCACCATGGCCCAGCAGGTCGCCCTGCGCTGCTGGGCGGGCCGCACCGGCAACGCGACCGTCGCGATGCATGCCCTCGGCCACCCGGAGACGTACGAGCGGCATGCGTTCAGCCAGGTCAGCGGCCTGCGCCCGGTCCGGGTGACGGGCGAGCCGCGGCTGCCGACCGCCGCCGAGATACGGGAGTTCGAGGAGCCGTTCGGGGCGCTGCTGCTGGAACTGCCGCTCAGGGACGCCGGTTTCGTACTGCCCTCCTGGGAGGAGCTCTGCGAGGTCGTGGAGGCCGCCCGGGAACGTGACGCGGTGGTCCACTTCGACGGAGCGCGGCTGTGGGAGTGCACCCCGCACTTCGGCCGGCCCCTGGACGAGATCGCGGGCCTCGCGGACAGCGTCTACGTATCGTTCTACAAGTCGCTCGGCGGGTTCGGCGGGGCGGCGATCGCGGGCCCGAGGACGCTGATCGACGAGGCGAAGACCTGGCGGCACCGGTACGGCGGCATGATCCTCCAGCAGTTCCCGACGGCGCTCGCGGCGCTCATCGGCCTGGAGCGGGACCTGCCCCGGCTGCCGGAATACGTGGCCCACGCGCGCGTGGTCGCCGCCGCCCTGCGCGAGGGGTTCGCGCAGACCGGGGTCCCGTGGGCGCGCGTCCACCCCGAGGAACCGCACACCCACCAGTTCCAGGTCTGGCTGCCGTACGACGCCGATGTCCTCACGGACGCGGCGATGCTGCACACCGAGGAGACGAAGACCGGTCTCTTCCCGCAGCGTTGGGTCCGTGGTGGTCCGGGGCTGGCGTTCACCGAGGTCACGGTGGCGGGGGCCGGTCTGGAGTGGACGGCGGACGACGTCAGGGCGGCCGCCGCGGACTTCGTGGGCTTCGTGGAGCGGCTGTCTCGCTGACGGCCGCTCCGGACGAAGGTCAGCAGCCGGCGGGCCGCCGCCCGTGCAGCCACCGGCCCAGGGCCTCCCGTATCCGCCCGTGGGCCGGGAGTCCCTCCAGGACCGCCCGGAACCGCCGGTATTCGCACAGTTCACGGGCGACCTGCCAGTCGTGCCGTCCGGGCGCGGGAGGGGCGCTCTCGCCGTGCTGCTGGGCCCGGTAGGTGTCGAGGAGGTACTGCTGGGTGATGCTCATGGCGGATCGCCTCTCGGGACGAGGAATGGGATCCGGAAGGCCCGCGGTGCCCCGGTGGTTCCAGGTTGCGCCTGCTCAGGGGCGTCTGTCGTCTCGATTGACGACCGGCGTCAATCGGCGGCGGCGTTGTCAGTGGCGGGGTGCACCATGAGGTCATGAGCGTGCGCATCGATGTCACCGGGCTGCGGCAGGAGCGGGTCTCCTTCGTGCCGTCCCCGCTCGCCGAGCTCGGTATGGCGCTGCACGCGCTGTCCGAGCCGGGGCACCACCCCGGTCTGCAGGGCTGGGCGACCGCCGTGACCGCCCGCCTTGACCCGCATCTCGCCGACCGGATGTGCGAGGCCGACTTCCTGTGGCGGACGACGTTCTCGGACCTGTTCCTGCCGTTCGCGGGCATCCCCGGCGGGACCACGCTCCCAGGCACGACCCTCGCCGAGGACCTGGATCTGCTGGACAAGCTGACGGACCAGCAGTTCGTGGACGCGGCCCTGGAGTTCACGTGCGCGCTGGCGTACGACTCGCAGGGCCCTGACGCGCTCTCCGACCCGGATGTGCGTCGGCGTGCCGTGGACCTGGCCGCCTCGCGCGGTCCGCAGCAGACGCGGTTCACCCGGCGGCTGCTGGACGATCCGCCGAGCGTGCGGGCCTGGCTGCGACAGTTCCTGGAGGACTGCGACGAGGCCTTCTTCGCCGAGGCCTGGTCGCGGCTGCGCCACCAGCTCGCGGCGGACGCCCGCCACAAGACGGACCTGCTCCGGCACAAGGGCCTGGCCGAGGCGCTGGCCTCGGTGTCCCCCGCGGTGGCGCTGGACGAGACGGCCGGGCGGCTCACCATCGACAAGCTGGCCGAGGGCCGCACGGTCACCGCGGACGGCGGCCTGCTGCTGGTGCCCACCAGCCTCGGCCGACCGCATCTCATGGTGCTGCACCGGTATCAGTGGCAGCCGGTGCTGCACTACCCCATCAGCTCGCCCGAGCTCGCCGCCCCGCCCTCCGTCGAGCAGCTGACCCTGCGGATGACCGCGCTGTCCCACCCGGTCCGCATGCGGATCTGCCGCCATCTGGCCCGCAGCGCGTACACCACGGGCGAGCTGGCACAGGTGCACGGGATGACGGCGCCCGAGATATCCCGGCATCTGAGCGTGCTGAAGAAGGCGGGCCTGATCACGACGCGTCGACGCGGGCGGTATGTGCTGCACCAGCTGGACGTCACCGTGGTCGCCCGGCTGGGCAGCGACTTCCTGGAGGGCCTGCTGCGCTGAGCCCGAGTGGCCACCGGTGCCGCCCCGCCCGGGTCACACCGTCAGCCGTGCCCGCCCGCCCGTACGAGCCCCGTCTCGTACGCGAGGACGACCACCTGCACCCGGTCCCGCAGCCCCAGCTTCGTCAGGATGCGCCCCACATGCGTCTTCACGGTCGCCTCGGACAGCACGAGGCGCGCCGCGATCTCCCCGTTCGACAGGCCCTGCGCGACCAGCACCATGACCTCCCCCTCCCGGTCGGTGAGCCGCTCCAGCCCCTTGTGCCGGGGCTCCTTGCCGGTGCTGGGCAGCATCGGCGCGAAGCGGTCGAGCAGGCGCCGGGTGGTGGAGGGCGCGACCACCGCGTCGCCGCTGTGCACGGAGCGGATGGCGGCGAGCAGCTCGCCGGGCGGCACGTCCTTGAGCATGAAGCCGGAGGCGCCCGCCTTCAGCCCGGAGAAGGCGTACTCGTCCAGGTCGAAGGTGGTCAGGATCAGCACCTTCGGCGGGTTGGGATCGGAGCAGATGCGACGGGTCGTCTCGACCCCGTCCAGCTTCGGCATGCGTACGTCCATCAGCACCACGTCGACCGCCGTGGACCGCAGTACCTGGAGGGCCTCGACGCCGTCGCCCGCCTCCGCCACGACCTCCATGTCCGGCTGAGCGGCGAGCACCATCCCGAAGCCGGTGCGCAGCAGCACCTGATCGTCGACGAGCATGACTCGGATCGCCATCGGGGCCTCTTCCATCTCTGTCAAAAGTCGAGAGTAAACAATCAAAAGGGTTCGTTACAGGTGTCAGTGGGCGGCTTTGAGCGGCAGCAGCGCGCTGATGCGGAAGCCTCCACCGGGCCGCGGTCCCGCGTCCAGGGTGCCGCCGACCATCCCGACGCGTTCCCGCATCCCGATCAGGCCGTGGCCCTGGCCGTCGGCGCCCCCCTCCTCGTACAGCTCGTGGGGTGCGCCCTTGCCGTCGTCCTCGACAAGCAGCCCGAGGCCGTCGTCGAAGTAGACCAGGCGCACGCTCGCGCCCGCGTTCGGACCGCCGTGCTTGCGCGTGTTGGTGAGCGCCTCCTGCACGATGCGGTACGCCGTGAGTTCCACCCCGCTGGGGAGGGGGCGCGGGGTGCCCTCGACCTTGAAGTCGACGGGGAGGCCCGAGGTGCGGCACTGCTCGATGAGGTCGTCGAGCTGTTCGACGTCCGGCTGCGGCACGTATTCGCCGCCCTCCTGGTGCTCACCGGTGCGCAGCACGCCGAGCAGGCGGCGCATCTCGGCGAGGGCCTGCCGGCCCGTTCCGGAGATGGTCTCCAGTGCCTTCCTGGCCTGGTCGGGAGCGGTGTCCATGACGTAGGCGGCGCCGTCGGCCTGCACCACCATCACCGAGACGTTGTGGGCGACCACGTCGTGCAGCTCGCGGGCGATCCGGGCGCGCTCTGCGGCGACGGCGACCTTGGACTGCGCCTCGCGCTCCTTCTCCAGCCGGGCGGCGCGCTCCTCGAGCTGGGCGAGGTAGGCGCGGCGGGTGCGGATCGAGTCCCCGAGGACCCAGGCGAGCGCGAACGGGACCGTCTGGAAGACCGTTATCAGGACGATGCCCGCCCCGCTCGTGCCCTCCTGTGGCCAGCGGATCTGCGAGACGGTCGCCGCGCACAGGCCGCCGGTCAGCGCGAGCCGGGAGGCCCAGCGGGCGCCGTCCGCGGCGACGGTGTAGATGATCACCAGCATCGCGAAGTCGGCGGGCACCACCTGGACGTCGAGGACCAACTGGACGACGCCTGCCGCGATCGCCAGGATCAACATCTTCTCGGGCACGCGGCGGCGCAGCGCGACGACCAGACACAACACGACGGCGATCGGGAGCGCCGCGGCGAGCGGCCCGTGGCGGTCCCGGGCATCGCCGACAGTCGTGAGGCTCACGCCGGTGATCCCGAGCAGGACGGCGGCCCAGAAGGCGTCGACCCACGTCGGGTACCTGCGGAGGAAGTCATAAAGGCGCTGCACGTAACCCAGAGTAGGGAAGCGCGCTGCGTGTAGGGGTCAACCGGAGGACCGATCCGCGAGGGGCGCTCGTACTCCCCAAGGTGGAGGCTCCCCCCATTCGCGACGCTTAGGGCCTGTCCGGCGGATCATGCCGGAGACGCGGGGTCTGGCACGCCGATCTGCGCTGACAGGGCGCCGCTGCTTCCCTCCGACCTGATCCGCCGGACAGGCCCTAGCCTGGCCCGGTGACACGTGCGGCGGCGGGCGAGTGGCGGGGTTGGCGCGAGGCGACGGAGGAGGCGCTGTACGGGCCCCATGGGTTCTACCGCAGGCCCGAGGGCCCCTCGGGCCACTTCCGCACCTCGGTGCACGCGTCCCCGCTGTTCGCCGGGGCCGTGGCCCGGCTGCTGTGCCGGCTCGACGAGGCCCTCGGCCGCCCCGGCCCGCTCACCTTCGTCGACATGGCGGCGGGCCGCGGCGAGCTGGTGACCGCCGTCCTCGCCGCGCTCCCCGCCGAAGTGGCCGCCCGCGCGCGCGGGTACGCCGTCGAACGCGCCGACCGCCCCGCCGGCCTCGATCACCGGATCGAGTGGCTCGCCGAGCCCCCGAAGGGCGTCACCGGGCTGCTGTTCGCCAACGAGTGGCTGGACAACGTGCCGGTGGACGTCGCCGAGGCGGACGCCGGGGGCGTACCGAGGCTGGTTCTGGTACGAGGTGACGACGGGGCCGAACGCCTCGGGGAACCCGTCGGGGAGGCGGACGCGGAGTGGCTGCGGAGGTGGTGGCCGCTCTCCTCCGAGGGGGACCGCGCCGAAATCGGGCGCCCCAGGGACACCGCCTGGGCCGATGCCGTCGCCACCCTCGACCGCGGTCTCGCCGTCGCCGTCGACTACGCGCACCTCGCCGCCACGCGGCCGCCCTTCGGGACGCTCACCGGATTCCGCGCGGGCCGGGAGACGGTGCCCGTACCGGACGGGTCGTGCGACATCACGGCGCACGTGGCGCTCGACGCGTGCACGCTGCCCGGGGGGCGCGTACTGACCCAGCGGACCGCGCTGCGCGCCCTGGGCGTGAGCGGCGCACGACCGGCACTCACGCTCGCCTCCACGGACCCCACCGCGTACATACGCGCCCTCGCGGGCGCCGGCGCGGCGGCGGAACTCACCGCACCCGGCGGCCTGGGCGACTTCGGCTGGCTGCTGCAGCCGGTGGGAATTCCGGACGCTCCCCTTGGGGGGCTGCTTGGCGACCTACTTGTCGATGTCCCCGACCACGAAGAACAGTGACCCCAAAATCGCCACCATGTCCGCGACCAGCGTGCCCGGCAGCAACTCGACCAGCGCCTGGATGTTGTTGAACGAGGCCGAGCGCAGCTTCAGCCGGTACGGGGTCTTCTCGCCCTTGCTGACCAGGTAGTAGCCGTTGATGCCGAGAGGGTTCTCGGTCCAGGCGTACGTGTGGCCCTCGGGCGCCTTCAGAACCTTGGGCAGCCGCTGGTTGATCGGCCCCGGCGGCAGCTCGGCAAGCCGGTCGAGGCAGGCGTCCGCGAGGTCGAGCGCGTTGTGCGTCTGCTCCAGGAGGCACTCGAAGCGGGCCAGACAGTCGCCCTCCTGGCGCGTGACCACCTTCAGGGTGTCCTGGAGCTGCCCGTAGGCGAGGTACGGCTCGTCGCGACGCAGATCGAAATCGACGCCGGAGGCGCGCGCGATCGGCCCGCTCACCCCGTAGGCGTGCACGGCCTCCGGCGCGAGGGCGCCCACGCCCCGCGTACGCCCCCGGAAGATCTCGTTCCCGAGCACCAGGTCGTCGTACACGCCCATCCGCGAGCGCAGCGACGTCACGGCGCCACGCGCGCGCGTGGTCCATCCGGCCGGAAGGTCCTCCTTGAGGCCCCCGACGCGGTTGAACATGTAGTGCATGCGCCCGCCGGAGACCTCCTCCATGACGTGCTGAAGATCCTCGCGCTCCGTGAAGGCGTAGAAGATCGGGGTGATCCCGCCCAGCTCCAGGGGGTAGGAGCCCAGGAACATCAGGTGGTTCAGGACGCGGTTGAGCTCCGCGAGCAGTGTGCGCATCCACACCGCGCGCTCGGGGACCTCCATGCCGAGCATCCGCTCCACGGCGAGGACCACGCCCAGCTCGTTCGAGAAGGCGGAGAGCCAGTCGTGGCGGTTGGCGAGCATGACGATCTGGCGGTAGTCGCGCGCCTCGAAGAGCTTCTCCGCGCCGCGGTGCATATAGCCGATGACCGGCTCCGCGTGCTGGATCCGCTCGCCGTCCAGAACCAGCTTCAACCGCAGCACACCGTGGGTGGACGGGTGCTGGGGCCCGATGTTGAGCACCATGTCGGTGCTCTCCGCGGCGCCGCCGATACCGACCATGGTCTCCGTCGTGGGAGTCATGGGAACAGTCTCTCGTACGTACCCTTGCGGCATGGAGACGGGGAGCACGGAAACCGCGGGCAATACGGCGACGGAGCCGGTCTGGACCGGGCTGCCTCCGGGGCTGCTGCGGATGCGCCGCCTGCTGCTGGTGGTGTGGCTGGGACTGCTGACGATCGGCGTGGGCCTGCTGCTGGGGCTGCTCGCGGGCGTCGTCTGGGCGGCCTTCGCGCTGTTGCCGCTCGCCCTGCTGGTGTGGGGCTGGCACATGCTGGGGCGCAACTGGCTCTCCTGGCGGTACGCCGAGCGCGCGGACGACCTGCTGATCAGCCGGGGGGTGCTGTTCCGCGAGGAGACCGTGGTGCCGTACGGACGGATGCAGCTGGTCGAGGTGACCTCCGGGCCCGTCGAGCGGCACTTCGGGCTCGCGAGCGTGCAGCTGCACACGGCTGCCGCGGCGACGGACGCGTGCATTCCGGGCCTGGACCCGGCCGAGGCCGAGCGGCTGCGCGACCGGCTGACCGAGCTGGGCGAGGCCCGATCGGCGGGGCTGTGACGACGCCGGGCGCCGAGGACGCCGTATCGGAGGCGAAGCCGCTGGTCGAGCGGCGGCTGCACCCCGTGACGCCGTTCCGGCGCGCCTGGGCGCCCGTCGCCGTGGTCGCCGGATGGGCCGTGCACGACCCCAACCAGGCGCAGGAGCAGCTGACCAGACTCACCACGACCGCGCTGCTCGTCGGGCTCGCCGTGATCGTCCCGGCGGCCGCCCTCTACGGCTTTCTGAGCTGGTGGTTCACGCACTTCGCGGTGACCGAGACCGAACTGCGCATCCGTACCGGCCTGGTGTTCCGGCGCACCGCGCACATCCGGCTCGACCGGCTCCAGGCCGTCGACGTCACCCAGCCGCTGCTGGCCCGCGTCGCGGGCGTCACCAAACTCAAACTCGACGTCATCGGGACGGACAAGAAGGACGAACTCGCCTTCCTCGGCGAGGACGAGGCACGCGTTCTGCGGGCCGAACTCCTGGCCCGCGCCGCTGGTTTCGCCCCCGAGACGGCGCACGAGGTCGGCGAGGCGCCGGTACGACAGCTGGTGCACGTTCCGGCGGGCGTGCTGGCCGTCTCCCTGGTGCTGACCGGCGCCACCTGGGGCTCCCTGGCCGCCGCGCTCGTCGTACCCCCGGTGTTGTGGTTCGCCACCCACAGCGTGTGGACGGTTCTCGCGACCGCGCTGCCGCTGCTCGGCGCGGCGGGTGCGAGCAGCGTGGGGCGGTTCGTCGGCGAGTACGACTGGACGGTGGGCGAGTCCCCGGACGGACTCCGCATCGACCGCGGGCTCCTCGACCGTACGCACGAGACGGTGCCGCCCGGACGCGTGCAGACCGTACGGATCGTCGAGCCGCTGCTGTGGCGGCGGCGCGGGTGGGTACGGGTCGAGCTGGACGTCGCGGGGTCGTCGAACTCCGTCCTCGTGCCCGTCGCTCCGCGCGCGGTCGCCGAGTCGGTGATCACAAGGGTGCTGCCGGGAGCGACGGTGCCTGCCGCGCTGTCGCGGCCGCCGCGCCGGGCGGGATGGTGCGTGCCGTTCTGGTGGCGGGGGTACGGGCTCGCCGTCACCGACACCGTCTTCGTGGCACGGCACGGGCTGCTGCGCCGCAGCCTCTCGCTCGTGCCGCACGCGAAGGTCCAGAGCGTACGGCTGGCACAAGGGCCCTGGAAACGCCTCAGGCGGGTCGCCGACGTCCATGTGGACACGGGGGCGAACAAGACGGTGACGGCGCGGCTGCGGGATGCCTCGGAGGCGGCGGAACTGCTTCAGTCGCAGGCCGACCGGTCGCGGACGGGGCGGCGGGAGGCGCTGCCGGATCGGTGGATGGCGTGACGGACTTGGGCCTGTCCGGCGGAACAGGTCGCAGGAAAGCAACGGAGCCTGATCAGCGCCGGTGAGCGGGGCCTGGTGCGTCCAACTGCAAGGCGGAGGAGGGCGTCGACGCGATGGGGGTCCCCCCGCTCGAGCGAAGCCGAGAGCTTGGGGGCGGGCGTGCCAGGCCCCGCGTCTGCGGCATGATCCGCCGGACAGGCCCTTGGGGGCAGTGGCTGGTGCCACTGCCCCCAAGTAATCCGTCAATCCGTGAGTCGGTCCGTGCGCGAACTGTCCGGTGGTACCGGCGCGTTCAGGAAACCGCGCTCCGCAGCTCCGCCACGTCGATCCGCTCGGTCTCGTCGTGCGCGGTCAGGTCGATGACCTGACCGACGCCGCGGTATTCCTCGTCCGCGGGCTTGAAACCGGACTCGGCCTCGGCCTTGTGCAGAGCGAGCGCCTCCTGGCCGACCACGTCCGCGAGGTCCTCGTTCTGTACGGAGTCCAGCGCGTCGGACGACGTCCCCTTCTGCGTACCGAAGAAGTCGAACCCGCCCTCGACCGACGGGCGCCGCACGGGTGCGGCCGGTACGACGGCCACCGCGGTCGGCACGGCGAAGTGCCCGGAGGGACGGGAAGGCTTGACGGACTTCACGGGCTTCACGGGCGTCACCGGCACCACAGAACGGGACGCCTCGGCGGGCTGCGCCGAGGCGGACGTGGGTACGGCGGCCGAGCGCTCATGCTCGTCAACCGCCTCGGGCTTCCCCTGTGCCTCGCCCTCCTCCGCGGCGGCGTCCGCCGACTGGCCCGTCTCAGTGGAACCGCCCTGCGCGAGCTCTCCGTTCGCGGACTCGCCCGTCACGGACCCGTTGTACGCGGAACCGTCCGTCGAGGTCTCGCCCTTCGTCAGCTCGCCCTGGACTGCCTCGGCGGCGTCGTCGTTCTCGGGTACGGAGCGGGACTCGGGCTCGGGTTCGGGCTCGGGGTCAGGGTCAGGCTCGGGGTCGGAGTCCGAAGCGGCTTCGGTGTCGGTGTCGGCTTCGGTGTCGGCTTCGATTTCGGCTTCGGCGTCCGCGGCGCCGCTCGCGATCCGGCTCAGCGCCGCGTTGGCCCGCAGGAAGAGCGACGACCCGGTCGGCGAGAAGACCTCGGGAGACGCGGGCGCATCCGTGGACTCGTCGTCGGACTCGTCGTCGGACTCGTCGGCGGGCTCCGTCTCGGTGGCCTCCGTCTCGGTGGCCTCCGTCTCGGCGGGCTCCGTCTCGGCGGCCGCTTCCTCGCTCGGGTCTTCGCTCGCCGCAGCCACGCTTTCGAGCGTTTCCGGGGTAGCTGCCGGCTCCACGGACTCCGCCGCAGCCGTCGAGGCGGCGGGCAACGCACGAGCGGGCTCCGACGTCTCTATCGCAAGCAGCCGGCGTCCCTCCAGAGCGGTCGCCCGCTCCGTCTCCGCCGTGGCGTACCGCCGTAGCAGCGCCGCGTGTTCGTTGCGCAGGCCCGCCAGCTCCGCCCGCTTCGCGCGCAGCTTGTGCTCGAGCTTGGTGCGCAGCTCACGCGACTCGTCGAGGTCGGTCTCCAGTTCGGCGACGCGCTCCTCGTGGCGCCACTCGTCGCTCGCACGCGCGCGCGTGAGGTCCGCGACCCGCTTGCCCGCCGCCGTGTCCCAACGGCGCATGACGAACCCGCCCGCCACGGCCGTCACCGCGGCACCCGCGGCCAGCATGCGGAGCACCAGTGGCTCCGTGAACAGCCAGGGCCCCACGGCGCAGACGAGCGAGACGCCTGCGATCGCCGACGGAGGCAGCAGCCTGTGCAGAGGCGGGGAATGGCGGTGACGTCCACGTGGCATGGCCAGAAACTTACCGCGCGTAGGCGAATCTTGGTGCCCCGCACGGTAAAAACACAGCCACCCCGAAGCCTTCGCACCGCCCCGGGCACCCCCAAGAGCGCACTACTCCTTGATCGGTTCCCCAGCCTCGCCCGCTCCGCTCCTTCACAGGGCTTGCCCCGGACTTTCCCTGCCTTTTAGAACGGCTTTCCGGTGGGGAGTGAACCTGACCCCCCAAGACACCGTCCTAGAGGGCGCAATGTCGCCGGATGCCGGATTGGCACCGGATTCGAGGTCTCTCGCAGAACCACGGGATGCGATGTCTGTCAGGATAGATGGGGATATGCCGGGCGCGATTCCAGGCCGCCCCGGCAGGACACGGCGCCTGGTCCGCGGTCCGCGCCCGGAGGCCGTATCCACCCTCGTCGCCAGCGCCTGCGCACTCGTAGGGCTCCTGGACATCGCCGCCGGCGTCTTCCCGCACTTCCGGCGCAGCCGTATGCACGCCATCGCCGAAATACTGCCCGGCGCGCTCGGCCCGTTCGCCGCGGCGCTGTCGCTCGGCGTGGGTGTGCTTCTGCTGCTTCTGGCTCACGGGTTGCGCCGCCGCAAGCGCCGGGCGTGGCGGGCCGCCGTGGTCCTGCTGCCGGCCAGCGCCGTCGCGCAGTTCGCGTACCGTCACTCGGTCATCGGTGCCGTCATCTCCCTCGCGCTGCTCGCGCCGCTGCTGCGTCACCGGAGGGAGTTCGAGGCCCTGCCCGATCCACGCAGCCGCTGGCGCGCGCTCGCCAACTTCGTGCTCATGGGCGCCGGTTCCCTCGTCCTCGGACTCGTCATCGTCGGCGCCAACGAGAACCGGATGATCGGCGACCCGAGCCTGGCCGACCGCATCACGCACGTCCTGTACGGCATGTTCGGCTTCGAAGGCCCCGTCGACTACACCGAACCCACCTCCTGGACGGTCGCCTTCTCGCTCGGCGCGCTCGGCCTGCTGACCGCCGTCACAACGATCTACCTGGCCTTCCGCCCCGAACACCCCGCCGCACGCCTCACTCAGGACGACGAGACCCGGCTGCGCGCCCTCCTGGCCAAGCACGGCGCCCGCGACTCGCTCGGTCACTTCGCACCGCGCCGCGACAAGGCCGTCGTCTTCTCGCCCAGCGGCAAGGCGGCCGTCACCTACCGCGTGGTCTGCGGTGTGATGCTCGCCGGCGGCGACCCCATCGGCGATGTCGAGGCCTGGCCCGGCGCCATGGAACGCTTCATGGACGAGGCGAAGGCCCACTCCTGGACCCCTGCCGTCATGGGCTGCTCCGAGACGGGCGGCGAGGTGTGGACCCGCGAGACCGGGCTCGACGCCCTCGAACTGGGCGACGAGGCGGTGGTGGACGCCACGGATTTCTCCCTGGCCGGGCGCTCGATGCGGAACGTTCGCCAGATGGTGAAACGCATCGAACGTGCCGGTTACGAGACCCGGGTACGACGCATCCGTGACCTCGGCGAGGGTGAGCTGGACCGGATACGGCGCGCCGCGGACCTGATGCGCCGCGACCGCGACCTCCCGCGCATCGGCTTCGCCGCCCTGCAGGCGGAGGGCTTCGTGAACCTGGCGCTTCCGCGCCCGCTGCGCCGCCGCACACCGACTCCCCGCCCTTGTCCGCACAGGGTCACGGAGCGCGGGTCAGCGCGGCGTAGCCCCGCCGCGCGGGGTTCGGCGGTTCGAGGGGACCACTGGACGGACCGATACAGGTGGCGGCGGGAAAGCATGGCCGCGAAGCGGCCTAGGCTGGACATATGAGCATCGAGCGCGAGCGCGGGCGCATCCGCGGCCAAGTCGCCGGACTGCCGACATGGGACCGCTGCGCGGTCATGGGAGTCGTCAACGTAACCCCGGACTCCTTCTCCGACGGTGGCCGCTGGTTCGACACGACGGCCGCCGTCAAGCACGGCCTGAGCCTGGTCACCGAGGGCGCGGACCTCGTGGACGTCGGCGGCGAGTCCACCCGCCCCGGCGCCACCCGTGTGGACGAGGAGGAAGAGCTCAAGCGCGTCATCCCCGTTGTCCGCGGCCTCGCCTCCGAGGGCGTCACCGTCTCCGTGGACACCATGCGCGCGTCCGTCGCCGAACAGTCGCTCGCCGCGGGCGCCGCCCTCGTCAACGACGTCAGCGGCGGCCTCGCCGACCCCGCCATGATCCCGACCGTCGCCGCGGCCGGCGCCCCCTTCGTGGTCATGCACTGGCGCGGCTTCCTGGAGGGCGGCAACGTGCGGGGGACGTACGAGGACGTCGTCTCCGAAGTCGTCGACGAGCTGCACGCACGCGTGGAGGCCGTACTGGCGGGCGGCATCGCCGCCGACCGGATCGTCGTCGACCCGGGCCTCGGCTTCTCCAAGGACTCCGAACACGACCTGACGCTGCTGGCCCACCTCGACCGGCTGCGCGACCTCGGCCATCCGCTGCTCGTCGCCGCGTCCCGCAAGCGGTTCCTGGGCCACGTCCTGGCGGGCCCGGAAGGCGTCCCGCCCGCGCGCGAGCGGGACGCCGCCACCGCCGCCGTCTCCGCACTCGCCGCGCACCAGGGCGCGTGGGCGGTCCGGGTCCACGAGGTACGGGCCACCGCCGACGCCGTACGAGTCGCCCGGGCCGTAGAGGGAGCCCTGTGAGCGCACCCCGCACCGACGTCGAGCAGGTCGAACTGGCCAACACCGCCTTCTACGAGGCGCTGGAACGGGGAGACTTCGAAGAGCTGTCGTCGCTCTGGCTGGCCCCGCTGGACACCGCCGACGACGACATCGAGGGGGACGGCGCGATGATCTCCTGCGTCCACCCCGGCTGGCCGGTCCTCAGCGGCCGCGGCGAGGTCCTGCGCTCGTACGCGCTGATCATGGCGAACACCGAGTACATCCAGTTCTTCCTCACCGACGTGCATGTGTCCGTCACCGGTGACGCCGCGTTGGTGACCTGCACCGAGAACATCCTCAGCGGCGGCCCCGCACCGGACGACAGCGACGAGCTGGGCCCGCTCGTCGGCCAGCTGGTCGTCGCCACCAATGTGTTTCGGCGCACGGTCGACGGCTGGAAGCTCTGGTCGCACCACGCCTCCCCCGTCCTCGCCGAATCCGGCGAGGAGGAGGACGAGGACACGGCCGGTTGAGGAGTGGTTGGAATCACCTACTGCCGGGTACGGGCGGCTACCAACCCATGAGCCGCCGTATTCCCCAGGGGAAACACCCGATGAAGCCTGATGACCATCAGGTGGGCGCGCGCGCCCACAGGCGAGCTTTGTCAGTGGCCGCAGGTAGATTCGTTTGAGGCCAAAGATGTGCCGACCGCAACCGGTTCATGATGGCTCGGGGTCTGGGGCCCGCGGCGAAGCCGCCAAGGGATACAGCCCGGAAAGCACTGTCCGACGATTGCAGGAGTGATTCGCGTGGATCGTGTCGCGCTGCGCGGCCTCAAGGCCCGTGGGCACCACGGTGTCTTCCAGAAGGAACGCGAAGAGGGCCAGACCTTCATCGTGGACCTGTCGCTGGGCCTGGACACCCGGCCGGCCGCGGCCGACGACGACCTGACGAAGACCGTGCACTACGGCATCGTGGCGGAGGAGGTCGTGGCCGTCGTCGAGGGAGAGCCCGTCGACCTCATCGAGACACTCGCCGAGCGCATCGCCCAGGCCTGCCTGAAGCACGACGGGGTACAGGAGGTCGAGGTCTGCGTCCACAAACCGGACGCGCCGATCACGGTCCCCTTCGACGACGTCACCGTCACCATCACCCGGAGCCGAGTATGACCGCCTTCTTCACCGAGGGTCAGAGCGACCCGACCGTACAGCCGGTGCCCGCCTCCGTGGTGGAGCGGGTGGACGCCGCCGACACAACTCTGCAGAACCCCAAGCGCGCGGTGATCTCCCTCGGCTCGAACCTGGGCAACCGCCTGGAGACCCTCCAGGGAGCCATCGACGCCCTGGAGGACACCCCTGGCGTCCGCATCAAGGCAGTCTCCCCCGTCTACGAGACGGAGCCGTGGGGCGTCGAACCGGGCAGCCAGCCGACGTACTTCAACGCGGTCGTGGTCCTCAGGACCACCCTCCCCCCGTCCTCGCTCCTGGAGCGCGCGCACGCGGTCGAGGAGGCCTTCCATCGCGTACGCGACGAGCGCTGGGGCCCCCGCACGATCGACGTGGACATCGTGGCGTACGCCGATGTCATCTCCGGCGACCCGGTTCTGACCCTCCCTCACCCGCGCGCCCACGAGCGGGCCTTCGTCCTCGCCCCCTGGCTCGACGTGGAGCCCGAGGCGCAGTTGCCCGGCCGCGGCCCCGTGGCCCAGCTCCTCGCCGATGTCGCCCTGCACGGAGTCGCGCCCCGTGCCGACCTGGAACTCAGGCTGCCCGAGTAGTCGTTAAGGTCAAGGCGACCAGTGGCCGGACGACCGTCCGCAGGGAAGAGCCCTGTTGTGGGCCGCCACACGCGATCCCGAGGGGAACTGAGTGAAAGAGCTGCGCATCAGGACGCTGGCCGTCGTGTTCGTCGTGGCCGGTGTGCTGTCCTGGGCGGGCGCCCGCCTGTGGAACGCGGTCGGCACACTCCCCCGGGTCCCCCTCGCCGCCCCCATCGTGCTGGCCCTGATCGCCGTTGTCCTCCTCGCGACGGCGCTCTCACTGCGCACCCGCCTCAAGGCCCAGCGTGAGCGCCGCCCCGGCGCCAAGGGCGTCGACCCGCTGATGGCGGCCCGCGCGGTCGTCTTCGGCCAGGCGAGCGCCCTGGTCGCCGCCCTGGTGGCGGGCATGTACGGCGGCACGGGCGTGTTCCTGCTCGAATCCCTGGACATCCCCGCCCGCCGCGACCAGGCCATCTACGCCGGCTTCTCCGTCCTGGCCGGCATCGGCGTCATAGCGGCCGCCTTCTTCCTGGAGCGCGTCTGCAAACTCCCGGAGGACGACGACACCAACGGCGGGACGGCTCCGGCGGCTTAGGGCCTGTCCGGCGACGGCCGATCGGCGTCAGCGCGCCATGATCAGGCTCATCGCCTCATTACGGGTGGCCGGATCCCGCAGTTGCCCACGCACCGCCGACGTGATGGTCTTCGCGCCGGGCTTGCGTACCCCTCGCATCGACATGCACATGTGCTCGCATTCGACGACGACGATCACACCGCGCGGCTCAAGGATCTTCATCAGCGAGTCGGCGATCTGGGTCGTCAGCCGCTCCTGCACCTGCGGGCGCCGTGCATACACATCCACGAGGCGGGCCAGCTTCGAGAGACCCGTGATCTTGCCGTCGACGGACGGAATGTACCCGACGTGGGCAACTCCGACGAAGGGGACCAGGTGATGTTCACAGCTGCTCAGCACCTCGATGTCCTTCACCAGGATCATCTCGTCGTGCCCCAGGTCGAACGTCGTCGTGAGCACGTCCTCCGGCTGCTGCCACAGGCCCGCGAATATCTCCCTGTACGCCCTGGCAACCCGCGCCGGCGTCTCCCGCAGCCCCTCCCGGTCCGGGTCCTCGCCGACCGCGATCAGCAGCTCTCGCACCGCGTTCTCGGCGCGCTTCTCGTCGAACTCGCCGATCGCGCCCTCGCCGTCCAGCGTCACGGGGTCGGTCATGTGGTCCTCGTTCCTGTGCCTCTCACGCGTGCGGGTCGACGTGCCCAACCTGCGTGTATACCAAAATGCCGTACCCCCCAGGCTAGAACCAGGGGGGCACGGCATTCATTCCGGGCCTGGTGAGGCCACCAGGAGCCGGCGAAGGTCAGCTCTCCGGGCGGTCCTCCGGAGCCGTTTCCTTCACCTGGACGGACTCCGTCACATTGGCGATGGCCGGCGTCGCGCCGTTCGACCCGTTCGTCAGCGACAGCTCCTTGGGGGAGAGCACCGGCGGGCGGGTGGACGGGGTGCGCCGGGAGGAGCCGGTCCACGCGGGGCGGGCCGGGCGCTTGACGATCGGAGCGAAGATCTCGGCGATCTGATCCTTGCTCAGCGTCTCCTTCTCCAGCAGCTGGAGCACCAGCTGATCGAGGACGTCGCGGTTCTCGACCAGGATTTCCCAGGCCTCGTTGTGCGCGTTCTCGATGAGCTTCTTGACCTCTTCGTCGACGAGCGCGGCGACCTCTTCCGAGTAGTCACGCGGGTGCGACATCTCCCGGCCCAGGAAGGGCTCGGTGTTGTCGCCGCCGAACTTGATCGCGCCGAGACGCTCGGTCATGCCGTACTGCGTGACCATCGCGCGGGCCGTTGCCGTGGCCTTCTCGATGTCGTTCGCAGCGCCCGTGGTCGGGTCGTGGAAGACGAGCTCCTCGGCCGCGCGGCCGCCCAGCATGTAGGCAAGCTGGTCCAGCATCTCGTTGCGCGTCGTGGAGTACTTGTCCTCGTCCGGCAGGACCATCGTGTAGCCGAGGGCACGGCCACGCGACAGGATCGTGATCTTGTGGACCGGGTCGGAGTTCGGAGACGCCGCCGCGACCAGGGCGTGGCCGCCCTCGTGGTACGCGGTGATCTTCTTCTCCTTGTCCGACATGATCCGGGTCCGCTTCTGCGGGCCCGCGACCACGCGGTCGATCGCCTCGTCCAGCATGTTGTTGTCGATCAGCTTGCCGTTGCTGCGCGCGGTGAGCAGCGCCGCTTCGTTCAGCACGTTCGACAGGTCCGCGCCGGTGAAGCCCGGCGTGCGCCGAGCGACCGCCGAGAGGTCGACGTCCGGGGCGACCGGCTTGCCCTTCTGGTGAACCTTGAGGATCTCCAGGCGGCCCTGCATGTCCGGGCGGTCGACCGCGATCTGACGGTCGAAGCGGCCGGGGCGCAGGAGGGCCGGGTCGAGGATGTCGGGCCGGTTCGTGGCGGCGATGAGGATCACGCCGCCCTTCACGTCGAAGCCGTCCATCTCGACGAGCAGCTGGTTCAGCGTCTGCTCGCGCTCGTCGTGACCGCCGCCGAGGCCGGCGCCGCGATGGCGGCCGACCGCGTCGATCTCGTCGACGAAGACGATCGCCGGAGCGTTCGCCTTGGCCTGTTCGAAGAGGTCACGGACTCGGGAGGCACCGACACCGACGAACATCTCGACGAAGTCGGAACCCGAGATCGAATAGAAGGGAACGCCGGCCTCACCCGCGACGGCGCGCGCGAGGAGCGTCTTACCGGTACCGGGAGGCCCGTACAGGAGCACACCCTTGGGGATCTTCGCCCCGACGGCCTGGAACTTGGCCGGCTCCTGGAGGAACTCCTTGATCTCGTGGAGTTCCTCGACGGCCTCGTCCGAGCCCGCGACGTCCGCGAACGTCGTCTTCGGGGTGTCCTTGGTGATGAGCTTCGCCTTGGACTTCCCGAAGTTCATGACTCGGGAGCCGCCGCCCTGCATCTGGTTCATCAGGAACAGGAAGACGACCACGATGAGGACGAAGGGGAGCAGGGAGAGCAGGATCCCGAGGAAGGCGTTCTGCTTGGTCGGGGAGACCGTGTAGCCGTCCGGGATCTGCTTGGTCTGGTACTTGTCCTGGAGTGTGTTGGCCAGAGTCACGCCCTGGTCGCCGATGTAGCTCGCCTGGATCTTCGAGCTGCCGTCGACCTTCTCGCCGTCCTTGAGCTGGACCTTGATGGTCTGCTCGTCGCCGGTGGTCAGCTTGGCCTCTTGGACCTTGTTGTCATTGATCGCCTGGACGACCTGGCCGGTGTCCACCGTCTTGTAGCCGCCGGACGAACCGACGACCTGCATCAACACGACCACGGCAAGGACGGCCAGCACGATCCACATGACCGGCCCACGGAAGTATCGCTTCACGTCCATCCATACGGAGCGGTGCCGCCCCGTCCCTCCTGCCATAGTGAGTTTGATAAAGACTTTTAAAGACTGTTCTTCGGACGGTACCCCAGCATTGTCACCCGATGCCGCAGGGGACGACTGGCAATCCCGCCCACGCCTGCTTCAACGGCGCGAAACCCGCTGGGGTTCCCGATCGTCTTACGACGATGGGGACCGGGAGGTTCAGCCGCCGTAGACGTGAGGCGCGAGCGTACCGACGAACGGCAGGTTGCGGTACTTCTCCGCGTAGTCGAGGCCGTACCCGATGACGAACTCGTTCGGGATGTCGAAGCCGACCCACTCCACGTCGATCGCGACCTTGGCCGCGTCCGGCTTGCGCAGCAGCGTGCACACCTTGAGGGAGGCCGGCTCGCGGGAGCCGAGGTTGGAGATCAGCCAGGACAGCGTCAGCCCGGAGTCGATGATGTCCTCGACGATGAGGACGTGCTTGCCCTTGATGTCGGTGTCGAGGTCCTTGAGGATCCGCACCACCCCGGAGGACTGGGTGCCCGCGCCGTACGACGACACCGCCATCCAGTCCATCGTGACGGGGGTGGACAGCGCACGCGCGAGGTCCGCCATGACCATCACGGCGCCCTTGAGGACACCGACGATCAGCAGGTCCTTGCCCGCGTACTCCGCGTCGATCTTCGCGGCCAGCTCAGCCAGCTTGGCGTCGATCTCTTCCTTGGTGATGAGCACCGACTTGAGGTCGGTGCCCATGTCTTTCGCGTCCACCCGCATCACTTTCGGTCGTCCGTCACACCAGCCGCTCGGACCGCCCGCGCCCCGCGTGAGCGGTCCCGGTGGAGGGTCCGGTTTCAGCCTTGCCGAATCACCAGTCTGCCACCCTGCCGCTGTGCGACGACTTTGCCCGGGAGATTGATGGCCCCCTGGCCGCGCCAGCCGGTGATCAGCCGGTCGACTTCCTCGATGTGACGGGCGAAAAGCGAACCGGCCGGAGCGCCCGCCTCGATGGCGGCGCGGCGCAGGATGCGGCGGCGCACGGCGGGCGGCAGGGCGTAGAGCTTCGCGCACTCCAGGAGGCCCGCAGCGTCGCGTACGGAGGCCTCGGCCTGGCCGGCCCAGGCGTCGAGGGCGTCGGCGTCGTCGCGGGAGAGCTGGGCCGTACGGGCGAGCGCTTCGACGACACCCTTGCCGAGCGCCTTCTCCAGGGCGGGCAGACCCTCGTGACGCAGCCGCGAGCGGGTGTACGCCGGGTCGGCGTTGTGCGGGTCGTCCCAGACGGGCAGCGACTGGACCATGCAGGCCTTGCGGGCGGTCTGCCGGTCCAGGTGCAGGAACGGACGCCGGTAACGGCCGCCGGCCCCCGAGACCGCGGCCATTCCGGACAGGGAGCGGATGCCGGAGCCGCGGGCGAGGCCGAGCAGAACCGTCTCGGCCTGGTCGTCGCGGGTGTGGCCGAGCAGGATCGCGACGGCGCCATGGCGCTCGGCGGCGGCGTCCAGGGCGGCGTACCGGGCGTCGCGCGCGGCCGCTTCTGGTCCGCCGTCGCGGCCGACCGTGACGGCGAGGGATTCGACGGGGGTCATGCCCAGCTCGACGAGGCGTCCGACGACGTCGCCGGCGCGCAGATCGGAACCGGACTGCAGACCGTGGTCCACGGTGATGCCACCGGCGCGGATGCCGAGTTTGGGGGCTTCGAAGGCGAGCGCGGAGGCGAGCGCCATGGAGTCGGCGCCGCCGGAGCAGGCTACGAGGACGAGCGGGGAGGACTCGCCTGGAGGGGGTTTGTGGTCGATGAGGATGTCGTGGAGTACGCGGCGAACCGCCAGGCGTATCGCCGCGACCGCAGGATGGGGACCCATGTCCGGTTCCCTTCATGAAGTTTTCGGGGGGTGAGCCAGCTTCGGTCACTCAGAGTGTGTAGATGGTGACAGAAACCGGCCGTTCCCCGAGCATTGCACGCCCACGCATGGCTCACGGTCCCTCGGACGGGTGATTGGAGGGGCGTTCACCTGCCGTCGGCCGGATTCGTTTCACGACTCTCCCGTAGGGTTCACGACTCTGCCTTGCGATGCACCCGCGCGACCCAGTCCGCCGGTTTGGCGATCTCCGTCTTGGTCGGGAGGGTGTTCGGGGAAGTCCACACCCGGTTGAACCCGTCCATACCCACCTGTTCGACGACCGCGCGAACGAACCGCTCACCGTCGCGGTACTGCCTCAGCTTGGCGTCCAGACCCAGCAGTTTGCGCAGGGCGAGGTCCAGACGGGAGGCCCCCCGGGCCCGCCGTTGCTGGAATTTCTCGCGGATCTCGCTCACGGACGGGACCACGGCCGGCCCCACACCGTCCATGACGAAGTCCGCGTGGCCCTCCAGGAGGGACATCACGGCGGTCAGCCGGGCGAGGATCTCCCGCTGAGCCGGAGTCTGCACGATCTCGACCAGCGACCGGCCGCCGTCCTCCTCCTCGCCCTCGGGCCGCCCGCCCGCGAGCGACTGGGCGGCTTCCCTGATCCGCTCCAGAACCGTCATGGGGTCGACCTCGGTCTCTCCCAAGAAAGACTGGATTTCGCCCTCGAGGTGGTCGCGCAGCCAGGGCACGGCCGTGAACTGGGTGCGGTGCGTCTCCTCGTGCAGGCACACCCAGAGGCGGAAGTCGTGGGGCTCCACGTCGAGTTCGCGCTCCACGTGGACGATGTTCGGCGCGACCAGCAGGAGCCGCCCACCACCGCTCGCCGCGTCAGGGGGGCCACCGGCCGGGAGCTCCCTCGTCGCCGGCGCGAAGGTCTCGTACTGCCCGAGGACCCGCGACGACAGGAACGACAGCAGCATGCCCAGCTCCACGCCGGTGACCTTGCCGCCGACGGCGCCGAGGACCGCTCCCCCGGGGCTGCTCCCGCGCCGCTCCTGCATCTTGTCCAGCAGGGGCTTGAGGAGCTCACGGAACCCGGCGACGTTCGCCCGCACCCAGCCGGGGCGGTCGACGACGAGTACGGGGGTGTCGTGGGTGTCCTCCGTGCCCATACGAGTAAAGCCGCGGACGTGTTCCTCGGAGGCCTTCGCATGTCGGCGCAGCTCCGCGACGACGTCTCGGGCCTCGTCGCGGCTCACCTCGGGGCCAGGCCGCACGAGTCGTGTCGCGGTCGCCACCGCGAGATTCCAGTCGACCATCTCGGCACCACCGATGCTCGTCATGCGTCAACCGTACGTGAGCGGGTCCGACTGCGGTGAGGTCCTGTTCGGCGGATCATGCCGGAGAGGCGGGGTACGGGAGGCCGGGCGCCGCCCGGGGAGGGCCCGACGGGGTCCGCGGCAACGGCCGTGGCCCCTACCTGCAGCCGCACGCCGCCAGCGCCGTTGCCGTGCGGTCCAGGGCCGACTGGGCCGCCACCGGGTCCGGAGGACTGGCCTCGTCGGACGTGAGGAAGGCGAAGGCCAGGAGGCGGCCGTCGGTGTCCACCACGGTGCCCGCCAAGGTGTTCACGCCCGTCAGCGTGCCGGTCTTGGCGCGTACGACGCCGGTGCCCGAGGAGTAGGCCGTGTAGCGGTCGCTGAGGGTGCCGGTGAAGCCCGCGACCGGCAGGCCCGTGAGGACCGTGCGGAGTTCGGGGTGGGCCGGGTCGCCGGCCTTCGCGAGCAGCGCGGTGAGCAGGTCGGCGGTGAGCCGGTCGGCGCGGTTCAGGCCGCTGCCGTCCTCGAAGTGCGCGCCGGACAGCGGGAGTCCGAGCTTCTTCAGCTGTGCGCCGATCGCCTTCGCGGCGCCCGCGAAGTCGGCCTGCTCGCCCGTGGCGAGGGCGACCTGTCGGGCCATGGCCTCCGCGATGTCGTTGTCGCTGTTCGTCAGCATCCGCTCGATGAGGGAGGACAGGGGCGGCGAGGAGACCGAGGCGAGGGCCTGCGAGCGGTTCGTGGCCTTCGAAGGCCCGGGGACCGTCGTCTTGATGCCCTTGGTGTGGAGCAGGTCCGCGAACTTCCGGGCCGCGTCCGCCGCCGGGTCCGCGGTGCGGGTGGCCGGGCCGCTGGTCGAGTCGTCGGTGCGGCCCTCGTCGACCATCAGGGCGCTGACCGGCGCGAGGTTGGGGTTGGTGCCGATGGGGTGCAGTGTGGAAGGGGAACCCGGGTACAGCGAGGTGTCGTACGAGAGCGTCACCTGGTCCAGGTGACGGGCCTTCAGGGCCCTCGCCGTGTCGTCGGCGAGGGTGCGCAGACTGGCGAGGCCGTCCGCCTCCGCGCGAGCGGTCAGGGTCGGGTCGCCGCCGCCGACGAGCACGATCTCCTTGGTGTCGGGTTCCAGGACCGTACGGGTCTCGATGCGGTGGTCGGCGCCCGCGGTGGAGAGCGCGGCGACGGCGGTGGCGATCTTCGTGGTGGAGGCCGGGGTCTGCGCCTGGTCGGCGTCCTTGCCGTACAGCCGCTTACCGGTCGCCACGTCGACGACCACGGCCGTGCGCCGCGCACCCAGGGCGGGATCGGCGAGGAGCTTGTCGAGGGTGCTCGCGAGGGCCTGTTCGGTCGGCGGCGGCACCGAGCCCGTGGAACCGCCGAGGCCGGTCAGTACGGACGCGGCGCTGGGTGCGGGCTTCGGGGCCGTGGGGTACGTATCGGAATTACGTCCGTGATCTGCGCCACCCTCCGGGGCCCGCGATGCGGCCCAGTCGCGCTCGGCCGTACGCTGACCGGAGGAGTCCCAGGGACCGGCCACGGCCACCGCTCCGGCCGCGAGCGCCAGGCCCGCGGTGGCGGCGACGGTTGTGAGCTGCGGAGTCGTGAACTTCACGGAACGCGGCCGGACGGCTTGAGCAACCCGCAGCACGCGCGGTTGCACGGACTGCGTGATCCGCGCGACCTGCGGCCGAACGGACTGTGCGACCCGCACCATGTGCGGCCGAACGGTCCGCGCGACCCGCACCACATGCGGTCTCGCGGCCCGCCAAGCCCTCAGCTCTGGCACGATCACCAGCCCCTTTCGCGATCACACACCTGCGTGAGGGACACTTAACCACCAGAACTATGTGCTGATCATGGAGGAGCCACCGGTGGAGTTCGACGTCACGATCGAGATTCCGAAGGGTTCGCGGAACAAGTACGAGGTGGACCACGAGACCGGTCGGATCCGCTTGGACCGTCGACTCTTCACCTCGACCAGTTACCCGGCCGACTACGGCTTCGTCGAGAACACCCTCGGCGAGGACGGCGACCCGCTGGACGCGCTGGTCATCCTGGACGAGCCGACCTTCCCCGGTTGCCTCATCCAGTGCCGCACGATCGGCATGTTCCGTATGACGGACGAGGCCGGCGGCGACGACAAGCTGCTGTGCGTCCCGGCGCACGACCCGCGTGTGGAGCACCTGCGCGACATCCACCACGTGTCGGAGTTCGACCGCCTGGAGATCCAGCACTTCTTCGAGGTCTACAAGGACCTGGAGCCCGGCAAGTCCGTCGAGGGCGCCAACTGGGTGGGCCGTACGGAGGCCGAGGCCGAGATCGAGCGTTCCTACAAGCGTCTCAAGGAGCAGGGCGGTCACTGACCCTCCTGTGCCGTGCGGGCCGCGTGACCCCTGCCGGGGTGGCGCGGCCCGTTCGCGTATCGGTGCGCATACTGAGGCGTACTGGATGTACGTAGTCGGGAGCAGTTGGTGACCGAGGCGGAGGACCGCAAACCGCAGTCGGACGAGGCGAGGAGTGCCTTCGCCCAGCCGGACGGCGTGGCACCGGCGGTCGAGGACGAGTCGGGGACCACCTCGGAGTTCGCGATCCCGGAAGGGCTGGTGCCGCCGGAGTCGGCGGCTGCCGAGGAGTCCGAGGGGTCGGCGTTCAGCACCCCGCGCACCTACCACGCGAAGCACGCTCCGCCCGCGTTCACGCCGCCGGGGGGCATCCCCGCGGTCAGTCTGACCAAGGACGTGCCCTGGCAGGACCGGATGCGCACGATGCTGCGCATGCCGGTGGCCGAGCGTCCCGCGCCCGAACCGGTGCACAAGGAGGACGAGGCGGGGCCCGCCGTCCCGCGCGTGCTCGATCTGACGCTGCGCATCGGTGAGTTGCTCCTCGCCGGCGGTGAGGGCGCCGAGGACGTGGAGGCGGCCATGTTCGCCGTCTGCCGCTCCTACGGCCTGGACCGCTGCGAGCCGAACGTCACCTTCACCCTGCTGTCGATCTCGTACCAGCCGTCCCTGGTGGACGACCCGGTGACGGCTTCGCGGACCGTACGCCGCCGCGCCACGGACTACACGCGGCTCGCGGCCGTCTACCGGCTCGTCGCCGATCTGAGCGACCCGGAGACCGCGGTCTCCCTGGAGGACGCCTACCGGCGGCTCGCCGAGATGCGGCGCAACCGTCACCCGTATCCCGGCTGGGTGCTGACCGCGTCCGGCGGGCTGCTCGCCGGTGCGGCCTCGGTGCTCGTCGGCGGTGACGCGATCGTGTTCGTCGCCGCGGCGCTCGGCGCGATGCTGGGCGACCGACTGGCGTGGCTGTGCGCGGGGCGCGGGCTGCCGGAGTTCTACCAGTTCACGGTGGCCGCCATGCCGCCCGCGGCGATAGGGGTCGCACTCCAGCTCGCGCACGTCGACGTGAAGGCGTCCGCGGTGATCACCGGTGGGCTGTTCGCGCTGCTGCCCGGGCGGGCGCTCGTCGCGGGCGTGCAGGACGGGCTGACCGGCTTCTACATCACCGCGTCCGCGCGCCTGTTGGAGGTCATGTACCTCTTCGTGGGCATCATCGTCGGCGTCCTCCTGGTCCTCTATTTCGGCGTGAAGTTCGGCGCCGAGCTCAATCCGGACCAGGCCCTGAGCGTCTCCGAGCGGCCCCTGGTGCAGATCGCCGCGTCGATGCTGCTGTCGCTGACCTTCGCGATCCTGCTCCAGCAGGAACGATCCACCGTGCTGGCGGTGACCCTCAACGGAGGCGTCGCCTGGTCGGTGTACGGCGCGATGCACTACTCGGGCGGCATCTCACCGGTCGCCTCCACGGCCGTCGCGGCGGGCCTGGTGGGCCTCTTCGGGCAGCTTCTGTCCCGCTACCGCTTCGCCTCCGCGCTGCCGTACACGACCGCGGCGATCGGGCCCCTGTTGCCAGGATCGGCCACCTACTTCGGGCTGCTGTCGATCGCCCAGAACGACATCGACCAGGGGCTCGTGTCCCTCAGCAAGGCCGCGGCGCTGGCGATGGCCATCGCGATCGGTGTGAACCTGGGGTCGGAGATCTCGCGGCTGTTCCTACGCGTGCCGATCGGCGCCGCCGGGGGGCGGCAGGCCGCGAAGCGGACGCGAGGGTTCTAGGAACGGGGCAACCGCAGGCGGTCGTTCGACTGCCTGCGGGTTGTGGGTGGCTTGTCGCGCCCACGCGGCGGAGCCGCGTGATGTCACCGCGCCGCGCCCCTGTGGGGCGCTCAGTTGCCGTAGGGGTATTGCTGCTGTTGGTAGCCCTGGTCCTGGTTGCCGTACGGCTGCTGCTGGGGCTGCTGTTGCGGGTAACCCTGCGGGTACTGCTGGTCGTAGGTCTGCGGGTAACCCTGCTGGTAGTAGCCCTGGTCCTGGTTGCCGTACGGCTGCTGAGGCTGCTGCTGCGGGTAGCCCTGGCCCTGCGCGTACTGGTCCTGCGCGTACTGGTCCTGCTGGTACTGGTCCTGGGGCTGCTGAGCCGGGTGCATGCGCAGTGGGCGCGTGGCGTCGTCCATGACGGGGGCCGGAGCCGACTGCTGGTACTGAGCCGGGCCCTGGGGGGTCCCCGGCTCCGGCGGGTTCTTCTTGGCCTGGGAGCGTGCCCGCAGGAACTCGATGATGATCGGGACCACCGAGATGAGGACGATCAGGATCAGGATCGCCTCGATGTTCTTGTTCACGAACTCGATGTTGCCGAGCCAGGAACCGAGCAGCGTGACGCCCGCGCCCCACAGGACACCACCGATGATGTTGTAGGTGATGAAGGAGCGGTACTTCATGCCGCTGACGCCCGCGATGATCGGCGTGAACGTGCGCACGATGGGCACGAAGCGGGCCAGGACCAGGGACTTGGGCCCGTACTTCTCGAAGAACTCGTGGGCCTTGACCACGTTCTCCTGCTTGAAGAGGCGGGAGTTCGGCCGGGTGAAGAGCGCGGGTCCGACCTTCTTGCCGAAGATGTAGCCCGCCTGGTCACCGAGGATCGCGGCGACGCAGATCAACGCGACCGCCGCCCACAACGGGAAGTCCAGCGTGCCCGCGGTGATCAGCAGACCACAGGTGAACAGCAGCGAGTCGCCCGGCAGGAAGAAGCCGATGAGCAGGCCGGACTCGGCGAACACGATGAGAAGCAGGCCCCAGATGCCGAAGTTGTCCAGGAGCGTGTTCGGATCCAGCCAGCTTGGTCCGAGGGCAAGCGTCGTCACGGTTCCGGGCTCCTGAGGGGTGAAGGAAAAGTACGGCGGTCCTGGTACTGGCGACCAAAGCTATCAACGCAATGTGTCCGCCCCAGGTTCCACCAGTGCTTCCAGGATGCACTGTGTGCCGACTGGGACGAAGCTGTGAGCCATGGGCATCGAAGATTACGGCGGCGGTCAGGGCCCCCAGTCGGACGTCCTGGTCGTCACGACGAACGACGTACCCGGCTACCGCGTCGCACAGGTCATCGGCGAGGTCTTCGGCCTCACCGTCCGGTCCCGGCACCTCGGCAGCCAGATCGGAGCCGGTCTGAAGTCGATGATCGGCGGTGAGCTCAAGGGGCTCACCAAGACGCTCGTGGAGACCCGCAACCAGGCCATGGAGCGGCTCGTCGCGCAGGCACGCGCCCGGGGTGCCAACGGCGTGCTGATGTTCCGCTTCGATGTGACGGAGGCGGCGGACGTGGGCACGGAGGTGTGCGCGTACGGGACCGCGGTGGTCCTGGTGAAGGAGTAATGCAGGGCGGTAAGGGGCGCCCGCAATGGTGGCTGCCCCTTACCGCCAGGCTCCTGGCGGCCCGTCAGGCACCGTGGGCGTGCCGCTCGGCGTTCGCCGTGATCGCGTCCCTCAGATGCTCGGCGAGCCCGGGGCGCATGGAGTCGTAGAACTCCTTGAACCGCTCGTCGGACACGTACATCTCGCCGAGGCCTTGGTGGATCTCGTACGAGCAGTCGTAGAACCAGTTGGTGACGTGCTGCCGGTGTTCCTCGGCCATGTCCATGGCGCGCTCGCCGGTCGGCTGCTCACCGGCTTCCATGAGAGCGTCGTAACGCTCGCTCCAGGAGGAGACCTCGTCCTGCATGCGCTGCCAGTCGGCCTTGGTGTAGCCGGCGGCTCGGCGTTGCGACTCGGCGTACGCCTCCGTGCCGCCCCAGCGCTGCTCGGCCTCCTCGGCGTGCGCCTCCGGATCCTTGCCCCCGAAGACCTCGAACTTCTCCTCGGGCGTGAGGTTGATGCCCATCGTGCGTGCCTCCATGGCGTGCTCCACGGCCGCCGCCATCTTCTGCAGCTTCTCGATCCGGGCGGTCAGCAGCTCGTGCTGGCGGCGCAGATGCGCGCGCGGGTCCGCCTCCGGGTCGTCGAGCAGGGCGGCGACCTCGTCGAGCGGGAAGCCGAGCTCCCGGTAGAACAGGATCTGCTGCAGCCGGTCGAGGTCGGCGTCGCTGTAGCGCCGGTGCCCCGCTCGGCTGCGCTCGCTGGGTACGAGCAGCCCGATCTCGTCGTAGTGATGCAGGGTGCGCACCGTGACCCCGGCGAAACCGGCGACCTGGCCCACTGAGTAGCTCACTTCCGCTCCTTCCTCGGTACGCGTCCCACCATGAACCCTCTCGCAACGTGAGGTGCAAGCCGTAGATTCTCGGGGTGTTATGCGGCGTATGCCCGCTTAGGGTGTGGCCGTGAGCACCCGAGCGCCCACCGTGACCCCTCTCCGGCGCCTGTTGCCGTTACTCGTGCCCGCCATGCTGGTCGGCGCGGCAGCGGCCCTGGTCCTGCTGGGGGTCACCCTGCTGGCCGAGCAGCTCAAGGACGTCCTGTGGGAGATCCTTCCGGACGCGCTGGGCGTGGGCCGCTACTCCGTGTTCTGGATGATGGTGATGCTCACCGCGACCGGCATCGCGGTGGGCCTGGCGGTGTGGAAGGTGCCTGGGCACGCCGGTGCGGACCCGGCGACCACGGGCCTGGTCGACCCGCCCCTGGCGACCCGCGTGCTGCCCGGGCTGCTCCTCGTCACCGTCCTGGCCCTGGCGGGCGGGGTGAGCCTGGGCCCCGAGAACCCGATCACGGCCACCAACATCGCCCTCGCGTACTGGGTTGGCTCCCGGGCATTACCGGGCTCCTCCGCGGCGCTGTGGACGACGCTGGCGGCCGCGGGCACGATCGGCGCGCTGTTCGGGACGCCGGTGGCCGCCGCCCTGATCTTCTCCGAGGTACTGGCCGAGCAGCCGGGCCCCGGGGCCCTCTGGGACCGGCTGCTGCCCCCGCTGCTCGCGGGCGGCACGGGCGCGCTGACCATGACGCTGCTCGAGCACCCGAGCTTCAACCTCTCGCTGCCCGCGTACACGGGCCCGCACTGGGGCGATCTGGTGGGCGCGCTGGTGATCGCCTCGGTCGGCGCGGTGGTGGGGCTGGCCGCGGTGTACGCCCTCCCGCACGTCCACAGCGCCTTCTCGCGGCTCGGGCACCCCATGGTCGCGATTCCCCTGGGCGGGCTCGTCCTCGGCCTGCTGGGCGCCCTGGGTGGGCCTCTGACGCTCTTCAAGGGCCTGGAAGAGGTGAAGACACTGGCCGCGGACCCGGACGGCTGGTCGGCGGGCCAGTTCGCGCTGATGTTCGTCGTCAAACTGGCCGCGCTCGTGGTCGCCGTCTCGTGCGGCTTCCGGGGCGGCCGGATCTTTCCCTCCGTCTTCGTCGGGGTGGCTCTGGGGCTGTGCGCGCACGCGCTGGTACCCGAGGTGAACCCCACACTCGCCGTGGTGTGCGGCGTCCTCGGTGTCCTCATGGCCGTCAGCCGGCAGGGCTGGATCAGCCTGTTCACGGCGTCCGCGCTGGGGGCCGACCCGGCCGTGCTGCCGCTGCTGGTGCTGGCCGCGGTGCCGGCCTGGCTGCTGGTGACCGGCAAACCCCAGATGCAGCTCCACGACGACGGAACCCCTATCCGCTAGGAGAGTTGAGATGCCGCTCCACCAAGGCCACGACAAGCCCGACGAGCGCCCGATGTCCGTCAACCCCTTCATCGGGGAGGCGAATCCGGTCGGCGGTATGACCGAGGCCCCGCCCAAGCACCGGCTCCCGGACGGGCCGCTGCCGCCCACGACCGCGTACCAGCTCGTCCACGACGAACTCATGCTGGACGGGAACGCGCGCCTCAACCTCGCCACCTTCGTCACCACCTGGATGGAGCCGGAGGCCGGGTTGCTGATGGCGGAGTGCCGGGACAAGAACATGATCGACAAGGACGAGTACCCGCGCACCGCGGAGCTGGAGCGGCGCTGCGTGGCGATGCTCGCGGATCTGTGGAACGCGCCCGATCCGGCGGCCGTCGTGGGCTGTTCGACGACGGGGTCGAGCGAGGCGTGCATGCTCGCCGGGATGGCCCTGAAGCGGCGCTGGGCGCAGCGGAACGCCGACCGCTACCCCGGAGCCCGCCCCAATCTCGTCATGGGGGTGAACGTCCAGGTCTGCTGGGACAAGTTCTGCACGTTCTGGGAGGTCGAGGCGCGCCAAGTGCCCATGGAGGGCGACCGGTTCCACCTCGACCCACAGGCGGCGGCCGAGCTGTGCGACGAGAACACCATCGGGGTCGTCGGCGTCCTCGGCTCCACCTTCGACGGGTCGTACGAGCCGATCGCCGAGCTGTGCGCGGCCCTCGACCAGCTCCAGGAACGCACGGGCCTGGACATCCCCGTGCATGTCGACGGCGCGTCCGGCGCGATGATCGCGCCCTTCCTCGACGAGGACCTGGTCTGGGACTTCCGGCTGCCGAGGGTGTCGTCGATCAACACCTCGGGACACAAGTACGGGCTCGTCTACCCGGGTGTCGGCTGGGCGCTGTGGCGGTCGCCTGCCGAGCTGCCGGAGGAACTCGTCTTCCGGGTCAACTACTTGGGCGGCGACATGCCGACCTTCGCCCTCAACTTCTCCCGGCCCGGCGCACAGGTCGTCGCGCAGTACTACTCCTTCCTGCGGCTGGGCCGCGAAGGCTACCGGGCCGTGCAGCGGACGACCCGGGACGTGGCCCGTTCGCTCGCCGACCGGATCGAGGAGCTGGGCGACTTCCGGCTCCTGACCCGGGGCGATCAGTTGCCCGTCTTCGCCTTCACCACGGCGCCCGACGTGAGCGCGTACGACGTCTTCGACTTGTCCCGGCGCCTGCGAGAGAGCGGCTGGCTGGTGCCCGCGTACACCTTCCCGGCCAACCGGGAGGACCTGTCCGTACTGCGGGTGGTGTGCCGCAACGGGTTCTCGGTGGATCTCGCCGAGCTCTTCGTGGAGGACCTGAGCCGGCTGCTGCCCCACCTGCGCCGACAGCCGCATCCACTGACCCACGACAAGGATGCGGCAACCAGCTTCCACCACTGAGCTGTCCGACCCGGCCGCAGGAACGTTGCCCCCTCACTCGGGCGAGTGACGCTACCGTCGTACCGGGAACAAGTGAGAGCACCACCACTCACGATCTCCTCCATGGGAGCAGTCATGGCCGCAGAGGCACACACCGGCGAGCAGGCGATGCAGGCCACTTCCGAGAACTGGATGTACCCGCCCGAGGAGGGCTGGACATGGGACCAGGTCAAGGAGCTGGACGTCCCGTTCGACTGGGAACTCGTGGATGGGAAGATCGTGGTACGTGGGGTTACGAGCTGGTGGCACGACCGGGTCCGGAACGAACTGTACTTCCGGCTGAGGAGCGCCCAGCGCCCGCCGTACGGCGTCGAAGTCGAGCGCTGGACCCAGCTCGATAACAGCAACGTCCCCAAGCCGGACGTCCTCGTGTACGACACGACCGGGATCGACATCCGCACCCTGGACTGCACCCCGGTCGCGTGTGTGGCCCTCGCCATTGAAGTGGTGTCCCCCGGCTCGCGCGGCATGGACCGCTTCCACAAGCCCGCCATCTACGCCGAGGCCGGAATCGCCAACTACTGGCGGGTCGAGCGCGGCGAGAACGACATTCCGGTCGTGCACCAGCTCTGGATCGAGACAGACAGTGGAGTCATGGTCCCCCGACCGGACCGGCCCGTCCACACCGGAAAGCTCACCACCGTGGTTCCCTTCCCGGTTGACATCGACCTGCCCAGCCTGATCGAGGTGTAGCCCCGACTACGCGCTCAGCCGCCCGAACCGCCGTACCGCCAGTGGGAAGAACACCGCAAGCAGCGCCAAAGGCCACACGACCGCCGCCCACACATGCCCCGGCTCCCCGCCCGGGCCGCCGAACAGGTCCCGTACCGCCGTCGCCGTCTGGGACATCGGGTTCCACTCGACCGCCGTGCCCAGCCAGCCCGGCATGGAGTCCGGGGTCGCGAAGGCGTTGGACAGGAAGCCGACCGGCCAGACCAGGATCTGGACGGCCTGCACCAGCTCGGGCTTGCCGGCCACCATCGCCAGCTGGATGCCGATCCACAGCATGGCGAAGCGGAAGAGGAGGAGCAGGCCGACGGCCCCCAGGAAGGCCCCGGGTGTGGCGTGGACGCGCCAGCCGATGGCGTATCCGACGCCGATCAGCACGGCCAGGCCCAGCGTCGATTGCAGCATGTCGGCGGCGGAACGGCCGACCAGGACCGCGCCGTTGGCCATCGGCATCGAGCGGAAGCGGTCGATGACACCCTTGTTGAGGTCCTGGGTGACGGCGAGCATCGTGCTCTCCAGGCCGAAGGCCATGGTCAGCGCGAGCATGCCGGGCACCAGGAAGTCCACGTAGTCGCCCTCGACGTCCCGGCCGCCGCCGACCAGATAGCCGAACATCAGCAGCAGCATCACCGGGAAGACCAGGCCGACGAGCACCTGGACGGGCTGCCGGGCCCAGTGGGCGAGTTCGCGGCGGGTCATGGTCCAGCAGTCGGTGAGGACGTACGTCCCCGGGCGGATCGTCTCGGAAGTACTCATCTCGTACGTACTCACACGGCCTCCTTCGTGCGTTCCTCACGTCCGGTCAGGTGCAGGAACACCTCGTCCAGCGTCGGCCGCCGCAGGGCGACGTCCTCGGCCTCGATCCCGGCCTCCTCCAAGGCGCGTACGGCTCCGGCGAGCGCCGTCATGCGGTCGGCGACCGGGACGCTGAGGAGCCGGCGGTCCGTGTCGACGGAGGCCCGCGACGTGTCGAAGGGCAACAGGGCGACCGCGGCGCCCAGTTGACCGGCGTCGCGCAGGACGATGTCGATGCGGTCGCCTCCCGTACGGGCCTTCAGCTCGTCGGCCGTGCCGTCCGCGACGACCTGGCCCCGGTCGACGACCGAGATGCGGTCGGCGAGCTGGTCCGCCTCCTCCAGGTACTGCGTGGTGAGCAGGACCGTGGTGCCGCCGCCGACCAGGGAGCGGACGGCCGCCCAGACCTCGGCCCGGCCGCGCGGGTCGAGCCCGGTCGTCGGCTCGTCCAGGAACAGCACCTCCGGCTCGGTGATGAGGGACGCGGCGAGGTCGAGGCGGCGGCGCATACCGCCGCTGTAGCGTTTGACGGCCTTGCGGCCGGTGTCCGCGAGGCCGAAGCGCTCCAGGAGCTCGTCGGCCCGCACACGCGCGTGCCGTGCGCCCAAGTGGTGGAGTCGTCCGAACATCTCCAGGTTCTGCCGTCCGCCGAGTTCCTCGTCGAGCGCGGCGTGCTGGCCGAGCAGGCCGATGCGGTGCCGCACCCGGCGGGCCTCGCGCACCACGTCGTGCCCGGCGACCCGCACCCGGCCCTCGTCGGGCCGCAGCAGGGTGGTCAGCACGCGCACCATGGTGGTCTTGCCGGCGCCGTTCGGACCGAGCAGACCGTGGACGGTGCCGCGCCGCACCGCCAGATCCAGCCCGTCCACGGCCGCCTTGTCCCCGTACCGCTTCCGTACGCCCTCGGCGGCGATCGCGTCGGTCATCCGACTCCCCTCATGAGCCTATTAATCAAACTTGACTACTCAGAGAAAGTAACCCATACGGAGGTGCTCGTCAAACTTGATTAGTCGCGATCCCCGGGGTGCGACATCCCCGTCGCGTACGGGTTCTCGTCGCCCTCCGCCAGGACGCCGACGAACGGTTCGCCCTCGCCCGCGAAGGTGTAGGCCCCGCGCTCGATCCGCCCGATCAGACCGCGGGTCCACTCGGCGTCGGAATCGGCCGTGTGGACCCAGAGGTTCATGATCTCGCCGATGTGGCCGAGTTGTTCGGGGCCGTCCTCGGGCACGTAGTGCTCGGTGACGGCGGACCGCCACTCCTCGATCTTCCGGATCCGCTCCTTCAGAAGGGCCACCGCCTCGCCCCTCGGAAGGTCGACGATGAAGCCGATGCCCGCCGACTGGACGTCCATCTTCTGGTCGTACGACGTCAGAGACTCGCGCAGGAGTGCCAGGAACTCCTCGGTGCCCTGGTCCGTGATCTCGTACTCCGTGCGCGGCGGGCCGCCCGCCGTGGACGGCGCGATCTCATGGGCGTGCAGCAGTCCCTGCTTAGCCATCTGCTTGAGCGCGTGGTAGATCGAGCCGGGCTTGGCGTTGGACCACTCGTGCGCGCCCCAGTACTCGAGGTCGTTGCGCACCTGGTAGCCGTGGGCCCGCCCGTGCTGGCGGACCGCGCCGAGCACGAGGAGACGGATCGCTGACATGGGGTCCAGGTTATTGCCCCGGTCTCAGCCCGCCTGTGCCCGGGCCACCAGCTCGAAGGCGGTCGCGCCGTCGAGGGACTCGCGGACGATGTCGGCGTGGCCGGCGTGCCGGGCGATCTCCTCGATGAGGTGGAGCAGCAGCCAGCGCATGGAGACGTCCCCCTTAGGGAACCAGGGCGCCTCGGGCAGCGGAAAGGCGTCGTCGAGCGAGCCGACGGAGCGGATGAACTCCTCGGTCTCGTGCGTCACGCCGTCCCAGAAGGCGAGGATCCCCGCCACGGACTCGTCCTCGGTGAGCCGGAACGCATCGGCCCAGTCCTTCTCGGTGCGCGCCCGCTCGTTGGGCTTCTGCTGGGCCAGCCGCAGCCAGTTCAGCTCGCACTCGGCGACGTGCTTGAGGAGCCCGGACAACGACAGCTCACTGGCGCTGGGCGTGCGCGCCGCCTCCTCGTCGCTCAGCCCGAGCACCGCCCGCCGCAGGCCGCCACGCTGGGCCTCGACGAAGGCCAGGAGGGCCCCGCGCTCGTCGCCGTGCGCCTCTGCGGGAACGTGAGTGACCATGATGGTCCGCCTTTCATCGGTCTTCCTGCCCGGCACCTGCTGCCCGACACCGACGAAGTTACGGACCCTTGCGGTCAGCTTCTGTCCGCAAGGGCCCGGTCGAGGCGGAGAATCCTCAGAACGGGAAGAAGCTGCGCCCGTGCTGTACCGAGATCCACTTCTGGCTGGTGAACGCCTCGATCGTCGCCTCGCCGTTCAGGCGGCCGATGCCCGAGTGCTTCTCGCCACCGAAGGCGACCAGCGGCTCGTCGTGGACGGTGCCGTCGTTGACGTGAAACATGCCGGTGTCGACCTGCTTGGCGAAGGCGACACCGCGCTCGACGTCGGCCGTGTGCACGGCGCCGCTGAGCCCGTACGGAGTGTCGTTGACGAGGCGTACGGCCTCCTCCTCGCCATCGAAGGTGACAAGGAGCGCGACGGGGCCGAAGATCTCCTGCTGGAGGATGGCGGAGCCGGCGGGCAGGTCCGTCAGGACGCTCGGCTCGACGAGGTTGTCGGTGGCACCACCGCGCAGGAGGGCGGTGGCCCCCTCGGCGATCGCCTGGTCGACGACGCCCGTGAGCGCCTCCGCCTGCGAGGAGTTGATGACCGGGCCGATGATCGTCTGGGGGTCGCTCGGGTCGCCGACCTTCAGGGTCTTGACCTTGGCGACGAACTTCTCGGTGAACACATCCGCGATCGAGCGGTCCACCAGCACGCGGTTGGCGGCCATGCAGACCTGGCCCTGGTGGACGTACCGGCTGAAGACCGCCGCGTCGACCGCGTAGTCGATGTCCGCGTCGTCCAGGACCACCAGGGCGCTGTTGCCGCCGAGTTCGAGGACCGAGCTCTTGAAGTGCGAGGCGCAGACGGTGGCGACGTGGCGGCCGACCTTGTCGGAGCCGGTGAAGGAGATGACCTTCGGGATGGGGTGCTCGATGAAGGCGTCGCCGATCTCGGCGATGTCGGTGATGACGACGTTGAGCAGACCGCCGGGCAGGCCCGCGTCCTCGAAGATCTTGGCGATCAGGGAGCCGCCGACGATCGGGGTGTTCTGGTGCGGCTTGAGCACCACGCCGTTGCCGAGCGCCAGCGCCGGGGCGACCGACTTCAGGGAGAGCAGGAAGGGGAAGTTGAAGGGGCTGATGACGCCGACGACGCCCACCGGGACGCGGTAGACGCGGTTCTCCTTGCCGTCGATCGGCGAAGGGAGGATCTTGCCCTCGGGGCGCAGTGCCAGCTGGATCGACTCGCGCAGGAACTCCTTGGCGAGGTGCAGTTCGAAGCCGGCCTTGAGGTGTGTGCCGCCGAGCTCGGCGATGATCGCCTCGGCGATCTCGGCCTCACGGTCCTCGATGATCCGCAGGACCTTCTCGAACACCGCGCGGCGCGCGTACGGGTTGGTCACGGCCCATGCCTTCTGGGCGCGCTCGGCGGCGCGGTAGGCCTCATCGACCTCGTCCACCGTGGCTATGGTGATCGACGCCAGCTTCTCGCCGTCGTACGGGTTGAAGTCGATGATGTCCCAGGAGCCGGTGCCCGGGCGCCAGGCACCGTCGATGTACTGCTGGGCCAGGTCGGTGAAGTAGGACGACATGTGCTCCCTCAATCCCCTTGCTGCCGAGGCAGACATCCGAGTCTGAGTCAGCAGACACATCCGATCAACGTCTGATCAGACGTCATCGTACTTGTGTTCAAAGGGAGTTGGAGAACGTCTCAGGAGAGTCCGTGAAGACTCACAGGAGAACACCGGGGGAGCACCTGGCGGACGTCAGGACAGCTGGAGCAGTCCCCTGAGCAGATCGCGGCTCTCGGACGGGCCGGGGCTGTCCTGCTGCAGCTGCTTCAGCGCACTCTCGTACTGCGTGACGTCCTCGCGTTTGTCCAGGTAGAGCGCGCTGGTGAGCTGCTCCAGATAGACGACGTCCGACAGATCGGACTCGGGGAAGCTCAGGATGGTGAAGGAGCCGCTCTCGCCCGAGTGGCCGCCGAAGCTGAACGGCATGACCTGGAGTCGTACGTTGGGCCGCTCCGACACCTCGATCAGATGCTGCAGCTGTCCACGCATCACCTCGCGGTCGCCGTACGGGCGGCGCAGCGCGGCCTCGTCGAGGACGATGTGGAACTCGGGGGCCTTCTCGGAGACCAGGTACTTCTGCCGCTCCAGTCGCAGCGCCACCCGGCGGTCGATGTCGGCCGCGCTCGCGCCCTTCATCCCGCGCGTGACGACCGCGTGCGCGTACGCCTCGGTCTGCAACAGGCCGTGCACGAACTGGACTTCATAACTGCGGATCAGGTGGGCCGCGCCCTCGAGGCCGACATAGGTCGGGAACCAGCTGGGCAGGACGTCCGAGTAACTGTGCCACCAGCCCGCGACGTTCGCCTCCTTGGCGAGGGACACCAGGGAGGTGCGCTCGGCCTCGTCGTTGATGCCGTACAGCGTCAGCAGGTCCTCGACGTCACGTGTCTTGAAGCTCACCCGTCCCAACTCCATGCGGCTGATCTTCGATTCGGAGGCACGGATCGAGTAGCCGGCCGCTTCCCTGGTGATGCCACGCGCCTCCCGCAGGCGCCGGAGATGAGATCCCAGCAGCATGCGCCGCACCACCGAGCCGCTCGACTCACCAGCGCTCACGTTCGTCCGCCTCCCCAACCGTTCTTCAGACGCCGAAGTCTGCCACTAAAACACTCCAAGCAGTACTCGTTCGATTACAGAAACAGAAAGCTTCCAAAGGGGCCACACAGGAAAAGATCAACACTGTGTCAATAAGAGGGAAGAACGTGACAGAAGAAATGAGCAAGAAGCGGTAGAGGAAGGTCCAATTCGGGCGCGTGCACGTGCATCTGCCCTTGCATCTGCCGTACGCATTCGGAACCATGGTCCTCGCGCCACCGCTGCATCGCAACGACCGCGAACACCCGGGAGTGCCTCGCATGGGGACGAATGGATCGACCATGCTCGAACCCTTACGGCAGGGACTTCCGCCACTCGATCCCGCGGCCGTGTCCAACGCCGCTTCCTGCGCCCTGCCCGCACGCTACGAAGCGGTGCGCGAAGCACGGCAGTTCACCCGCAGAACGCTGGACCAGTGGGACATCGGCGACCGCTTCGACGACGTCTGCCTGGTGGTCTCCGAGCTCGTGACCAACGCGCTGCGGCACGCACTGCCCTCGGACACGCCTCGCCGGGACGACCAAGGCCCGCCCGTGCGGCTGCACTTGATGCGGTGGACCTCACGTCTGGTGTGCGCGGTGCGCGACCCCAGTCACGACAGCCCGGTCGCGGGCGACTCGGACGACTTCTCGGCGGAGTCGGGCCGCGGCCTGTTCCTGGTCGACTCGTTCGCCGACAGCTGGGGTTGGCACCCGCTCGCGGGCACGCTCAGCGGCAAGGTCGTATGGGCACTGTTCCGGCTTCCGCAGCCGGCCACGACGGCCGCTCCCGCCGTTTCGACCGAATAGTGAACCGCGGCGCCTTTTGGCGCCGCGGTTCTACGCGCGTTACGGACCGCTAGAAAGCGGTTGCTCTCGGTTGCTCACTCAGGCGCCGGCATCTACTCGAGTCAGCCGGCGATCAGGTGATCGAACTCGCCGTCCTTGATGCCCAGGAGCATCGCCTCGATCTCGGCGCGGGTGTAGACGAGCGCGGGCCCCTCGGGGAACCGCGAGTTGCGCACCGCCACGTCGCCGCCGGGCAGCCTCGCGAACTCCACGCAGGAGCCCTGGGAGTTGCTGTGCCTGCTCTTCTGCCAGGCCACCCCGGTCAGCTCCGTCGCAGCCATGCCGTTGTACACGTCATCCACGTCGTACACGTCGTGGTCCACAGGTCGCTCCCCGGTCGTGCAGTGGCTGATGTGGCCATTGATGCAGTGGTCAACTGTCCCGGATCATAGCTCTGTTCATGTGCAGATGCATGGGCAGATGCACGTGCACGGAGGGTGCTCCTGCGGTTACAGCTTTTGCCGCCGCTTGACTACGGCGTGTTGTCCGCTTGACTACCGACTGGTGCTCGTCGCGCTACAACCGGTCCAGCGTCTGCCCCAGAGATCGCAGGACATGCGATCTCCAGCCCCCGTCCATGATCTTCCGCGCCATCATCTGTGCAGGGTCGTCCGGGTCGAATCCCTCATGTACTAGGAACAGACGCGTACCGCGCCCTTCGAGTTTCAACGTCCAGGTAATGGTCCAGTCCGCAGGATTCGCCGGATCGGCGTCGGCCCACCGGACGCGCAGCATCCGCTCCGGCTCGTAGGCGAGAATCCGCACCTCAACCGTGCCGGAGAAGCGGGTGTTGGGGCGCGGCACGGAGGTCAGCGTGTACGTGTGTCCGACGTCGAGCCGGAAGTTCTCCGACCCCGGCATCTGCCATCGGGCGAGCAGTTCGGGCTCGGTGAGGGCGCGCCAGACCTTGGCGGGAGGGTGCGGGAGGAACTGGTCGACGCGGATGGTGGTGAGGTCGTCCTCAGCCGGAGGCTCCGGGGATCGCGTGGTGCTCATGGCTCGTCATCGTCGGGCATGCCGTCCAGGAGATCGCCCAGACCCTTGAGCCGGTCGCGCCAGAACCGCTCGTACGGGTGGAGCCAGTCCTGCACGTCGGCGAGCGGGGCCGCTTCGAGTGTGTAGATGCGCCGGCGCCCCTCGCGCCGCTCGGTGACAAGGCCGGCCTCCCGGAGCACCTTGAGGTGTTCGGAGAGACTGGGCCGCCGCATGTCGAAGTGGTCGGCCAGCGCCTGGACGGACTGCGGCCCCCGCTCACGCAGCAGCCGCAGCACCTCGCGGCGTGTGACGTTGGCGAGCGCGGCGAAGATCCGGTCCTCGCGAGCCCCGGCCCCGGCCCCAACTCCGGTCGCAGTCATGGCGCGATCAGATGCCTTCCTTCTCCGTGATGAGCATCAGACCGTTGCCGTCCGGGTCACGGAACGAGGCCATGCGGCCCCAGGGAAGGTCGTCAGGACCCTCCACCGCGACGCCCGCGGCCGCGAGCCGCGCGCAGTCCGCGTCGACATCGGTCGTGACCAACATGATCCCCCGGGTCTCACCCGGCTCGAACCCTCCCATCCCCGGACCCGAGAGCGTGAAGACGGTCTGCGCCCCCTTGGGCGCCACCTGGAGCCACCGCCCCGGCGGCATCTCCAGGTCGGCGGTGACCTCGAAGCCGAGCACGTCCACGTAGAAGCGCAGGGCGCGGTCCTGGTCAGAAACGGGGAGAGTGACGAAAGAGGCGTGGGTGATGTTCATGTAGACGACAATAGGTAGGCGTTTCCCTACGAGTCAAGCGTAGGGAAACACCTACCTATGGCTTCACACCTGCGGCGGCTTCCGTCAGCGGCTGGAGCCGGAGTGCGGCAGCGGCGCCATCTGGCCGTGCTTGCCGTACCGCCGCTCGAAGCGCTCCACCCGGCCCGCGGTGTCCAGCACCCGCGCGGTGCCCGTGTAGAAGGGGTGGCTCACGTTCGAGATCTCGACGTCCACCACCGGGTAGGTGTGGCCGTCCTCCCACTCGATGGTCTTGTCACTGGTCATCGTCGAGCGGGTGAGGAAGGCGTGGTTCGCGGCGCGGTCCCGGAAGACGACCGGGCCGTACGCCGGGTGGATTCCCTCTCGCATGACGGTCAGCGCTCCTCTCGGAAGTCGACGTGCCGGCCGACGACCGGGTCGAACTTGCGCAGGGCCATCCGGTCCGGGTCGTTGCGCCGGTTCTTCCGGGTGACGTACGTGAAGCCGGTCCCGGCCGTGGACCGGAGCTTGATGACGGGACGGAGTTCGTTGCGTGCCATGGCTGATATGTTACTGAAAATGAATCCCATTGCCAATACTTCACCGAGAGAGGTGCGTCACCCTTGTCCGCGCATTGCATGCTGACCGGCGCTCAACCGGGCTTCGGCAACTCCCTCTCCCACTCCCACCGGCGTACGTCCCGCCGCTTCGACCCGAACGTCCAGCGCGAGCGCTACCGGCTGCCGAGCGAGGGGCGCTGCGTACGGCTGCGGCTGAGCGCGAAGGGCATCGAGACGGTCGACTCGATCGGGGTCGAGCGGTCCGCCGCCCAGGCGGAACTGTGCAGGCAGCCGCGCGACGCCGGCGCCACGCGCGTCCGCAACCGGGACAGTGTGGACGGGCGTCCCCGTGGTTCCTTCCGCGCCTTCGGGCTGTCCCGGGTGAATCTGCGAGGACAGGCGCATGGGGGATCCCTGCCGGGCGTTCGTAAGTCCTCGTGGTAGCCGGAAGTCGCTCGCTGCGGCTTGCTGTGGCGCGCTGTCGGTGGTTGTGCCTCGCTGTGGTTCGCTCAGGAGATTCGTAAGTTCTCCCGATGGCTCGCTCAGGGTGCGGGGGAGTCCCTCCTGGTAACTTGCTGCGGTCGTTCCGGCGACCCCAGCGACACCACCACCCTTGGGGGCTTCAGTGACATCGGCGACTTCGGCGACCCTTCCGCGTCGGCGGGCGCGCATCGCGGGCACGGTCGCGGCCGCGGGTCTGGCGGGCGCGCTTGTGCTGACCGGCTGTAGCGGCGGCGGCGGCTCCGACGACGGTTCCGGCTCTGGCTCTGGCTCTGGCTCTGGGGGCGAGTCGACGAGCCCCAGCTCGTCCGCCACCGGGAGCGCGGGCACCGGCGGCGGCTCGGGCGCGACATCCACGGCCAACAGTGAGCTCGTGGGCAGTTGGCTGACCACGACCGGCGGCAAGGCCGTGGCGCTGGTGATCAACGGTGAACAGGCCGGGCTCTTCGCGACGGGCGGCACCGTGTGCAGCGGCACCGCCGGCGACGAGGCGGGCATGCAGATGATCCACCTCAAGTGCACGGACGGGAACAAGGACCGCGCCACGGGCATGGTCGACTCCGTGAACGGCACCACGCTCAAGGTCACCTGGTCGGGCAGCCTCGGCAAGGAGTCGTATACGAAGGCCGAGGGCGGACAGCTGCCGTCGGGGTTGCCGACGGCAAGCCTGGGCTCCTGAACGCTCGATCACTCGATCACTCGATCACTCGATCACTCGATCACTCGATCACTGGAGCACTGGAGCACTGGAGCACTCGCTCCCGCTCGACCGTTCACTGATGGGCCGCGGAATCCTTCGGGTTCCGCGGCCCGTTCGTGTGTCCGTCCACGGTCATGGGCGGTACGGCGGTGTCGAGGGCCTCGGAGAGTTCGACCAGGGACTGCAGGATCATGCCCGCGCCCCGGCGCAGGAGCGCGTCGCGAGGGCCCTCTCCGTCCCAGGCTTCCAGGGCCTCGCGGACGGGGTCCCAGCGTGGCACCCGGCGCTCGCGCACCGACTTGGCGCCCTGCTCGGTGGCCTTCCGCAGTGCCTCGGCGAACCGGGCGGCGGCCGGGACGGGGGCCGCGTCCCGTTCCGGGAGGTGGGCCTCCATGAGCATGGCGACCCGGCCCATCCGGGCGAGGGCGTCCTCCGCGTCGTCGGCGGCGGTCCGGGACAGGCCGCGATGGCGTACCGGTTCGTTCGTCGCCCGCTCCACAGCCGCGTGCCACGCCGCACGAGCGGTCCGGGAACCGAGAAGCGCCTCGCGGACGGGGTCGGGGGCGGCGGGGGCGTGCCCGCGGCCGTCGTCCTCGGGGTTCGGGGTGGCGGGGGCTCGAAGTCCGGGTGTCGTGGCGCGGTCGGCGGTGGGCTGGGGGCCGGCGCCGGCTGGATTCGCGTAGCGGCTGAGGACGGCTGACGCGTAGCGGCCCTGCGCGGCCAGCCAGTCGGCGAGGCGGCCGCGCAGACGGGGCGTCTCCCAAGCCGGGTAGAGCGCGTACGCGAGCATCGCGAGGAGTCCGCCGAGCAGGGTGAGCAGCACGCGCTCCGGCACGGTCTGCGTCCACTGTTCGCCGCCCATGCCGAGCAGGAAGACGACGTACGCGGCGATGAAGGCCTGCGCGGCCATCTGGCTGGTGCGCAGCAGCAGGTACATCAGCGCCGCGCTGATCACGGCGAGGGCGCCCGAGAGATACGTCCCCGGGTGCGCGACCTGCACGATCCCGGTGGCCAGCGCCACCCCGACGAGGGTGCCGCAGAAGCGGGCGACCGCGCGGCTGTACGTCTGCGAGAAGTCCGGGCGCATGATCATGACCGAGGCCAGGGGCGCCCAGTAGCCGTGGCCGAGCGGGAGCCAGGTGCCGAGCAGGTAGCCGGCGGCGGCCACGGCGGAGACGCGGATCGCGTGGCGGTAGATCGGGGAGTCCCGGTGCAGTTCTTCGCGCATGGCACGCAGGGCGACGGGGATCAGGCCGATGAAGGTGGGCCGCAGCAACGGGGCGGCGCCGGTCTCCCCCGGACGGCCGACGGCCGCGCCCGTGCCGCCCATGACCGCCCCTGCGCTGTCCACGGCGACGTCGTATCGCCGTCCCCCCGCCGTCTCCACCACGTCCTGCAACAGGGTCCCCAGCCGCGTCGCCGCCCGGTACGGCGGCCCCGTCAGGATCGCCTCCGTGTCCGGGGTCCTGAAGGCGGCGACCGCTCCGGGCGGCAGATCCACCGGCGTCCCGTGGCGGATGGCGCGGGCCGCCCCGTCCAGGATGGCGGCCGCGGCGGCGAGCAGTTCGTTGACCCGGTCACGTTGGGGGCAGTCGGACGGTACGCCCATCGCCGGGTCGGCGAGGGAGGCGAGGACGGGGCGGATACGTTCGGCCAGGCCCCGGGGGCCGTGCAGTTCGGCGGGGCGTCTGCGGGCCTGGCGCGGGGTGACGGCGGCCGCGTCGCGCGCCTCCATGAGCGGAAGCGGGTCGAAGGGCGCCACCGGATCGTGGCGCAGCCGGCGCGCGTAGTCGGCCTCGGCGGCCAGGGCGTCGGCCAGCGCGTCACGGTGGGCACCCCAGCGGCGTACCGGAAAGAGCACCACCAGGGACGCCTGTACGAGCCCGCCGACGATCATCATCGCGCTGTGGCCCGCCGCCTGGGCGACCGAGGTCGGCAGGGTGACCGTCACCAGCATGATCGCTACGTTCGAGGAGGCGATCAGGCCGGCCGTGGGACCGGCCGCCCAGCTCATCCCGGACAGGAACGTCCACACCACCAGCAGGGCCAGGAACAGGGCAAGGTGGGAGATCGTCACGTAGCCGACGAACGTCGAGACGGCGAGGCTCGCGCCGGAGGCGAGCGCCAGCTCCGGACGGGGGCGCCAGCTGCGCTGGAACGTGGCGATCGCCGCCTGGAACGCCCCGAACGCCGAACTGGCCGCGACCGCGGGCCCGAACGCCCACAGACTCAGCCCTATCACCAGTGCGAGCCCCGCCGCACCCCGCACCGCGATCAGCGGTTCGAGACGCTTCCGCTCGATCCGCAGACCCGAGCGCGCGGTCGCGTTCAGCGCCCGGAGCCAGCTCATTCCGCCAGCGTACGGGAGTTTTATCTCTCTATTTGGGTATCTCTGTGCATGTTTCTTGACATTCAGTGGCGCGACGGGACGGGGGGCGCGCGACGCGGGCCCACCCGCCTGCGTGATGATCCAGATGATCCGGATGATCCATGAGCACCGTCACGAAACCAGGGGGAACCCCATGCGCGTCCTTCCGATCGCCGTCGCCGTCGCCGCGGCGGCTCTCACCCTGACCGCCTGCGACAGCGGCGGCGACAGCAGCGGTGAGTCCAAGGCCTCGCCGGACTCGGCGGCCACGACGACCTCGGCGAACTGCCAGATCGACCAGGTCGGCATCCAGGTGGGCCCCGCCAACGCCGCCCCGGCCGCCGGGGACACCGGCAACGTGCCCGTCACGCTCACCAACCGCGGTGCCGAGTGCACCCTCGAGGGCTTCCCCGGCATCGCGGTGCAGGGCGGCGGCACGACCACGGATGTCCCCGAGCAGGAAGCCGCGACGCCGCCGAAGCTGACCCTGGCGAAGGACGGCATCGCCACCTTCACGATCACCTACGTACGGGGCGAGGCGGGCGACGGCAAGAGCCTCGACGCGACGACGCTGAAGATCAGCCTGCCCGGCGCCACCGACACGCAGAGCTTCAAGTGGTCGTACGGCCCCCTCGCGGGGAAGAGCGACTCGGGCGACCTGGACGCTTCGGTGAGCCCGTTCCAGACCGCCGGCGACTGAGCGGCCACCGGACTGTCCGTCACCGCAGCGGCGGCCGCGCCCTGACCTGTGCGCGGTCGGCCGCCGCGGCGCCCTGTTCCCACCCGGCCGCGTCGCTGACCCCGCGCATCCGGGTGGTGACGGTGTCCGGGAACATCCGCTCCATGTGGTCCGTGACCGCGACGTCACGGGCCACCAGGACCGGCAGCAACTGCCTCTCCCCCGCCCCTTCCGCCGACGCCACCTGCCCCTCGGCGACCGTCGCCAGCCGGTCACCGATGCGATGCGCGTACGCGGCGAGGAACGACTGCCGGAAGGTCTTCGTACGCTTCCTCCCCCCGGCCCGCTGGGCCGCCTCCGCCTTCGTCATCGCGGCCGTGGCCTGCACGAGCAGAGAGGTGTAGAGGAGTTCGACCGCCTCCAGGTCGGGTTCGAAGCCGACGACGGTCGAGAAGCCGAGGGACTCGTTCCACACGGCGCGGCAGCGGTTCGCGCCGGCCACCGCGTCCAGCAGTACCGCCTTGGCCGTCTCGTACGGTGGCTCGACACCGATGCGGCAGGCGCCGGGCGCGTCCTTCGCGTGGGTTCGGGCCGCGAGCAGCGCCTCGTCGATGCTGTGCCGCGCCATCAGCTCCTGTGCCTTGGCGCTCAGCGCCTCCGCCTCCTCCGGGAACCCGGTCGCCTCGGCCTTGGCGAGCAGGGCGCGGATACGCGTGAGCATGCGGGAGTCCTGTGCGGAGCTTGCGGTGCCTGGGGTGCTCGCCGGTATCTCCAGCGGCTCGATGGACGGCAGGCGCAGCAGCAGCCGGTACAGCTCCAGGACGGTGGTGGCGTGCGTGAAGCGGTCCGGGCGGGGTGGCTGCGCCCCGGCTTCGGCCGCGGCTGCGAGCTCTTCCAACTGGGTCGCCCAGCGCGGGCCCCGAGGCGTCCGGTTCTCGCTGAGGATCAGCGCCGACACCAGGCGTACGTGTGCGTCGTCCAGCTCGCGCCGCACGATCCGTACGACATCGGCGGGCTGCCAGCCGCGACGCCAGGCCGCGGCGACGAACTCCTCGCCGCGGCGGGTGAGTTCGGCGTCGGACGCGGGGTCGGCGGCCAGCAGCGAGGCGCCCGTGTCGAGGGAGGTGTCGGTGTCGGCGTAGAGCGCGGCCTCGAAGGCGCGCGCCACGGTGCTGGGCGTACTGCTGCTCATGCCTCGATCGTGTCACGCGCGGGGGCGGGGCCGGACTGCTCCCGGGGCGTCGTCGAGCCTGGGACATTCCGGGAATTGCGGCTATCGTGCGGTCGTGACCGGTTCGGGGCAGCGTCCGCTTCTCTTCCTGGATGTCGACGGCCCCCTCATTCCGTTCGGGGCGACGCCGCGGCAGTATCCCGAGGGATATCCGTCGTATCACTCGCGCCGCGGGCCGCAGGCGGCCGCCGCCAATCCGTTGCTGGCCAGGGTCAATCCCGCGCACGGGCCGCGACTGGCGGCGCTGGCGTGCGAGCTGGTGTGGGCGACGACGTGGATGGCCGACGCGAACGAGTGCGTCGCGCCATGGCTCGGGCTGCCGGATCTGCCTGTGGTGATCTGGCCGGAGGACTCCGGCGAGGATGAGCGGGGCGGACTCCATTGGAAGACCCGGCCTCTCGTCGACCGGGCGGCCGGCCGTTCTTTCGTCTGGGTGGACGACGAGGTCACCGATACCGATCGGGCCTGGGTGGCGACACATCACCGAGGGCGGGCCCTTCTCCATCGGGTCGATCCCTGCCATGGCCTCACGGACGCGGACTTCGCGGCTCTCGCGGAGTGGCTGACAGGCAACGGAGGAGTGTCAACTTCAGGTTGACACCCCCGGTGCGTCAACCTACGGTTGACACATGACAACGAACCCACTCGGGACGGCATCCGTACGTCTCGACGACCTCATCGAGGCCATCAAGAAGGTCCACACCAATACCCTCGACCAGCTCCAGGACGCGGTGATCGCCGCGGACCATCTGGGCGACGTGGCCGACCACTTGATCGGCCACTTCGTGGACCAGGCCCGGCGTTCGGGCGCGTCCTGGACGGACATCGGCAAGAGCATGGGGGTCACCCGGCAGGCCGCCCAGAAGCGCTTCGTCCCGAAGGCCGAGTCCGACCTCGACCCCAGTCAGGGCTTCGGCCGCTACACGCCCCGCGCCCGGAACACGGTCATGGTCGCGCACAACACGGCGAAGGCCGCGGGCAACGCCGAGGGCCTCCCCGAGCACCTCGTCCTCGGCCTCCTCGCCGAGCCCGAGGGGCTCGCCGCCAAGGCGATCACCGCACAGGGCGTGACCCTGGACGCCGTCCGCGAGGCGGCGACCGCGGCACTCCCGCAGGCCGTCGCCGAGGTCCCCGAACTCGTCCCGTACGGCCCCGCCGCGAAGAAGGTCCTGGAACTCACCTTCCGCGAGGCCCTCCGCCTCGGCCACAACTACATCGGCACCGAGCACATCCTCCTGGCCCTCCTGGAGTACGAGAACGGCGAGGGCGTCCTCAGCGGCCTCGGCGTCGAGAAGACGGCGGCCGAGGCCCATATCGCCCACGTCATCGGAGAGATCCTGAAGGCGAGCCAGTAGACCGGCTGACCGGCCACGGGCAGAGCGGCACGCCTGGTCTTGGTTCGGGGCTGTTGTCAGACCCTCCTGCGAGACTCGGAATCATGACCGAGCGCTGGGCTCTCGCGCCGGCCGAGGACGGTGGCGTGGAGGTCGCCGTCCTCGGCCCCGACGGGCTGCCCGCCGGGCCGGTCCGCAGGGAGCCGGATCTCGCGGAGGCCGTGCGCTCCCGGCCCGAGGTGACCCGTTGGGTCTGGCGGTCGACGGCCGACGTATATCCGCTCCTGCTCGCCGCGGGGGTGCGAGTGGAGCGGTGTTACGACATCGAGGCCGCCGAGACCCTGCTGCTCGGGCACGAGGGCCGGCTCGGCGAGCCCCGGTCGGCCGCCGCCGCGCTGGCGAGGCTGCGCGGCGGCCCCGTACCGACGGATCCACCGCAGCGCTCCGCCGAGCCCGGCTCGCAGTCCTCCCTCTTCGAACCGCGCCCGGTCCACGTACCCCTGACCGACCTCCTCGAGGTGTACGCGGACCAACGGCGCCGCCACGAAGCGACCGCGCACCCGGAGCGGATGCACCTGCTGACGACGGCCGAGTCGGCGGGGATGCTGGTGGCGGCGGAGATGAACGGCGCGGGGCTGCCATGGCGCACGGACGTCCACCGCGAGGTCCTGCACGAGCTGCTCGGCGAGCGGTACGCGGGCGGCGAGCCCAGACGCCTGGCCGAACTCACGGACGAGGTCTCGGCGGCCTTCGGGAGAAGGGTCAGACCCGACCTGCCCGCCGACGTCATCAAGGCGTTCGCGCAGGCCGGGATCAAGGTCAGGTCCACCCGGCGGTGGGAGATCGAGTCCATCGACCATCCGGCCGTGAAGCCGCTGATCGAGTACAAGAAGCTGTATCGGATCTGGGTCGCCCACGGCTGGTCCTGGCTCCAGGACTGGGTGCGGGACGGGCGGTTCAGGCCCGAGTATCTGCCGGGCGGGACGGTCACCGGGCGGTGGGTGACGAACGGCGGGGGTGCGCTGCAGATCCCCAAGGTCATCCGCCGCGCCGTCGTCGCCGACCCCGGCTGGCGGCTCGTGGTGGCCGACGCCGACCAGATGGAGCCGCGCGTGCTGGCCGCGATCTCGCGCGACCCCGGCCTGATGGAGGTCGCGGGCCGGGAGAGCGACCTGTACCAGTCGGTGTCGGACCGGGCGTTCGCGGGCGACCGGGCCCAGGCCAAGCTCGCCGTGCTCGGCGCGGTGTACGGACAGACGTCCGGGGACGGCCTGAAGAACCTGGCCGCGCTGCGCAGACGGTTCCCCAAGGCCGTCGCGTACGTGGACGACGCGGCGCGGGCCGGAGAGGAAGGGCGGCTCGTACGGACATGGCTCGGGCGTACGTGTCCCCCGGCGGCCGGGGCCGACGACGACGGCGCCTCGGAGGAGGCGGGCATCCCCCAGGACGAGCCCGCCGAGGCCGCCGGGGCCGCTCTCGGCGACCAGGGCTGGGTGCCGGGGTACGCGTCCACGAACTCCCGGGCCCGTGGCCGCTTCGCGCGCAACTTCGTCGTCCAGGGCAGCGCCGCCGACTGGGCGCTCCTGCTGCTCGCCGCTCTCCGGCGCGGCTGCGCGGACCTCGCCGCCGAGCTGGTCTTCTTCCAGCACGACGAGGTGATCGTGCACTGCCCGGCCGAGGAGGCGGACGCGGTTGTGGCGGTGATCCGGGAGGCCGCGGAGCTGGCGGGACGGCTGACGTTCGGCGAGACACCGGTCCGTTTCCCGTTCACGACGGCGGTGGTGGAGTGTTACGCAGACGCGAAGTGAGCGACCGCTCCCTGACCGGCGCAGTGACTAGGGCCTGTCCGGCGGATCATGCCGCAGACGCGGGGCTTGGCACGCCCATCTGCGGCGTTGTCGTCGATTGCCGATGCTCCGCATCGACGCCCTCCTCCGCCTTGCAGCTGAACGCACCAAGCCCCGCTCACCTGCACCTATGAGGTGCCGTTGCTTCCCTGCGACCTGATCCGCCGGACAGGCCCTAGATGCCTCGCAGGAGTTCCGTCAGCTCCCCCACCACGGGGGTGTCCGTCCCGTCCAGCGCCTCCAGAGCCCGCTTCCACTGCTCGTACGCCCCTTCGACATCCCCCCGCGTCCGGAGCAGCAGCCCCCGCTGGTGCCGGGCGAGCCCTCCCGTGTACCGGTCGGCGCGGCGGTCGGCACGGCACACCAGCAGATCGCACTCGCGCGCGGCCCGCTCGGAGTCCCCCACCCCGCGCAGGGCACGCACCAGCCCGAGCCGCGTCTGCGACTCCCCGTGCCAGTCGCCGTGGCCGCCGAGGATGCGCAGACTCTCCTCGAAGTGCGGCAGGGCGGCGGCCGGTTCGCCGAGGGTGAGGTGGGCGTAGCCGATGTTGCAGTGCGCGGAGTGCCGGATGATCACGTCGTCCATCGCGTCGCCGATCGCGAGGCTGCGCTTGTGATGGTCGATGGCGGCCCGGGGGTCCGTGTGCTCGTACAGATTGCCGAGGTTGCTGTAGGTGATGGCCTCCGTGTGCAGGTCCCCCAACTCCCGGGAGAGTTCGAGGCTCTGCAGCAGCGCTTCGCTGGACTCGGCGTGGCGCCCGAGCCCTTCGAGGAGCATGCCGCGGTTGTTCAGGCCGCGCCGCACCCACGACAGCACCCCGAGCCGCCGCCAGATCGCCAGCGCCTCGTCGTTCAGCGGGAGCGCCTCGCTCGCACGACCCGTCATGTAGTGCAGGCCCGCGAGGTCCCCGAGCGCGTACGCCGCGGCGGCCTCGTCCCCCAGCCGCCGCGCCGCGCCCAGCGCCAGCCGCTGGAGCACCTCCGACTCGGCGACCCGGCCGCTGCGTTGGAGGTACGGGTTGAGCAGCCGCACCAGCACGGGAACGTACGCGGACACCTGCGCGTACCGCTCCACCAGCGCCACCACGTTCTCCAGCTCCAGCTCGCCCCAGGCGAAGGCCTCCTTGGCGGAGCCGAACGACGGCGTGGCCGCGAGGTCCACCGCGTGTGCCCGCGGCTGCGAGGCGGTGGGCCTGCTGCGGTCCTCGCGGTCGAGGCCCGGCTCGACGATCGCTTCGAGGGAGCGGGCGGCGACAGCGGTGTACCAGCGCAGGGCGCGTTCGGACGCGCGGGTGTCCGGGGCGGCGCCAGACGCTCCGTCCGGCTGTCCGTCCGGTTGTCCGCCCAGCTGTCCTTCCGGTTGTCCGCCCAGCTGTCCTTCCGGCTGTCCTTCCGGCTCTTGGGCCGTCGCTCCCGCGATCTCCCGGGCGAAGTCACGGACGAGGTCGTGGGGTGCGTAGCGGCCGTACGCCGTCTCCTCCAGGAGGGCGACGTCGACGAGGCGGTCCAGGGCGGCCTCGGCGCGGCGTTCGTCGGTGCCGGACAGGCGGGCGAGGAGGGGCGCCCCGTACACGGGGAGATCGAGCGCACCGATGCTGCGCAGGGCGAGTGCGGCGTCCCGGTCCGCCTCCCGCTCCGAGGCGTGCAGCGCGTCGTGGGCCACGGCGAGTGATCTGCGCACGCTCAGATCGTCGTATTCGAGGTGGTGCAACCGTCCCTCGGTGGCTGCCAGTTGACCAGCCAGCGCGTCCGGGGTGAGCGCGCGGCGGGCGGCGAGGCGGGCCGCGACCACACGGAGGGCGAGCGGGAGCCGACCGGTGAGTTCGACGAGGGGGTGCCCGCCGTCGAGGCCGTCCTCGCGCCCGGAGACCGCACGCAGCAGTGCCGCGCTGTCCTCGTCCGACAGCGGAGCGAGCGGGAAGCGGTGCGCGCCGTCCAGGGCGGTGAGCGGCGAACGGCTCGTCACGATCACCGCGCACCCCGCGCCCGCGGGTAGCAGCGGCCGCACCTGGGCGGCGTGCGCGGCGTCGTCGAGCACCATCAGGATGCGGGTCGGCGCGAGCATCGACCTGAGCAACGAAGCCGCCGCGTCCGGGTGTTCGGGGATCCGACGCGGCTCCGTACTGAGGTCGCGCAGCAACGCGGCGAGTGCCTGGCCCGGCGTGAGGGGAGTCATTCCGGGCGTGGCACCGTGCAGGTTGACGTACAACTGGCCGTCGGGGAAACGTTCCCGCAGGCCATGCGCGACGTGGAGTGCCAGCGCGCTCTTGCCGACGCCGGCCATGCCGCTGATGACGGCCACCACCGGAGCGGGGGGCGTCGGTCGCCGGTCCGCGCCCAGGGCCAGGCCGAGTTCCTCACGTACGTCGCTTCGGCCGGTGAAGTGGGCGGGTGGGGGCGGTAGTTGGGCGGGTCGGGGTGGAGCCGGAGACGACTCCGGCTCGGCCAAGGCGGTGGACCGCTCCAGCCGGTCGGTGTCCGCGTCGCGCTCGGACCTGTGGGGTTCGTCCGCGTCGGGTTCGTCCGTGTCTCGGTCGGTCCTGCCGCCGTCGGTCCAGCCGCGGTCGGTCCTGTCACGGTCGGTCCTGTCACGGTCAGTCCTGCCGCGGTCCGTCCCGTCGGGGTCCCTCCCGTTGGGGTTCGTCCCCTTGCGGTCCGTCCTGTCGCGGTCGGCCGTGTCGGGTTCCCGTTCCCTCAAGATCTCCAGGTGTGCCTCGCGCACCTGGGGTCCCGGCTCGACGCCGAGTTCCTCGATCAGGCGGGCCCGCAGGTCGCGGTGGACGGCCAGGGCCTCGGCCTGACGTCCGGTGCGGTGCAGCACGAGCATCAGCAGCCGGTGGAACGCCTCTCGCAGCGGGTGCTCGGCGACGAGGGCCGCCAACTCGGGCGCGAGGACGGCGAGTCGCGCGGAGCCGATGTCTTGGGCGGCCACGGCGGGCGTACGGGCGTCACCGCCGACGGCTTCCGGGGCCCCCGTCTCACCGGCACGCTGGGAGGTGTGAGCGTCTGCTCCAGACACCTCCCGTACTCCAGACACCCCGGTGACCGAACCCGCGAGCCGCAGTTCGGCCTCGTATCGCCACTCCAGGACGAGCAGCCGGGCCTCCTCGAGGCGCTGGACGAGCGCGTGCCCGCCGAACTCGGGCGGGACCCCGCCGAGTGGCGTACCGCGCCACAGCGCGAGCGCCGCCAAGGCCTCGCGCAGCGCCCGTACCCCGTCGCGTCCGGCATGCGCGGCGCGCGCGGCCGTGACGTGGGATTCGAAGACGCGGACGTCCAACTCGCCCTCGCCGACCCGCAGGAGGTATCCCGGCGGCACGGCCCGCAGCCGCTCCGGGTCGTCGAGGAGCCGCCGCAGCCGGGTGACGTGGTTCTGCAACGAGGCCTGCGCGGACGCGGGCGGTGTCCCGCCCCACAGCGCTTCCTTGAGCGCGTCGACCGAGACGACCCGGTCCGGCTCCAGGAGCAGCGCGACCAGCAGCGCTCGCATCTTGCCGCTGCCGATCGATCGGGCCTCGCCCTCGGCGTCGTACAAGACCGGCGGACCCAGCAGCCCGAACCGCAGCCCGTACCGCATAGCGCCGCCCCACTGCCTTTCCGTGCGACCGCCCCGGCCGCACCCCGTGGCGACGTCGCGCCTTCCTGCGACGACTTCGCGCCGTCCGACTCCCGGTTTCCTGTTGAACCGTTGGTCACATGTTAGCGATCCGTTGGCGCGGCCTGATGGGATCACTGCATCGGATCTGGCCCGACGGCGCGCGCGTATGACGCGTAACTCGGGGGAGTGTCGCCGCCGTGGCCGGATCCGGGGTCATAGGGGCCCCGGTCGTCGGAGGTGAACGACCGGGGCCTTTGTCCGCCCCCGTCTCAGACGACCGGTGGCCTTCCGAGCCGGGTGAGCCGCCACACCGTCCGCCACCGCATCGGCCGCCGCTCCCCGCCCGACTCCCGCAGCCCTTCCGCGAAGCCGCCGAACCAGGCCCGCAGTCCGCCGAACGACCGCGTCCGTACGAGCGTGAGCAGCATCCAGATCCCCAAGTGCACGGGTATGAGCGGGAGGGGCAGCCGGCGGCGGGTGAGCCAGACCCGGTTGCGGGCGGTCACGCGGTGGTAGATGGCATGCCGGGCCGGCGAGGTCTTCGGGTGCTGGAGCAGCAGTTCGGGCGCGTAGAGCACAGTCCACCCGGCGTCTATGGCCCGCCAGGCCATGTCGGTCTCCTCGTGCGCGAAGAAGAACTCGGCGGGCCAGTCGCCGATCTGCGCGAGCATCGCCGTCGAGAAGGCGTGCCCGCCCCCGAGGAACCCGGTCACGGGCCCTCCACGCATCGGATCCTTCGCCCCGACGCGAGGCACGTGCCGGCGCTGTGTCTCCCCGCTCTCGTCGGCGATGCGGAACCCGACGATGCCGAGGCGCGGATCGGCGGCGAACAGGTCCCGGACCTTCCGCAGCACATCCGTGTCGACGAGCAGCCCGTCGTCGTCGAGTTCGACGACGACGTCCACGTCCCCGAACTCCTCGAGTCTTGCCAGGCCCACATTCCGCCCGCCCGGACAGCCGAGGTTCTCCTCGACCTCGATGGTGGTCACGTCACCGGGCAGCCCCAGCCGCTCGGCGAACTCGGGCAGCGGGCAGCCGTTCCCCACGATCACTATCCGCGCCGGCGCGACGTCCTGCTCGGCCACGGAGGCCAGCAGCGCGTCGACTTCGGCGGGACGGTTCCCCATGGTCACGACGGCTACGGCGATCCGAGGCCCCTCCGACGACACGCTCACCACTCCATCCCAGGCAGACAACTCTGGCCAGGATGCTAGTCGTTCACCAGGAGTTTTCCTCAAGTGCGCCGGAAACCCCCCTCTCGAGGACGAGAGGGGGTAGGGGGGAGTCCTCAGGCCGTCACGCGTTGGGGTCGAACGAGATGCCCGCCGGCAGGGCCTTGGTGAGGTGGGCGGCGAAGTTGGCGTCTCAACCGCCGTGCCCGGCAACCACACCACTCAAGGGCGGCCCCGCCAGAAGTCCGTCGCCGGTCACGGCCTCAAGGGCGTGCTCGAGCACGGCGACACCGGTGCCGTCGACCGCTTCGTATCCGACCGCTTCGTATCCGATCGCCTCGTATCCGATCGCTTCGTATCCGACCGACCCGTCCCGGGTTCGTCAACCGCGCGGCCAGGGGCGGCCGTCGAGGCGCTCGATGTCACGGTTGAAGCGGCTGAGATAGCCGGCGAACTCGGCCACATCCTCGGGCTTCCAGTTGACCATGATCATCTCCAGGCCCTGCAGGTTCTCGGCGCGATGGGCCGCCAGGCGACGCTCACCCTCGGCAGTGATGGCGAACTTGCGGGCGATGCCCCCCTCGGGGTCGGGCATACGCTCGACGACACCGGTGCGCAGCATGGCGGCGGTCTGCCGGTTGAGGGTGGAGGCGTCGAGCCCGAAGGCCTCACTGAGCTGACCGATGGACATCAGCCCTTCCGTCTGAATGCGACTCAGCAGGACATACGCACTGCGGTCCAGCCGTTGCTCACCGGCCCCGCGCGAGCGGGTGAGCATGTGCATGTGGCGCCCGAGCAGCATGGTCTCGAATTCGACCAGCTCGACCGGCCTGACCGCCGACTCACCCGCCGGCTCGTCCGTCGGCTCGCCTACTGGCCCATCCACTGGCCTATCCATTGGCTTGTTCACGCGAGGCATCCTTCGGCTCCTGGCTCGCTCTCATCCCGGAAAGCTACCTCCCGCCAGATATACCACCGTGATGTGTATGATGCACTAGACATGCACCATACATATGACGTGCAGGATGCATATCGCCGTGATCCGGAAGAGCAACAGGGAGTACCCGTGGACAGTTCCCAGCCCGCAGCCCGCTCCGGCGGCGTTGTCGGCATCCTCGCCTTCGCCGGCATCGTGGCCGCGATCACGCAGACCCTCGTGGTGCCACTGATCGGGGAACTGCCGACCCTGTTCGACACCAGTGCCTCGAACGCCTCGTGGGTCGTCACCGCCACACTCCTGGCGGCGGCCGTGATCACCCCCGTCGCCGGCCGCCTCGGTGACATGTACGGCAAGAAGCGCATGCTTCTGGTCTCCCTGGTCCCGCTGGTGCTGGGCTCCGTGGTCTGCGCCCTGTCCTCCTCGGTGCTCCCGATGATCGCCGGACGAGGTCTGCAGGGCCTCGGCATGGGCGTGGTGCCCCTGGGCATCAGCCTTCTGCGTGACGTCGTACCGGCGGAGAAGCTGGGCACGTCCATCGCGATGATGAGCGCGTCCATGGGTGTGGGCGGCGCGCTCGGCCTGCCGTTCTCCGCCGCGATCGCCGAGAACGCCAGCTGGCGGGTGCTGTTCTGGGTCGTCGCCGCGCTGACCCTCGCGGTCGCCACGCTGATCTGGTTCTTCGTGCCCGCGGGCAGCGAGAACACCTCCAAGGGCAGCTTCGACCTGCTCGGCGCGATCGGCCTGGGCATCGCCCTGGTCTGCCTGCTCCTCGGCGTCTCCAAGGGCGCCGACTGGGGCTGGGGCAGCGGCACCACGCTCGGGCTGCTCGGCGCCGCGATCGTCCTCCTGCTGGCCTGGGGCTGGTGGGAGCTGCGTACCCCCGAGCCGCTGGTCGATCTGCGCGTGACCGCCGCTCCGCAGGTGCTGATGACGAACGCGGCCTCGATCCTGGTCGGCTTCGCGATGTACGCGCAGTCCCTGGTGATCCCCCAGCTGCTCCAGCTACCCGAGGCCACCGGCTACGGCCTGGGCCAGTCGATGCTGGCCATGGGCCTGTGGATGGCCCCGGCGGGTCTGATGATGATGGTGATGTCCCCGATCGGCGCCAAGCTCTCCGCCGCCAAGGGCCCCCGGGTCACCCTGGCCCTCGGCGCCCTCATCATCTCCGTCGGGTACGGCATCTCGCTGCCGATCATCGGGACCAGTTCCCCGTGGGGCCTGCTCGCCGTGACGATCGTCTGCAACACCGGTGTCGGCTTCGCCTACGGCGCGATGCCCGCCCTCATCATGGGCGCGGTGCCCCAGTCGGCGACCGCCTCGGCCAACAGCTTCAACACGCTGATGCGCTCGATCGGCAGCTCCGTGTCGGCCGCCGTGATGGCCGTGGTCCTGGCCCAGATGACCACGCAGTTCGGCCCCGTGTCCCTGCCGTCCGAGAGCGGCTTCCGCGTCGCCCTGCTGATCGGCTCCGGCGTGGGCCTCGCGGCGGCGGTCGTCGCCTTCTTCATCCCGGTGCGTCCGGTGGCGGCCAAGCCTGAGCCCGGCAGTACGCCGGACACCGCTCCGGAGGCGGTCGAGGCGAAGGCCTGAGCAACGCGCGCATCCACCCGGTAAGAGGGGGCAGGCAGCCGGGGGCGGCGCGGCCGGCTCATGACAAGCGCTGTCGCCGCCGTGTGCGCCGATCCCGCTGCGGGAACGAGGCAGACACATCCGCAACGAATTCCGACAACTCACCCCGAAGCCGTTCCACCTCCCCGAGCTCCATACCGACCACGATCCCCCCCCAACCAGGCAAGATCGGCAGAGGAAACGACGCACTGGCCGTTGCTTCCGGATCAGGCCAGGTGCCTGCTGAACCAGTCCGTGGCCAGCTCGGTGACCGATTCCAGGGTGCCGGGTTCCTCGAAGAGATGGGTGGCACCCGGGACGACGGCCAGCTGATGCTCGCAGGTCAGGCGTGCCGCCGCCTGCCGGTTGAGGTCCAGCACCACGTGGTCGCGGCCCCCGACGATGAGCAGCGTCGGAGCCTTCACCTCCGGCAGCCTGGGGCCGGCCAGGTCCGGCCTGCCTCCGCGGGAGACGACGGCCGCGACGTCCGCGGCGGGCGCCGCCGCGGCCCACAGCGCGGCGGCGGCGCCTGTACTGGCACCGAAGTAACCGAACCGCATGCCCTGGGTATCGGGCTGCTCACGCAGCCATTCGGTCGCCTGGGTCAGGCGGCGGGCGAGCAGCGCCGTGTCGAACACGTTGTCCCGGTTCTCCGCCTCGGCCTCGGTGAGCAGATCGAACAGAAGGGTGCCCAGACCGGCGCGGTTCAGCCCGGTGGCGACGAAGCGGTTGCGCGGGCTCTTCCTGCTGCTGCCGCTGCCGTGGGCGAAGAGGACGACCCCGGGGACGCCGCGGGGTAGCGTCAGCCGCCCGTCGAGCGCGGCATCTCCGGCCGGTATCCGGATCTCCCTGTCATAGAGCGGAGAATCGTGCTCCGGGGAGGCGCTGCCCGCGGCCGGCGGCGCATCGGACGTGGCGTGCGCCGCGCGGTTGTGCTCCAGGCAGGCGGTGACCTCCTCGTCGCTCGTCTGCCCGAAGTCCTCGTAGAACTGACCGATCGCGTAGAACTGCCGGGGGGTGTGCAGACAGACCCCTTCGTCCGCCTCGCCTCCGAGGCGGGCCGACCAGTCGTGCGGCGCCACGGGAACCGCCAGCACGATCCGCGACGCGCCGCGGGCGCGCGCGATCCGGCAGGCCGCCAGTGCCGTGGAGCCGGTCGCGAGACCGTCGTCCACCACCAGGACCGTCCGTCCTTCGTACCGGGCCGGCTGCCGCTCGCCCCGGTAGCGGCGGGCGCGCTGCTCCAGGACGCCGCGCTCGTGTTCCTCCACGGCCGTCAGATCACGGTCCGTCACACCCGTCGCCCGCATCACCTCTTCATTGATGACGCGCACTCCTTCCTCGCCGATGGCGCCCATGGCCAGCTCCGGCTGGAAGGGCACCCCCAGCTTGCGTACGAGGCAGACGTCGAGCGGAGCGCCGAGGGCCTCGGCGATCTGCGCGGCGACCGGGACTCCGCCGCGAGGAAGTCCCACGACCACCAGGTCCTGGCCCTTGAGGTGGTGCAGCTGGGCGGCGAGCCGCCGGCCCGCATCGGTTCGATCTGTGAAGTACATGGTCGCCTCCCGGGTGAGGTGAGGTCCTCGGGTCCCGAGTGAAGTCCGTTGTGCGCGCTGGGTGGCCGTTGCGGAGACGGTCCGGAGGCCGGAGCCCGGCGAGTCCATTGCCTGCGGCAACGGCGCGTCGGGCGTATGCGTCGCCGGGCGGTCCGTGCTCCCCGTCGGGTGCATGGTCCCGCTCACGCCTGCGGCCGGCCCTGGGGACGGCCGGACGGTGAGGGTGTCGTCCGGGTTCCGTTCGACGCGTGAGCCGTAGGCCCCGCTGATCCGGCCCAGAACGTCCTGCACCCACCGCGAGTCCTCGCCCGTCGCGCGCTCCAACCGCATCCGCCGGGACCGCATCGGAGCGATGCGCACGTCGTGGAACCTGCCGTCGTCCGGGTCCACGGTGACGAAGTACAGCAGCCGGAGGTCGTCCCGGTACTCCTCGTAGCCGCCGATGCCCTCGTAGTCGTTGATCAGGTCGCCGCAGCCGTGGGTGATGAGCTTTCCCCGGTACGACTCCAATGGCCGCGGATGGTGCGAGGAGTGCCCGTGCACGACGTCCGCGCCGCCGTCGATGAGCGCATGGCCGAAGCGGATCTGGTCACGCGGGATGAGGTAGCCCCAGTTGGAGCCCCAGTGGACCGAGACGACCACGAGGTCGCCCGGCCGCTTGGCCGGACGCAGCCGGGCGGAGATCCCGGCCGCGGCGGCGTCCGACGGCTCGGCGACGAAGTCGACCCCGCTGCGCTGTGCCGTGGCGGCCCAACTGCCGGGTATGCCGCTGGAGGCCATCCCCACGGAGAAGACCAGAACGCGCCGACCGCCTGCGACAGGGACGATCGCGGGGCGCCGGGCCTCGTCGGCGTCCCGCCCCGCCCCTGCCGAGCGAAGACCCGCGTCCGCCAGGGCCTCGAGGGTCTCCTCCAGCCCGCAGCGGCCGTGGTCCAGCACATGGTTGTTGGCCAGGGCGCAGACGTGCGGACGGGCGGCGGCCAGTGCGGGCAGGTTGGCCGGGTGCATCCGGTAGTGGACCTCTTTGCCGGGCGCGATCTCGTCGCTCTGCGTGACGGCGGTCTCCAGATTGAGGATCCGGGCGTCGGGCGCCGCCGCGGCGAGCACGTCCAGCGCGTCGCCCCAGGGCCAGGAGAAATCGACCGGAGAGGGAATCACGCCGTTCGCCGCCTCGGCCAGCTCCACATAGGCGCGGGCGTCCTTGATGTACGACTCCGACAACTTCGGATCGCCGGGGTGCGGAAGGATCTGGTCGACTCCGCGACCGAGCATCACATCGCCGGCCAGGAACAGCGTGACGAGGTCACCGCCCATTCCTCCAGGCTAGGCCGGTCCGGCGGGTACTGCTCCCGGGCGGCGAACAGGGGCCCGCCCGCTGCCCCTGCCGTTGTGCTCCCGCGGGTGCGAGGCGCTCGGCACTCCGGTCCGGCGGCGCTGCAGGACCTGCGCCCCGGACTCAGCGCACGTCTCATGTGGTGACACGCAGGAGATCAAGCCTCTCAGCAGCCAGCAGGATCACCATCTGGACCATGCGCTGGAAGGCGCCCCTGACTTCTCCCTCGGCCTCGGGCAGACGTGGATGCTGCGCAATCACCTGGCTGACTTCGAACCCGAACAGTCACGCGCCATCATGTGCGCATGATCACCATTCATCTGAAGTACGAGATTGACGCTGACAAGCTTGAGGACTTCGAGGAATACGGTCGCCGCTGGGTCGGGCTCGTCAACCGTTTCGGCGGAACGCACCACGGCTACTTCCTGCCGAGTGAGGGCGACAGCGACATTGCCTACGCCCTCTTCTCCTTTCCCAGCCTCGCCAGGTACGAGCAGTACCGCGCGGACAGCATGACCGACCCGGAGTGTCAGGATGCGATCGAACTGGCGCGTAGCACCCGCTGTATCAAGCGGTATGAGCGCCGCTTCCTCCGGCCACTCGATGGCTTGTCGTAGGTGTATTGATCACGAGCGTTGTTGACACTGGTCGGGTCTTGAACGTGGCGAAGACCTCCGGTGTGGTGGGAGCTGTCTAGGAACTCACCGCACGGAGGTCTTCGTGTCTCACCGTAATGCCCGGCTGACCGTGATGAGCAGCTGTGCGTAGCGCGGCGATGACAGCGGTGGTCGTGGGGTTCGCGGTTTCGGTCTGACGCGTCGCGGCGAACAGGAGGCGCTGGATCGGACGGTCCTCGATGGGCACAGCGTGGATTCCGGGTGTGGTCGGGTCGATGGCCGTCCGGGGAATGAGCGCGGTGGCGAGGCCGGCCCGTGCGAGGGTGAGCTGGGCGGCGATGTCGGCGGTGACGTAGGGCGCCTTGGCTGTGAAGCCGGCCTGGTGGCAGGCGTGCAGGATGGCTTGTCCGCAGTCCGTGGTCGGTGGCGGCACGGCGAGGGTGTGGGTGGCGAGTTCCCGCAGGGCGATGGGTCGCTTGTCGGCTCGGTCTGCCGCGGTGACGACGAGCAGCGGATCGTCGAGCAGCGGGGAGGCATCGATGCCCCGGGGTGTGGCCTCGGGCAGGTGGTGATAGCGCTGCCCGAGCACCACATCGACGGTTCCGAGCGAAAGTTCCCGCAGCTGCGCCTGGTCCGTGACAAGACAGGTGACGGTCAGCTGCGGGTGCTGCGAGGTCAGTGTGGTCAGCGCCGTCCGACTCCGTACCGGTGCCGGTCTCACCCGGCGCCTGCGAGGGTGGACGACGTTGTTCCGGTCAGCGGCGCCGCTTGCGGCCGCTCTTGCCTGCAGGGCGCCGGGACTTCCGGGCGCCGCCGGGGGTACCCAGTGCCCGTGCCGCCAGTTGCCTGAGCTCGGCGAGTCCGGACCGGTCCGGGTGCGCGGAGTCCAGCGCGGCGGCGATCGCGTCCCTGGCCTCGAAGCCCTGGGCACGCAGCGCTTCCTCGGCGCCGTCCCGGCCACCCACCAGCTCCACGAGCTGGAGCAGGCTCTCGGCGAGCACCAGCAGATGCTCGGCATCGGTCATGTCCTCGGGAGACAGCAGTTCACGGTGCGTCAGTTCGCTCAGCGCGAGCGGCGCGAGCTGGGCATCGCCGCGCAATCGGCGCAGCAGCCGTTCGCCCTCGCCGTCCGGCAACGCCTCCGGAAGTACGGCGAGCATCGCCTGCGCACGCACACGGAAAGGCATGGCCCTTACGGCTTCGACGAGTTGCCGTAGCGCGGCATCCCGCTCGCCGCGGGCCGAAATCCAGCCGACCAGCTCCGCGCGGGCGGCGTCCGGGTCGTAGTCGTCGGCCAGCACCCCCAGCAGGCCGGCCGCCGGTGCATGGGCCAGCTCGCCGACCAGCGGTGCGTCCCGGCCGGCCGCCAGCAGCCGCTGCCGTACGGCCCGGGTGCCCAGCTCAGTGAGACGGATGAGCTCGACCGGCCCGGCGATCAGCTCCTCACGCTGGGCACGGGCACGCTCCTGCGCCGCCGGATCCACTGCCGCCTCCGCGACACCCAGCAGCTCCGCAAGCTCGGGCGGCATGTCCGCGGGCGGTTCGTCTCCGGCGTCGGAGAGGTCGACATCGAGGAACACCGGATCGGCCATCCCCCGATCACGCTCGATCGCGCCCAGGTCCACCAGCACGTCGAGCGCCGCGCGCAGGTCCCGGTCCGCGTGCTCGAACCACATCCGGTGCGCGGCGTCCGACCCGCCGTCCAGCTGAAACTGGGCCCGGTAGCCCAGCTGTACGGAGTCACGCAGCCGCGGCCAAGGCATCGGGTACGGCAGGCTGTAGAGCGTGTTCAGTACGTCCTCCAGCACGTCCTCGTACACATCGAAGAGCATCGACTCCACATGCCAGCCGCTGCGCGCACCGATCAGGGCCTGCCGCAGCTCGAAGCACGCGTCGAACGCGCGCAGCCACAGCTGAAGCGGGTCGTCCAGCAGCGGCCGGGCCTTGGCCACCGCATACAACCGCCCCTTGGCCACCCGGACCAGCCGCGCCTTCTTCGCCCACTCCACCAGCAACCCGAGCCGTGGCAGATCGGCCGAGGAGCGCACCGCCTCAGCCTTGTCGCCAGTGCCCAGCACGTCCACCAGCTCACGGGCATCGGCCATCCGCAGCCTCCCCGCTGCCGTCACCGCGCGGCCGTCGCGCCCCGCCCACTCGGTGAGCCCACGCAACTGCGCCGCGACCGACGACGCCTCGGCCCGTCGGCGCAATTCGCCGTCCGGGGGGAGCGACACCGGCAGCTGCGGCTCAGCCCGGGCCGAGCCGGACAGCGCGCGGCCGGTCACCCGCCGTTCCATGATCGCGTCGAGGGCGTCCTCGTCGTAGGCGACCTCCCCGCGCTGCGCCCGCTCCGCGAATCGCTGCAACGCCGCCCCGTCCAGGACATCCACGCCCTGCTCGGCGGCGGTCATCGCCCAGAACTTCGCCAAACCCCAGCGGGTGCGATCCGCCATCGCCGCCGGGTACTGCTCCGCGGCCGCGTCGACCGCTGCGAGGGAGTCCTGAAGGGCTGGGCCGCGCGGGTCCGCCAACTGTACGGCGTGCAGATAGCGCAGCAGTGTGCGCAGCGTGCCCGGGGCGTCGCCGCATTCCTCCCCGGGGAGTTCGGTGACCGTCTGCGGCAGCCAGAGGAGCAGCAGCTCCTGCACATGACGCGGCTCCCACAGCCCGAGGCGACCGTCGGCCGTCGCCCGGTGCCGGTAATCCAGCGCTGCCTCGGCCGTAAACCCGTCAACCGGCAGCCCCTGCTCCCCGGACCACCGGAGCAGTCGGTCGATCAGCAGCGCGCGCGCCGCCTCGCACTCCTCCTCGGCCCCGGCTTCGAACCGCATCCGCATGAACCCGCCCAACGTCTCCGCAGTACTCCTCGCCACGTCACGCTAGCGCCGAACGGCCACGCACAACGCGGCAACCACGGTAATCACTCCGCATCCCTCTCAGGTCAACGACGCCGCAGAGACCGACCGTGGTTGTCGTCACCGGTGAGCCGCAGATCTGAACTCGTCGCGAGCAGCATGTTTCGGCCGATGCTGCCTCTGCAGGAGCGGGTCAGGAAGCCGATCCGTCGAGGCCGAGGCCGATCACGGCGAGTGCCTCGGCGATCTCGACGGTCATCTCGTCGTCGGGTCCGAACACCATGCACATGTCCTGGTGGAGCGGTTCGAGGACCTGCCGGGCCTCGGCGGCCCGGCCCTGGGCAAGCAGCAGCATCCCGATGTTGTGCCGTAGCTCCACGGCTTCCTCGCTCACGTCGCTGTCGACGGCCCGCACGACGTTCAGCACGCCCTGGAGCGCGGCGAGCGCGTCGGTGACCTGGCCGAGTTCGGCGCGGCACCGGGCCGCCTGGGCGCGGCAGGCGCGGGCCTGCTCGCCGGTGGGTCCGGCGATGCGGGCGTACGCGTCGGCGAGGGCGTCGAACTCGGGCAGGGCGGCCCGGTAGTCGCCGCCGAGGAGGCGGATCGCTGCTCGCTGGCGGCGCAGCGCCAGGACCTGCTTGCTCTCGGAGCCGAGGGCGAGGGCCGCGGGTTCGATAACCTCGCCGAGCACCTCGGCGGCCTGCGCGAACCGCTCCTGCTCCAGCAGGGCGTCGGAGTGGGCGTACGCCTTCTTGATGTCGTCGCGCAGCTGGGCGGGGACGGGCACCGGCTGGGCCCCCGGGAGGACGGCTGTCGGCGTCGAACCACCGGGTGCGGGGGCCTGGGCGCGGGCGCGGGGCGCGAAAGGGTGACGGAACACGCCCGTCGGGTCGGGTGCGCCGACCGGCCCGGCGTCGGCTGTACCGGGTTCTCCGCCTGGCGGCGGGAGGAACGGCAGCAGCCGCGCGTACACCTCCTGCGTGTCGGCGGGCCGCGCCTCGGGCGCCTTGCGCAGCAGGTGCAGGACCAGCTCCTCCATCGCCTCGGGGACGTCGGGCCGCAGCCGTCGCAGCGGGGTGGGGGCGGCGTTGACGTGCTGGTACATCAGCAGGTACTCGCTCTCCGCCTCGAACGCGAGGCGCCCGCTGAGGAGTTCGTGCAGTACACAGCCCAGCGCGTACAGATCGGTCTGCGGGGTGATGCGTCCGCCGCGGACCTGCTCGGGCGACATGTACTGGTGGGTGCCGATGGGGCTGCCGGTGGCGGTCAGTTTGGTGACGTCGGTGCGCAGGATCGCCGCGATGCCGAAGTCGAGGACCTTCACGGTGCCGTCGCGTGCGACGAGGATGTTGCCCGGCTTGAGGTCCCGGTGGATGACCGGCACGTCGTGCGCGTACGACAGCACGGTCGCGACCTGCGCGGCGACGGCGGCCGCCCAGCTGACCGGCAGCGGCCGGCCGGGGTCGAGGTAGGCGGACAGCGGTACGCCGTCGACGAGCTCCATCACCAGGAACAGCCGCTCGTACGACGCGTCGAGCACCGCGTCATACACCTGCGGCACGCCGGGGTGCTGGATGCGCGCGGTGATGCGGGCCTCGCGACGGAAGCGCTTGGCGAACTCCTCGGCCAGCTGAGGGGAGGTGACCGACGCCTGCCGGATGAGCTTCACGGCTACGGGCCGGTCGAGCACGGCGTCGTAGCCGCGCCACACGTCCCCCATGCCGCCGTGGCTGAGCTCCTCCAGGAGTTCGTAACGGTCGGAGATCGCCTCCTGCGGCACCTTGCCCCCGGTGTGCGTGAAGAACAGTCACGGTCAGGGGTCAAGTGTGACCGCTGCGTCGATCTGCCGTCCAGGTTGACGGAGCGATACGGACGTGGGGGCCAGCTGACCTCGTCTGAGACGTCCGGGTGTCCGCCTACGGAGATCCGGGCGCGGCCTACGGCCGCTGGGCCGGGGCGTTGTGCCCGGTGTTCCCGGGACGCGCGGCCGCTATCCGGTGGTCGCCGAGCTGGGTTGAGAGTCCGCGCCCGGGCTGCTACGGTCCGGCGCCGCTACTTGTGGAAGCCTACGAAGGACGGGGGGCCACCCGTACGGGCTTCACCTCGATGTTCTCCCACACGCCTGAGACGACGTAGGGCTCGACGGCCAGCCAGGCGTCGAGTTCCGCCCTTGTGGGGTAGTCGAGCACCAGCATGGAACCGATCATCTTGTCGTGCTCGTCGAGGATCGCGGCGGCGAACACCATGTGGCCCTCGGCGACCAGCTTTTTGGCGAGGGCGATGTGCTGCTCGCGGACCGCGAGGCGGCGGTCCAGGGCGCCGTCGTCGGTGCCGTCGTAGGCGGTGAGCATGAACTGCACGGGGATCTCCTAGGGATGTCGGTCGAGCGTTTGCTCGACGGTACGGAGTGTCGCACGGTCGGGTTGCCGCACCCATAGCAGCCTGCGGGGAGAACCCCGCCGACCATCGCGTCGTCTCGTCCCAGACAACGGACGGAAGGTTTCCCGGTCCATGGCCGTGATTGTTCAATGGCGTCAACTCACGGGAATGGGTGTTCGTACAAAACTGGCTCGTAGGTGTCGATCCCCGCTGGCCTGGGCGCCGGAACAGCTCATGTCGCCAGTTCGCAACAGCAAAGATGGCCAGGGCGCCGATGGACTGGGCCGGAGGATGTGCTCCTGGTGGCGCTAATCCTGTTGCACGGTACATCAATCAACAGTTGGCGACCTTCCCGTCGGCAGGGTGTACTCCGCCCACACCGTCTTGCCGGGGCCGGCAGCGCGCGGGTGCCAGTCCCAGCGGGCGGCGAGGTGCTCCACCAGAAGCAGGCCGCAGCCGGTGTCGCGGAGGTCCGTGGGCGTCACTACGACCGGTACGCCTTCGGTGCGGGTGTCGGTGACCTCGATCCGTACGGTCGTGGCGTCGGTGGCCAACGCGAGGTGGAAGTCGCCCCGGGGACCCGGCCGTGCAGGACGGCGTTGGCTGCGAGCTCGGCGACGATCAGCGTCAGCGCGTGGTGCGTGTCGCAGTCGTAGGGGATGCCCCACGCGTCGAGCCGCTGTCCGGCAAGACGCCGGGCGAGCCGCGCGCCGCGCGGGGTGGAGCTGAAGCGCATCGCGAAGTGGCCTGTGGGGCTGGTGGGCCGGGGGACGCGGTCGGGGGGAGCGGTCTCATTGTTCATGCCCTCAACGCTCCCCGTGGTGGCATAGCGTGACCAGTGGTGACGCACCGCCGCGTGCCGGTTGTACGCGACGGAGCGGGAGGTGTACGAGGCGCGCGGCGTGACCGGCTCGGGGCGGGCGCGTTGGGCCGGGGAACCGGGCCGGGGAGGCGGTGGAGCCGATGGAGTCGGTGGAGCAGGGCGAGGGCGAGCGGGAAGACGCCGGGCCGAGGCCGGAGGACGAGCCGGGGTCGGGTGTGGTGACGGCGTTCGGGCGGCAGTTGAAGCTGCTGCGGATACGAGCGGGCCTGGAACGACCGGAGTTCGGGAAGCTCACGGGCTACGCGGGCCAGTCGATCGCGTCCTTCGAGCAGGGCCGACGGATCCCCTCCCCCAGGTTCATCGACCGCGCGGACGAGGTGCTGGACGCCGGGGGCGTCCTCAAGGCGCTGAAGGAGGAGGTGGGGCGGGCACAGTATCCGGCATTCTTCCGGGATATGGCGCGGTTGGAGGCGAGCGCGGTCGGCCTGTCTGTGTACGCGGCTCTTGCGGTGCCGGGCCTGTTGCAGACAACGGAGTATGCGAAGGCCGTCTTCCAGATGCAGCGCCCTCTGCTCGATGACGACGTCATTGAACAGCGGTTGGCGGCACGGATGGCGCGGCAGGAAATCTTCACTCGCCGCCCAGCCCCCTTCTGAGCTTCATCATCGAGGAAGTGGTGCTGCGCAAGCCGATCGGTGGACTGGCAACGCTCCGCGAACAGTTGGAGCAGATCCTGCTCGTGGGGCAGAACCGCAACGTGGAGATTCAGGTGATGCCCACCGACCGAGAGGACCATGCGGGGCTGGGCGGGCCCTTCAATCTGATCGACAACGCCGAAGGGCGACGAATCGCGTACACCGAGGTCCAGGACGACAGTCGCCTGTACACCAGCGCCGGAAAGATCCGTGAGCTCGAAGCCCGATATGGCATCCTCCGGTCACAGGCGCTCACCCCTCGTGAGTCGCTGGACTTCATCGAGGAACTGCTGGGAGTGAAATGACCTTGGGAAGCACCGAGTTGACTGTGTCGGAGTCGGCCTGGTTCAAGAGCAGTTACAGCAGCGGCGGGGGTGGCGAGTGTGTAGAGGTCGCAGCCGCCGTGGACGCCGTACACATCCGGGACTCGAAGGTCCGATCCGGACCGGTTCTGACGGTCACCGCCCAGACGTGGGCCGGGTTCGTCGGGCTGGCCGCCGACCAGGCCGTCTGAGCCGTATATTCGCCCCCCCGTGGGCTCAGTCGCTCGGGCGGCTGGGCCCACGTCTGGGGTCGTACTCCACCTACACGTCACTCGGACACCGCCCGTCGCCATGTCCTCGACGGTACGCAGCTCGTCCATGGCGGATCGGAATGCGGGGCCGTCCTTGCTGAGGAGAGTGCGCCTACGCTTGCATGGGCAGCGCGGGGAACACGATCACCGAGCCGTCCTTGTTGCGGGCAATCTCGATCGCCACGTCTGTCGTGCGGCTGTTGACCATGACGCCGTCGCCCAGCTTGCGAATGCGGTCTGCCGCGCGCATCAGGCGATCGACTTCACCGGTCGTGAAGACGGGCCGCAAACCTTGCGGGCCTGCCAGCTCCAGCGCCGAAAGGTGCACCAGCACACCGGCGATGCTCGACTCCAGCTCGTCGAGGCGCTGTTGGTCGCGCTTGAGCTCGCGGGTGAAGTTCTCGAACATGTTGTCAGGGTTGTCCTGGGCATGCTCGACCGCCTGCAGGACGACGACCCGCCGCTTCAGCGCAATGGCCAAGGCGGCGAGTTCGAGGTGGGCGCGGAACGTGCCGCCATGCTCGTCGACGCCGGGGAACGACTTGGTCAGCGTGCTGATCTCGACGGGCTTGTCGTCGGGCAGCTTGTCGAGTGCGGTCTGCCACCGGGCAAGGCGGCGGTCAGCGGCGCCAAGAGCCGTGTTGATGGCATGTACCGCCGAGTCCAGTCCTAGCGAGATACCGAGTTTGCCCTGGTCGAGCAGAATGGCGGTGGCTTTGTCGATGGCATCGCGGCAGCCGTCGAGTTCGCTGTGCTCGTCTTCGAGCTTCTGCTCGTGCAGTTGCTCCAGCAGTTCTGTGATGTGTTCGATAGCCTGCTGGCGCTTGTAGTCGGCATGCGCGCTTACCCCCACCGCTACGGCCATGAGCACGAGCGGCGCGGCCACGGTGAGCGCCGCGCTGCCGGTGGCCGCGACGCCTGCTGTTGCACCGGCTCCACCGACTGCGCCTGCTGCGGCCGCTTTACCGACTGGCACGAACGTCGCATTGGCGGCGATGCCCGTCGAGTTCATGAGTGCACTGTGGATGCCACCGGCTGCCGCCTTCGACGCCATCGGGCGAACCATGCCCTGACCGAACTGGGCAGCAACCTTCGCCGGAACCACCATGCGATACAGGTTTTCGCCGGCAGCGGTCGCCCTGGCCGCCGTAAGGGAACTTCGCGTCGATTGCGTGATGAACTGTGACAGGTGCTGCGCCAGGGGACTCGCGGCATCGAGCGGGATGCCTCGGTTGCGGTCGAGCTTGGCGGGCAGCGGATGCACCTCCAGCGTGGCAATCGGCGCGTCGGCCAGGGCGGCCAGCACACCGCGCAGTTCAGCCAGGCGCTCAGCCGTCATCGGCTCGTCTCCGGCCAATGCGGGCACCCGGACGTCACCGGTCGCCAGCGTCCACACCGGAACGAGTGCCCTGCGGTCGTCAGTCATCGTCTCCCCCTCTTTTCCCACAACAACCTATGGCTTACATCGGACAAGAACGGCATGAACCTCGTGCATTCGTTTACGGGCGCTGCCTGCCGGCGAACCGACGATCATCCGGACAAATCCCGCCACATCAACCACAGGTGTCAGGCCGCAGACGAATCGAGGCCAAGGGGTGCCCCGGTCAGCATGTCCAGCCGGGGCTTACGCCTCAGACGTCGTCGTCGAGGCCCTCCTCGCGGCGGATCATCCGCCAGGCGGCCTTGCGGGCGCTGCGGTCCAGGCTGGACTTGAAGCCCTTGTCGGGGCCGAAGTACTGGCGGCCCATGCCCGCGATGGTGTCGATGTGGTCGGCCATCTTGTCCGCGAAGACGTTGTCGAAGACGAGCCCGAAGTTGTCCTCGTCGTTGACGACGGCCGCCGCCCGCACCTTCGGGTCGGCCTTGGCCTCCTCGAACGGGCGGATGACGTCCTGCTCGGTGAACTCGGTGCCGAAGCGTTCGTTGAACTTGTCGATCAGCTGCGAGAGCAGCGACTTCTCCGCTTCCTTCGCGCCGCCCGAGCCGTCGCCGAAGCCCTGCATCGTCGTCGGACCCTCGGCAGTGAGGGAGACGTCGTACTCGCCGGTCTTCTCCACCCGCATGTGGCTGAGGTCGATCTCGCCTATGTCCACGCCGCCGTCCGCGCGGCGCGGCAGGCGGTTGAGGAGGTAGCGGCCGTAGAGGTGCAACCGCTCCAGCTCGGCATCCCGGTAGGGGACGATCTGCGCGAGGAAGCCGTACTTCCTGACGTAGTCGTTGAGGTCGGCGCGGAAGCCCTCCGCCGTCTCCTGGTCGTCCTCGTCGTCGCTTTCGAGCAGGGGCGTGAAGCGGGCGACGGCAGGGGAGAGCAGCCGGTACAACTCGGCGTGCAGCTTCTCCCACTTGGACTGTGAGCCTGCCGCCTTCTCCTTGGCGGCGAAGTACGCGGCGGCGAACTCGTCCATCTCCTGCCCGGACAGGATCGGCGCCTGCATGACCCGGCTCTGCGCGGTGTAGAGCAGGTTGGGGTCGGAGGGGAGGGTCATCGCCTCCTCGAAGTACGGGCGGAAGGAGTCCTGTATGTCGTCGGCGTCGTTGACGAAGTCCAGTACGGCCAGGTCGGCCTGGGTCTTGCGCTCGGCGGTCCGGTTCAGCCGGGACAGGGTCTGGACGGCGGAAATGCCGGTAAGCGACTTGTTGACGTACATCGTCGTCAGGAGCGGCTGGTCGAACCCGGTCTGGTACTTCTCCGCCACGACCAGGATCCTGTACTCGCGCTGGCCGGCGCCGCCGGCTCGGGCGGCCTTGTCGTCGGCGCGCGTGTACGCGAACGCCTTCGGCAGCGCGCTCTCCGACAGCCCGCCGTTCTCCTTCGGCTCGGTGGTCTCCTCGCCGTCGACGGTGAGCGAGCCGGAGAAGGCGACGAGGACGCCCAGGTCGGGGTACTTGGTGTCGTAGTCCCGGTCCTTGATGTAGCTCTTGATGGCGCGCGCCATCTGTACGGCGGACTGCCGCGAGGCGGTCACCACCATCGACTTGGCCCGCCCGCCGAGACGGCCCCGGCTGTGCGCCACGAAGTGCTCCACGATCACCTGCGCGTGCTGGGCGACCGTCGAGTCATGGGTCAGCGCGTACCGGGCGAGCAGGCCGTTCGCCTTCGACGGGTCGACCTCCCGCTCGTCGGGGTTCTGGTTCACCAGCTTCCAGTACGTGTTGTACGTGACGTAGTTCCGCAGCGGGTCGAGGATGAAGCCCTCCTCGATCGCCTGCCGCATCGAGTACGTGTGGAAGGGCCGGTAGGTCGCCTTGCCGTCGATGTCCTGGAGCGTGCCGAAGAGTTCGAGGGTCTTGGCCTTCGGCGTGGCGGTGAACGCGAAGTAGGAGAGGTTCGCGGCGCGGGAACGCTGCTCGGCACGCTTCTTGAGCTGCTCGTCGAGAGTGGCGGCGGCCGGAGCCTTGACCGTGGTCGCGCCCGCGTCGTCCGAGTCGGAATCCAGGCCGAGGTCACGCAGAGCGGACCGTACGGCGGTGGCGGCGTCGCCGGACTGCGAGGAGTGCGCCTCGTCCACGATGATCGCGAAACGGCTGCCCTGGATCTCGGTCGGGTTGCGCTGGAGGTAGTCCAGCAGCGCCGGGAAGGAGTGCAGCGTGACGGTGACGATCTTCCCGGTGTCGCGGGAGAGGGCCTTGGCGAGCTGCTCGCCCTTCGCCCCGTGCTTCTCGTCGATCTTCACGACCAGGCCCGCGGTCTGCTCGAAATTGCCGACCGTTTCCCGGAGTTGCGCGTCCAGGTTGCGGCGGTCGGTGATGACGATGACCTTGTCGAAGACCGGCACGCCCGGCTTGAGTCCCTTGGCCACGGCCTCGGGGTCGAGTGCGCTGGGGTCGGTGGGGGTGTGCAGGTCGCTGAGGCGGTGCGCGAGCCAGCCGATGGTGTTCGACTTGCCCGAGCCGGCCGAGGCCATGACCAGGTAGTCGTAGCCCGCGCCGTGTGTGGCGGCGTGCGTGGTGAGCTTCTTGACCGCGTCCCACTGCTGGAACCGCGGGAAGACCATCGTCTTCGTCGTGCCGCCGCCGGGCGTCTTGCTCTTGTGCAGGTGCACGAACCGCTGGAGCAGGTCCAGCCAGTTGTCCGGCTGCCAGACCTGCGCCCAGAGGTAGGAGGTCGCGTACGTGCCGAAGGCGGTGGGGGCCGGGTTTCCGGCGCCGCCTGGCTGACCGGGTCCGTTGGAGCCGGTGTTGAAAGGGAGGAAGCGGGTGTTCTTGCCCTTGAGCTGGGTGGCGACAAAGACCAGGTCCGGGTCCACGGCGAAGTTCGCGACGACGCGACGCGTGAAGATCAGCTCGGTGGGGTCCCGGTCGGTGCGGTACTGCTCCTTGGCCTGCTCCACCCCCTGCTTGGTCAGGGGGTTCTTCAACTCGGCCGTGGCAACCGGGATTCCGTTGAGGAAGAGGGTGAGGTCGAGCCGATTGCCCCAGTCGGCCTGCTTCGTCGCGTACTCGAGTTCGCGGACGACGGTGAGGCGGTTGGCCCGGTATCCGTCGAGCACGGAGTCGTGGGCGACGAGGTTCGGCTTGAAGTACGCGACGCGGAGGAGGACGCCCCGGTCCTTGACGCCGTTGCGGAGGACATCGAGGAGCCCGTTGGTGGCGATGGCCTGGTCCAGGCGGCCAGCGAACCCGCGCTGCGCCTCGTTCGGGCCGGGGGGCGTGTACGTCGACGACGGCAGCATGACCTACACCGCGAGCGACAGCACCTGCTCGCAGGAGTACGCCCAGATCTCCCAGGAGCCCACCGGCGGCACCATCCACCGCGACGCCTTCATGAAAGCCTGCCTGACCAACGTCGACGACACCGCCAAGACCGACCCCGCGCCCTGACCGGCCTTGGCGCTGACCTGCAGGTCACATGGGCGCGTGGGCGCAGCACCGGATTACCGACCCCTTTGCGCACCCTGCGCGGCAGTGGCGAAGTCGGTGTCCGCACGGCCTCGTTCGCCTCGACGGACTCGCCACCGTCACCGACCCCACGGCGGTAGCGCGCTTTCGCCTGCGCGGGGTGATGCGCGGCTGGGATCACAGCCACATCGGAAATCTCTACCACGCAAACGAATGCCCTCGGAGCCGAATCAGGCGTGTGGTGTAGACCACGAACTGATCGAGAAAAGCAAAAGCCCCAGGTCACGGCGAGTGAGTCCTGAGGCTTCCACAGAGCCGCCTTCGGGATTCGAACCCGAGACCTACGCATTACGAGTGCGTTGCTCTGGCCATCTGAGCTAAGGCGGCGCGCTGTCCGCACTATGGTGCGATCAGCAACGTCGGTAAGTCTACACAGTTTCCAGGGGTGCTCCGTACACGCCCCCGGAGGGCCCGGAGAGGGCCGGTTCCGGGGCGGGCGGGAGGGCTATGAGCAGCGTTTCCCCTTCGGTGGAGGGGTGCCCTGGAGGAGGTAGCGGTTGATCGCGGAGTCGATGCAGGTGCTGCCGCGGCCGTAGGCGGTGTGGCCGTCGCCGACGTAGGTGAGGAGGGTGGCGGAGGAGAGCTGGGAGGCGAGGGACCGGGCCCAGGAGTACGGGGTGGCCGGGTCTCGGGTGGTGCCGACCACGAGAATCGGGGCCGCGCCCTTCGCGTCGATGCGGTGGGGTTCGCCGGTAGGCCTCACCGGCCAGTACGCACAGTTCAGGGAGGCCCAGGCCAGGCCGGCACCGAAGACGGGGGACGCCTTCTCGAAGGCGGGGAGGCCCTTCTCCACCTGCTCCGGGGTGGAGAACGCGCCCGGGAGGTCGAGGCAGTTCACGGCCGCGTTGGCGAACATCAGGTTCGCGTACCTGCCATCGGGCTCACGCTCGTAGTAGCTGTCGGAGAGGGCGAGCAGGGCGGCGCCGTCCTTGTCCTTCATCATCGCCGACGCGAGGGCCTCGCGCAGTCGGGGCCAGGCCCCCTCGTCGTACATCGCCGCGATCACCCCCATCGTCGCCAGCGACTCGCCGAGCTCGCGGCCGTCCGCATCGCCGGCCGGGATCGGCGCCGCGTCGAGTCGCTTGAAGAAGGCGCTGAGGTTTTTGCCCACCTGGTCGGGGCTCGTGCCCGGGCCGCCCAGCGGGCAGTCGCTCTGGCGTACGCAGTCCTTCGCGAAGGACTGGAAGGCCCTCTCGAAGCCGGCTGTCTGGTCCTCGTTGAGTTTGCGGGCGGGCAGGGACGGGTCCATCGCGCCGTCCAGGACCATGCGGCCCACCCGCTTCGGGAAGAGACCGGCGTATGTCGCCCCGAGGAACGTCCCGTACGACGCCCCGACGTAGTTCAGCTTCTGGTCGCCCAGTACCGCGCGCAGGATGTCCATGTCACGGGCTGTCTCGACCGTGGAGACGTGCCGGAGCAGATCGGGCGAGCGTCGCCCGCAGCCCTCGGCGAACTTCTTGTAGGCGTCGACCAGTTCACCCGTCTCCCTCGTGTTGTCGGGGGTGATGTCCGTCTGCGTGTACGCGTCCATCTCGCGGCCGGTAAGACATTGGACCGGCTCGCTGCGGGCCACCCCGCGGGGATCGACCGCGACCATGTCGTAGCGGGCGCGCACCTGGGCCGGGTAGCCGATCCCCGCGTACGACTGCAGGTAGTCGATCGCCGATCCGCCGGGGCCGCCCGGGTTGACCAGCAGCGATCCGAGGCGTTTGCCAGGGCCCGTGGCCTCTTTTCGGGCGACGGCCAGTCTGATGTGGCCCGAGGACGGCTTGGCGTAGTCGAGCGGCGCCTTCATCGTGGCGCACTCGAAGCCGGGGACACCGCAGCTGCGCCAGGTCAGCTTCTGCCCGTAATACGACGACAGCGCCGACGGCGTGGAACTGGGAAGCGCGGCGAGCGCCGCCGACGCCGATGCCCTCGCTGTCGGGGTCGGACTCCCCGAGGAGCAGGCGGAGACGAGCAGCGCGGTGGCGGCCAGCAGCACCCCGCCCATACGGATCGACCGCACGGCGGGAAGGGACGGAATCGGCCGGCGGGACCCGGTCGGCCGAGGAGTGCGCCTGAAGTACATCTCGTGAGCGTAACCCTGTGCGACGCATTGATCACCATCAGTCGTAGGGGCGATTCGTGCGAGTGATGCCAGGCGACCCGTCGCGCGGTCCTCATGCACCCCACCCGTGCTGCCCGGTCCGGGCGGTCCCGCCGGTGGCGTCAGCCATGCCTACCGCGTCAGTCATCCCAGTTGCACCCCGTCACGCCGCCCGCTCCCGGACACGGCGGGCGCGCTCAACCCGCCCGCAGCGCCATCGTCATCGCCTCCACCGCGAGCAGCGGGGCGACATTGCGGTCGAGGGCCTCACGGCACGCGGCGATCGCGTCGATACGGCGCAGGGTCGCCTCCGGCGAGCTGCCGCGGGCCAGGCGCTCCAGCACGTCCTCGGCCTCCGTGTTGGCGAGGGCCACACGGGAACCGAGCTGGAGAGCGAGGACGTCGCGGTAGAAGCCGGTGAGGTCGATGAGGGCCAGGTCCAGGCTGTCGCGCTGTGTACGCGTTCTTCGGCGCTTCTGCCGGTCCTCCAGCTCCTTCATGACACCCGCGGTGCCGCGCGGCATACGGCCGCCCTGCGACGCGCCCATGGCCGCCTTCAGATCCTCGGTCTCCTTCACATCGACCTCCTCGGCGAGCTGCTTCGCATCTTCGGAGGCCGTGTCGATCAGCTCTTGGGCCGCCCTGAGGCAGGCTCCGACGTCGTCGACCCGGAGCGGCATCTTGAGGACGGCCGCCCGGCGCTCGCGGGCGCGCGGATCGGTGGCGAGACGGCGGGCCCTCCCGATGTGTCCCTGCGTCGCGCGCGCGGCGGCGGCCGCGACGTCGGGCTCGATGCCGTCACGGCGTACGAGGATGTCGGCGACCGCGTCCACCGGCGGAGTGCGCAGGGTGAGCAGGCGGCAGCGGGAGCGGATGGTGGGCAGGACGTCCTCGATGGACGGGGCGCACAGGAGCCAGACCGTGCGGGGGGCCGGTTCCTCGACGGCCTTCAGAAGTACGTTGCCCGCGCCCTCCGTGAGGCGGTCCGCGTCCTCCAGGACGATGACCTGCCAGCGGCCGGTCGCCGGCGACATCTGGGCGCGGCGGACCAGGTCGCGGGTCTCCTTCACGCCGATGGAGAGGAGGTCGGTGCGGACGATCTCCACATCGGCGTGCGTCCCGATCAGGCTGGTGTGACAGCCGTCGCAGAAGCCGCAGCCGGGGACTCCGCCCAGCGCGCGGTCGGGACTCACGCACTGGAGCGCCGCCGCGAAGGCCCGCGCCGCGGTGGAACGCCCCGAACCGGGCGGGCCGGTGAACAGCCAGGCATGCGTCATCTTGGACGCCTCGGGGCGCGGGGTGCCCGCGGCGACCGCCGTGACGAGGGCGTCGGCGTCACGCGCGGCGGCGGCGAGCTGCTCGCTCACCTTGTCCTGGCCCACCAGGTCGTCCCATACGGGCATGGGGGCACCGCCCTTTCGTCGCACTTTGCCTTGCCGCGTCCATTGTGCGGGTCGCCACTGACAACGAGGCACAGGACCGGAAGGAGCGAGGGACGGCGACCGCCGGAAACGCGGCAGCGGTGACCGCCCGAACCTCACCTACAGCGACCGCCGGTCTCAGCGGCGGCGCCGACCGTCCCGCCCCTCGTCCGGGTCGTCGTCCTCACGCGGGCCCAGCAGCTCGTCCGCCAGGGTCGGGAGATCGTCCAGCGGGGTCTCCTCCGCCCAGTCGGAGCGGGGGCGACGGCGCGGGGCTCCGTCGGCGTCGACCTGGGGCAGCTCGCGCGTACGGTCACCGGTGCCGTCGGGCCCCGGTGCCGGCCGCTCGTCCCGGAAGAACCCCGCGGGCACCCGGTCCGCGGGATCACCCGCTGGAGCACCTGTGGGGGAGCCCGCAGAGGCGTCGGCGCCCTGTTCCCGTACGGGAGGAAGCACCGCCGTCTCATCGGCCGCGCCCGGAGCCACCGGCGGCAGCACGGCCGTCTCGTCCGCGGTCCCCGGGACCACCGGCGGCAGTACCGCCGTCTGATCGGCCGCCCCCTCGGGCACGGGCGGCTTCGGCAACGTGGCCGTCTTCTCCGAGTCGGCCCCGGGACCCGACGAGGCGGACCCGGAACCCGACGGGGCGGACCCGGAACCCGAGCCAGACCCGGAACCAGAATCGGACCCGGAACCAGAATCGGACCGGAAACCACCGCGGCCCTCGCCCGACCTCACCGGCCGCAACACCGTCGTCTCGTCCACCGGCCCGCCCGCCGCAGCCGACGGCGCCACAACCGGCGTAGGCACCGTCGTCTCGTTGTCGGGCACGGCACCCGCAGCCGAAGCCGACGCGGAAGTCGAAGCCGAAGTCGCGGCAGCTGCCGCAGCGGCGGCTGCCGCGGCCGCAGCCGCCGTCTCCGCAGCCGCCCGCCGCGCCTCCTCCGCCCGCAGCAAGGCCTCCTCGGCCTTCCGCTGCTTCTCCAGGCGGCGCTCCTCCGCCTCGGCCCGCAGCCACGCTTCCTCCGCGGCCTGCTTGCGCAGCCGCTCCTGTTCGGCGGCCCGAGCCTGCTCCTCGGCCAGCAGACGAGCCCGCTCCTCCTCGGCCCGGCGGCGGGCCTCCTCGGCGCGCTGCCGGGCCTCCTCCGCCTGACGCTCGGCCTCGCGTCGCTGGGCCTCCTCCAGCTCGCGCTGCTTGCGCTCCTCCTCCTCCGCGCGCAACCGGGCGAGCTGTTCCTGGCGCTCACGCTCCAGGCGCTCCTCCTCGGCCTTGCGGGCGGCCTCTTCCTCGGCCTTGCGCCGGGCGTCCTCCTCGGCCGCCTTGCGAGCCTCTTCCTGGGCCTTCACCTCGGCCGCGGAGAGGGGCAGCATCACGTCGAGCCGGTGCCGGACGACGGTGGTGACCGCCTCGGGCTCCTGCGCGGCGTCGACGACCAGGTACCGGCCCGGGTCGGCGGCGGCCAGTGTCAGAAAACCGGACCGCACGCGCGTGTGGAACTCGACGGGCTCCGACTCCAGCCGGTCCGGCGCCTCCGTGAACCGCTCGCGCGCCGCCTCGGGGGACACGTCGAGCAGCACCGTCAGATGGGGCACCAGCCCGTCCGTCGCCCACCGGTTGATGCGGGCGATCTCCGTCGGGGACAGATCACGGCCCGCGCCCTGGTAGGCCACCGAGGAGTCGATGTACCGGTCCGAGATGACGACGGCGCCCCGCTCCAGCGCGGGCCGCACCACGGTGTCGACGTGCTCCGCGCGGTCGGCGGCGTACAGCAGTGCCTCCGCGCGGTGCGAAAGACCCGCCGACGACACGTCCAGCAGGATCGACCGCAGCCGCTTGCCGACCGGCGTGGCGCCCGGCTCCCGGGTCACCACGACCTCGTGGCCCTTGGCGCGGATCCACTCCGCGAGCGCCTCCGCCTGGGTCGACTTCCCCGCGCCGTCGCCGCCCTCCAGGGCGATGAAGAAACCGTTCGCGGTGGATGCCTGCACCGGGTCGTCGCCGCCGCGCAGCGCGTCCATGAGGTCGTGCCGCAGCGGCACCCCGGAGCGGTCGTCGACCTTGGCGAGCACCAGGGCCGCGACGGGCAGCAGCAGCGCGCCGACCAGCATCAGCGTGAAGGCGGCGCCGCCGTGCGCGAACACGAACTTGCCGTTCTCCAGCCGGTGCGGGCCGATCGCCGCGGCCACCAGGGGCGCCACCAAGGCGCCGAGTGCCACGCAGACCCGTACGACCGCGTGCAGATGTTCGGTCGTACGCGCCCGCCGGTACTCCTCGGTCTCCTGGTCGAGCAGTGCGTGCCCGGTGTTCGCGGCGACGCCCGCGCAGATACCCGCGAAGGCGAGGATCAGCAGCACGCTGGTGACGTCCGGGACCAGCCCGGCGGCCAGCAGCGCGATCCCGGTGAAGGCGATCGCCAGCGAGAGCAGCCTGCGCCGCGACAGCGACGGAAGCACCGAAGAGGCCGTACGGATGCCGACGACGACACCCCCGGTCAGCGCCAGCACCAGCAGCCCGTACGTCACCGGTCCGCCGCCCAGGTCCTTGGCCTGCAGCACGGAGACGGCGACCACGGCCGCGACCGCCGCCGCGACGGCCGCGCAGGCGAACACCAGGAGCGGGATCGCGCCGGTACGGCCTTTGTCGACGCTCGTGCCCGTCTTGGGGCGGCGCAGGCCCTCCAGGGGGGAGCGCGCGCGGGGGGTACGCGTGTCGGGCAGTTCGAGGAACGTGAGGACCGAGAGCGACGCGGCGAACAATCCGGCGGCGACGTACGACGCGAGCGCCCCCTGGTGCTGGTCGAACCAGGCGATCCCGGCACCCAGCAGATTGTTGACGAGCGACACCGCTACAAGCGCGGCGGCCGCGATCGGCACCGCCACGAATCCCGTACGCAGCGACAGGCGCCGCAGTGCGTCCAGGTGGTCCGGCAGCGGGCGGACCGTGGCTCCCTCAAGCGGTGGCGCGGGCAGCAGCGCGGGCGCCGCGCTCTCCCGGCACACCGTCCAGAAGCGCTCGGCGACGCCGGTCACGAAGGCGATGACAAGGAGGACGGCGAGGGCGTTGTCCGGGGTCCAGTCGATCCACAGGGGCGCGAGGATCAGGAGCACGGCGCGCAGACCGTCGGCGCCGACCATGGTCCAGCGCCGGTCGAGCGGCCCCTCTTGGGACGTCAGCGAGGTGAGCGGTCCAAGGAGTACGGCTCCGAAGAGCAGCGTGGCGAGCACGCGTGCCCCGAAGACGGCCGTCACGGCCAGCGCGACTCCGCGGTAGCCACCGCCGAAGGAGCCCTCGGCGACCGCCGCCTGGAAGGCGAGGACGACCAGGACGAGGAGGGTCAGGGCGTCGGCGACACCTCCCACGAGGTGGGCGCTCCAGAGCCGCTTCAGCTGCGGTTGGCGCAGCAGCGCGCGGACGGCGCGCTCGCGGGAATCCGCGACCAGGGCGTCGTCGGGGGCCGGGGTGTGGGCCGTTGGCTGCTCGGCTCGCGTCATCCTGCAAGCCTATCCGGCCGTACTGACTCCCCGGAGGGGCGCCCGAACATGTGGACGCCCCCACACCAGAAGATGCGGGGGCACACACAAGCCGGTCACAGCGGGCGCGGCTTCAGCCACTGCCCTCAGCCACCGGTATCAGCCTCCGGAAGCCGCTCTCAAGCCCCCGGAAGCCACCGTTCTCAGCCCCTGGAAGCCGCTCTCAAGCCCCCGGAAGCCGCCGTCCTCAGCCCTCTGAACTCGCCGTCTTCTTCGCGGCGGCCTTCTTGGCGGGCGCCTTCTTGGCGGCCGTCTTGGAAGTCGTCGTCTTCTTTGCGGCTGTCTTCTTGGCAGGGGCCTTCTTTGTCGCCGTCTTCTTGGCGGGGGCCTTCTTCGCGGTCTTCTTGACCGGGGCCTTGGCGCGCTTCTCGGCGAGCAGCTCGAAGCCGCGCTCCGGGGTGATCTCCTCGACGCTGTCACCGGACCGCAGGGTCGCGTTGGTCTCGCCGTCGGTCACGTACGGTCCGAAACGACCGTCCTTGACGACGACCGGCTTTCCGCTGACCGGGTCCTCGCCCAGCTCCTTCAGCGGCGGCTTGGCGGCCGCACGGCCACGCTGCTTGGGCTGGGAGTAGATCTCCAGCGCCTCTTTCAGCGTGATGGTGAAGAGCTGGTCCTCGGACTGCAGGGAGCGCGAGTCCGTGCCCTTCTTCAGGTACGGGCCGTAGCGCCCGTTCTGCGCGGTGATCTCCACACCCTCGGCGTCCTTGCCCACGACGCGCGGCAGGGACATCAGCTTGAGGGCGTCCTCGAGGGTCACCGTGTCGAGCGACATCGATTTGAAGAGCGAGGCGGTGCGCGGCTTGACGGCGTTCTTGCCCGTCTTCGGGGTGCCCTCGGGGAGCACCTCGGTGACGTACGGGCCGTAGCGGCCGTCCCTGGCGATGATCTGGTGGCCGGAGCCCGGGTCGGTACCGAGCTCGAAGTCGCCGCTCGGCTTGGCGAGCAGTTCCTCCGCGAGTTCGACCGTCAGCTCGTCCGGGGCCAGATCCTCGGGCACATCCGCGCGCTGGTGGTTCTCGGAGTCCTTCTCGCCGCGCTCGATGTACGGGCCGTAGCGCCCGACGCGCAGCACGATGTCGTTGCCGACGGGGAAGGACGACACCTCGCGGGCGTCGATGGCGCCGAGGTCGGTGACAAGCTCCTTGAGGCCGCCGAGGTGGTCCCCGTCGCCGTTCCCGGCCTCGGCCGCGCCCCTCGCTTCCCCCTCGCCGAAGTAGAACCGCTTCAGCCACGGCACGGCCTGCGCCTCGCCCCGCGCGATGCGGTCGAGGTCGTCCTCCATCTTGGCCGTGAAGTCGTAGTCGACGAGCCGCCCGAAGTGCTTCTCCAGGAGGTTGACCACGGCGAAGCTCAAGAAGGAAGGCACAAGCGCCGTGCCCTTCTTGAACACGTAACCGCGGTCGAGGATCGTGCCGATGATCGACGCGTACGTCGACGGGCGGCCGATCTCGCGCTCTTCGAGCTCCTTGACCAGGCTGGCCTCGGTGTAGCGGGCCGGGGGCTTGGTGGCGTGGCCGTCGACCGTGATCTCGTCGGCGGACAGCGGGTCGCCCTCGCTGACCTGCGGGAGGCGGCGCTCGCGGTCGTCCAGCTCGGCGTTCGGGTCGTCCGCGCCCTCGACGTACGCCTTGAGGAAGCCGTGGAAGGTGATCGTCTTGCCGGACGCGCTGAACTCGGCGTCGCGGCCGTCGGCGGCCGTGCCGGCGATCTTCACGGTGACGGAGTTTCCGACCGCGTCCTTCATCTGGGAGGCGACGGTCCGCTTCCAGATCAGTTCGTACAGCCTGAACTGGTCGCCAGTCAGACCCGTCTCGGCCGGGGTACGGAAACGATCTCCCGAGGGCCGGATCGCCTCGTGCGCCTCCTGCGCGTTCTTGACCTTTCCGGCGTACGTGCGCGGCTGCGCCGGCAGGTAGTCGGCGCCGTACAGCTGCGTGACCTGGGCGCGGGCGGCGGTGACCGCCGTGTCCGACAGGGTCGTGGAGTCCGTACGCATGTACGTGATGAAGCCGTTCTCGTACAGCTTCTGCGCGACCTGCATGGTCGCCTTCGCGCCGAAGCCGAGCTTGCGCGAGGCCTCCTGCTGCAGCGTCGTCGTGCGGAACGGCGCGTACGGCGAGCGCCGGTACGGCTTGGACTCGACCGAGCGGATCGAGAAGTTCGTGTTCTCCAGGGCGGCGGCCAGTGCGCGGGCGTTCGTCTCGTCCAGGTGCAGCGTGTTCGCGCTCTTGAGCTGCCCCAGGGAGTCGAAGTCGCGGCCCTGGGCGACCCGCTTGCCGTCCACCGTCGCCAGGCGGGCGACGAGGGAGGACGGGTCGCTCTGGTCGCCGGCGCGGCCGGTGCCGAAGGTGCCCGTCAGGTCCCAGTACTCGGCGGAGCGGAAGGCGATGCGCTCGCGCTCCCGCTCGACGACGAGGCGGGTCGCCACGGACTGGACACGGCCTGCCGACAGGCGCGGCATGACCTTCTTCCACAGGACCGGCGAGACCTCGTAACCGTAGAGACGGTCGAGGATGCGGCGGGTCTCCTGGGCGTCGACCATGCGCTGGTTGAGCTCACGCGGGTTGGCGACGGCCTCGCGGATCGCGTCCTTGGTGATCTCGTGGAAGACCATCCGCTTGACCGGGACCTTGGGCTTCAGGACCTCGAGAAGGTGCCACGCGATGGCCTCGCCCTCGCGGTCCTCATCGGTGGCGAGGAAGAGTTCGTCGGAGTCCTTCAGCAGGTCCTTGAGCTTCTTGACCTGGGCCTTCTTGTCGGCGTTGACCACATAGATGGGCTGGAAGTCGTGTTCGACGTCCACGCCGAGGCGGCGCACCTCGCCGGTGTACTTCTCCGGCACCTCCGCGGCGCCGTTGGGGAGGTCGCGGATGTGCCCGACGCTCGCTTCGACGACATAACCGGGGCCGAGATAGCCCTTGATCGTCTTCGCCTTGGCAGGCGACTCGACGATGACGAGTCGGCGGCCGCCGTGTGCGGTGTCGCTGGTCGGGGACAACTTCGCTCTTCTCTCCGGTCGACGCAGGGGGTCTCCCCAGGCCTTGGTCCCGGGGGTCGGGTCATGCTGACGCTGCGGAGTGTGACGGTACATCCCGCCCCCGTGTCAAACGGGAAAAGCCCGCAACGGCCACTCGAACGGTAACCCGACTACCGCCATTCCTGCCGCCCGGAGTGCCCACCAGCCCTTTCGACCCTATCCGGAGCGTGATCTCTCAGTTACTCAGAGCCCCGCTCTCACGCGCGCATGAAACACCACATTCCGAGTGTCAGCGCACCCGCTCCGGCGACACTCGCGAGCGTCGCCGATGCGACGCGGTTCACACCCACGGCAATGGGCTCACCCTGACGCAGCCGCATCGCGGCCCATGTCAGCAACCCGCCCCCGAACAGGGCGAACACCGTTCCCACGAAGATCGCAGGTCCGCTTTCCATCGGTATACCCTTTCGCGTCGAGCCCCCGGGGTCGGGAGGTTTCCACGCGCCGGAAGCGGACATGCGAACCTGCGGTGAACGCGGGGCAGACGGCGCCCCATGGGCCGCTCAGACCGTGCCGGGCGCGGGTATCTTCCCGGTCGTCTTCTTGTTGTCGGAGTGGCCCACCGTGCACACGAGTGTGGTGAATCCGTCGTTCCAGTCCTCCTCGTCGCCCAGCCAGCCGTAGGTCTTGAGATCCGAACCGGGCGCCCAAGTCGACTCGAACTTGTTGCTGCAGAGCTTTCCTCCGTTGTCGATCCCCTTCTCGTAGCCCATGGTCCTGGGCGCGGCGGCGAACCCGACGACCTGGTCGGTGTGCGGCTCGGCGCAGTCGGTCAGCAGGGACTGGAACCCGTCGTCCCCCTTGTCGACGTAGGTCCAGCAGTCACCCACGGCCATCTGAGCCGCGTACAGGTCCATGCCCGCGTCCCGGAACCGTGCCACCGCACCCCCGATGGCGACATGCCGTCCGAGTACGAGACATGCCGTACCGCCTTCGGCCGCCGTGAAGCCCTCCTTCGTCGGCACGAGGGCGTACGCGCCCGCGTCGGGGAGGGCGGTGGCCAACGGCTCGGCCTGCCGCGCGCACCGCTGCCCGCCCTGGGCGCGGGCGTCGGCGTAGTCCGTCGCCGTGTCGACGGCCACGACCTGGCCGTCCGGCCAGTCGTCGACGCAGTCCACCACGCCGAGGTTCGGCGCCGACTTGAACGGCGTCCCCGACCAGACGGCCTTCACGCATTCACCCGCCTGCAGCGGCTCGGTGAGTCCGACCGGTTCGCCATACGGAAACACCGGGCCCGTCGGCTCCGGCGACGGTGTGCTCACCGTGGGGGACTTCTTCGCCGCCGTGTCCTTCTTGTCGCCGTCGTCGCCGGCCAGCGAGACGGCGGCCCAGGTGCCACCGGCGACCACCAGGAGGACCCCCACCACGAGGGCGACGACGGCGGCCAGGGGCCTTTTGCGGCGCGGAGGCGGGAGGGGCGGGCCGACCACGGGCGGCACCGGGGCACCGGTCCCCGAGTACGGCGTGGGCGCGCCGGTCCCGGCGTAGGGATTCCAGGAGTCGTAGGCACCGCTGGGAGTGGACGGGCGCCAGGGGCCGTACGGCGACGGACTACTGGAGGCCGGTCCGGGCGAGCCGACCGGCGCGACCGGCCCGCCCCCTCCCGGGGAAGCCGGACCGCCGGGTGGAGTATGCGGCGCCTGCGGAGTGTTCGGAGTGGGGGGCAGGCCCGGAATCTGCGGGGTGCCCGGAGTCTGCGGCGTGCTGGAGGGCGAGCTCGCGACGTACCCGGCCGGCGCCCCCGCGACATACCCCGGCGGCGGCCCGAACACTCCGCCCGCCGCACCCTGCACCACTCGCTCCAGCCCTCGTGCGACCGCCTCCGGCGCAGACCGCCGCACCGGGTCCTTGACCAGCAAGCCGTGCAGCACAGGGGCGAGTTCACCGGCGCGGACGGGCGGGGCTGGCTCCTCGCTGAGGAGGGCCGTCAGGGTCGCGTACTCGCCCTGGCGGTCGAAGGGGTCGCGGCCTTCAACAGCGGCGTACAGCGTGGCGCCGAGGGAGAAGAGGTCGGCGGCCGGGGTGGGCGGCTCACCGCGGGCACGCTCGGGCGCGAGATAGCCGGGCGTGCCGAGGATGCCGTCGGTGGCGGTGAGCCGGGGTTCGCGGGACTCCGGCTGGAGCGCGATCCCGTAGTCGGTGAGCAGCACGCGCGCGTAGGGGTCGCCCGAAGCGTCCGGCGCCAGAAGGATGTTGGCCGGTTTCACATCCCTGTGGAGGATTCCGATCCGGTGACCGGCACAGAGCGCGTCCAGGACGGCGAGCCCGATCCGGGCGACCTGTACGGGGGACAGCGGCCCCGACTGCCGTACGACCGCCTGTAGATCGACCGCGTCCGGCACGTACTCCATGACGATCCACGGCAGTCCCTCGTGCACCACCACGTCGTGCACGGTGGCCACATGCGGATGGCCGCGCAACCGCGCCGCGTGCCGAGCCTCGCTGCGGGCTCGCGCAACACGTTGTGCCGGCTCGTTCGCGTCCATCGGCACGTCCGGCAGCGCGATCTCCTTCATGGAGACCTCGCAGGCCAACTCCGCGTCGTAGGCGAGCCACACCCTCCCCATGCCGCCCGCGCCGAGCGTCCGCAGCAGCCGATACCGGCCGCTGATGATCCTGCCCTCGCCCTGATCCGGCGTCTCCCCCGCCATGGCGCCTCCCCCGAGACAGCGCGCCTCCCCCGAGGACGCATGGAGCTTGTCTCTTGAAGGTAGCTTCGCACGCACCACTGACAGGAGCCCTTTTACCGGCGAATCATCACCACTCCCACCAGAAGGGGCACATACGACTCAGTCGTACGGATACACCTCAGACGCTTCGCAGCCAGGACGCCCGCGTCCCTCGCTCCGCGGGGGCGGCATCCAGGGCACTTCGCGGGTGCTCGCCCAGCTCACTCCGCGGGTTCGAGGAACCCCTGCTCCACCAGCAGACGAATCTGCGCGGGCGTCCGGTCGCGGAGCAACACCGGGTCTTCGTCGACCAGTTGGGCGATGGCGTCCAGAATCCGTCCCGCGCTCAGCGTGCCGTCGCACACGCCCGCGAAGCCCGCACCGACCGTGTCCACCTTGGTGGCCCGGCGCATCCCTCGGTGCTGGCGCAGCACCACGTGCTCCGGGTCCTCGGCGCCGGGCAGCCCGACCTGCTCCTGAACCACCTCGGCCGCGAGCTTGAAGTGCCCGCCGAGCAGCGCCGCGTCGTCGCTCGCCCGCAGGTAGTCGACGCGGGCGAAGTGCGCGCGCACGGTCTCACCGAGCGGCTGCTCGACCGGGTGCGGCCACTCCTCGACGGTGATCGAGGGCTCGGCTGCCGCCGTCCTGCGCAGCGTGATCCACCCGAAGCCGACGGCCTTCACCTTGCGCGCCTCGAACTCGTCCAGCCAGGCGTCGTACCGCGCCTGGTACTCGGCCGGGTCGCTGCGGTGGTCGCCCGCGTCGCGCAGCCACAACTCCGCGTACTGCGTGATGTCCTGGACCTCGCGCTGCACGACCCAGGCGTCACAGCCTCGCGGCACCCAGGAACGCAGCCGGTCCTGCCAGTCCTCGCCCTCCACGTGCTGCCAGTTGGCCAGGAACTGCGCGTACCCCCCTTCGTTCAGGCGATCGCCCGCCTGCTGAACGAGCGTGCGGCACAGATCGTCCCCGCCCATCCCGCCGTCGCGGTAGGTGAGCCGGGCGCCGGGCGAGATCACGAAGGGCGGGTTCGAGACGATCAGGTCGTACGTCTCGTCCGCCTCGATCGGCTCGAAGAGGGAGCCCTCGCGCAGGTCGGCGGCCGGGGCTCCGGAGAGCGCGAGGGTGAGCGAGGTGATGTGCAGCGCGCGGGGGTTGAGGTCGGTCGCGGTCACGCGTGTGGCGTGCTGCGCGGCGTGCAGGGCCTGGATTCCGGAGCCGGTGCCGAGGTCGAGCGCGGCGGAGACGGGAGTACGCACGGTGATGCCGGCGAGGGTCGTGGACGCCCCGCCCACGCCCAGGACGACACCCTCCTCACGGCTGCCGATGCCGCCCGCGCCGCCGACGGCGCACCCTAGGTCGGACACGATGAACCAGTCCTCGCCGCCGGGCCCGCCGTACGGCCGGACGTCCACCGTCGCGGCGATCTCGCCCCCGCCCACCCGAGTCAGCCAGCCGCTCTCCAGGCAGTCCTCGACCGGCAGAACGTCCTCCACGCGCGCGTGCGGCACGGGCTGCTGCAGCAGGAAGAGCCGTACGAGCGTCTCCAGCGGCGTGTCGCCGCGGGTGGCCCTCAGCGCGGGCACGGTCTCGCTGCGCGCCAGCGCCGCGTACGCGGGGGCGCCGAGCAGCTCGAGCAGTCCGTCGGCGGTGAAGGCGGCGCCGAGCAGGGCGTCCCGCAGCCGAGCTGCGACATCGGCGCGGTCGGACGAGGGCAACGGTGACAGGCTGGTGTGACTCACGTCCCCCATTGTGTCCGCTCCCGCCGAAAGAGACATACACCTGTGCACAGCGCGTGTGCCTGTGGATACGCGCGTGCGCCTGTGGACGCAACGCGCATGCCTGGGGCAGCGCGCGCCGAGGGCCCGGTACGCGCGCGTACCGGGCCCTCTTTGGCTTGACTGACGATCGCCCTCCCGGGGACCCGGGTATCAGCCCTGGGTCGCCGAAGCCGTGGCCGACGTGGACTTACAGCTCGCCTGCTCGGCCATCGCGTTGCCGACGTCTCCGGCTTCGAGCTCCTTCAGGGCGTCGGTACCGGTCTTGCTCAGCTTCCCGAGCTGCTCGGCGACGCCGTCGAGGCCCTCAGCGAACTTCGCCTGGTCCTTCGTGTCGAGCGCGTCCGACTGCTTGCCCAGATCGGCGTAGGACGCGGAGAGGGCGTTGAGCTCCTTGACCGCGTTCGTCAGCTTCGTCTTGCCGTTCTCCACGTCCGGCGGCCCGGCCTTCTCAATGGCGGTCGCCATCGCCTTGTAGGCATCCGAGATGTCCTGGAAGCCCTTGGAGTCGGCCTTCTGGACGTCCTCCGGCGCGCTTTCGTCCGTGGTCTCCTTCTGGATCTCGGCGTTGGCCGCCGCGATCTTCCGAACCTGGGGCTGCACCGCGTCACAGACCTGCTTGGCCCAGGGGCCCAGCTTGTCGCTGTTGTCGTCGCTACTGCATCCCGACAGCGCCAGTACCAGTACCGCACCGCCGGACAGTGCGGCCGCGAGCTTCTTGTTCACCGGGTTGGTCCCTTCCATGGCTCTCGGCCCCGGAACTTACACGCCAAGCGGGCGACACCCACACGCCCGACGTCCGCTTTAGTAGTTATTGCAGCCATTTGCCCCAAGCGAGAGAAGGCTCACGACAAGGGTGTGAACACACACAGGGCGGGCGGGCGGCGCGTCGATACGCGCCGCCCGCCCGCCGGGACCAGGCAGAAGACCTGAGGTCTACGAAACCGCCGCAGCGTCGGCCGACTTGGCCACCCTTTCCGCGTTGTCTTCGTCACCTACGGCGATCCCACGCCGCTTGGAGATGTACACCGAGCCCACGATCACAAGGATCGCGAGGACGGCGATGAGCACCCGTACACCCACGTTCTTGTCGTCGCCGTACGAGAACTTGACGACCGCGGGCGCGATGAGCAGCGCCACCAGGTTCATCACCTTCAGCAGCGGGTTGATCGCGGGACCGGCGGTGTCCTTGAACGGGTCGCCGACGGTGTCGCCGATCACCGTGGCGGCGTGGGCCTCGCTGCCCTTGCCGCCGTGGTGACCGTCCTCGACGAGTTTCTTCGCGTTGTCCCACGCGCCACCGGAGTTGGCGAGGAAGACCGCCATCAGCGTGCCGGTGCCGATTGCGCCGGCGAGGAACGAGCCGAGCGCGCCGACCCCGAGCGTGAACCCGATCGCGATCGGGGTGAGCACGGCGAGCAGCCCGGGCGTGGCGAGTTCGCGCAGCGCGTCCTTGGTGCAGATGTCGACGACGCGCCCGTACTCGGGCTTCTCGGTGTAGTCCATGATCCCGGGATGCTCGCGGAACTGCCGCCGCACCTCGTAGACCACGGCCCCGGCGGAGCGCGACACCGCGTTGATCGCCAGGCCCGAGAACAGGAAGACGACCGCGGCGCCCGCGATGAGACCCACCAGGTTGTTGGGCTGCGAGATGTCCATCATCAGGTTCATCGGCGCGCCCTCGCCGGAGACCTTCTCGCCCACTTCGTTCGCGGCCGTGAGGATCGCGTCCCGGTACGAGCCGAAGAGCGCCGAGGCCGCGAGGACAGCGGTGGCGATGGCGATGCCCTTGGTGATGGCCTTGGTGGTGTTGCCCACGGCGTCCAGGTCGGTGAGCACCTGGGCGCCCGCGCCCGTGACGTCGCCGGACATCTCGGCGATGCCCTGCGCGTTGTCGGAGACCGGACCGAAGGTGTCCATGGCGACGATGACACCGACCGTGGTGAGCAGTCCGGTACCGGCCAGGGCCACCGCGAACAGCGCCAGCATGATGGACGTACCGCCGAGCAGGAACGCCCCGTACACGCCGAGGCCGATCAGCAGGGCGGTGTAAACGGCCGATTCGAGACCGATGGCGATGCCGGCGAGGACGACGGTGGCCGCGCCGGTGAGCGAACTCTTGCCGATGTCCCGCACGGGACGACGGGTGGTCTCGGTGAAGTAGCCGGTCAGCTGCTGGATCAGCGCGGCGAGCACGATGCCGATCGCGACGGCGATGAGCGCGAGGATCCGCGGATCGCCGCCCTTGGCCTGGATCGCCGCGTCCGTGACTCCGTCGAGGTCGGCGTACTTCCCCGGCAGATAGACGAATACGGCAATGGCCACCAGCACCAGCGAGATCACCGCGGAGATGAAGAAACCGCGGTTGATCGCGGACATGCCACTGCGGTCGGAGCGCCGGGGCGCCACCGCGAAGATGCCGACCATCGCGGTGAGTACGCCGATCGCGGGCACGATCAGCGGGAACGTGAGCCCGGCGTCTCCGAACGCCGCCTTGCCGAGGATCAGCGCGGCGACGAGTGTCACGGCGTACGACTCGAAGAGGTCGGCCGCCATGCCCGCGCAGTCGCCGACGTTGTCGCCCACGTTGTCGGCGATGGTCGCGGCATTGCGCGGATCGTCCTCCGGAATGCCCTTCTCGACCTTGCCGACCAGGTCGGCGCCGACGTCGGCGGCCTTGGTGAAGATGCCGCCGCCGACACGCATGAACATCGCGATCAGCGCGGCGCCGAGGCCGAAGCCCTCCAGGACCTTCGGCGCGTCGGCCGCGTACACCAGCACCACACAGGAGGCGCCCAGCAGACCGAGCCCCACCGTGAACATGCCGACGACGCCGCCCGTACGGAAAGCGATCTTCATGGCTTTGTGCGAGACAGCGGTGAGATCCTTTTCGGGTTCACCCTGGGCCGGAGTCGCTTCCCTTGCCGCGGCGGCCACGCGGACATTGCTCCGTACGGCGAGCCACATGCCGATATAGCCGGTGGTCGCCGAGAACACCGCGCCGATCAGGAAGAAGATCGACCGTCCGGCACGCTGATTCCAGTCGTCCGCGGGCAGCAGCATGAGCAGGAAGAACACCACGACGGCGAATACCGCGAGGGTACGCATCTGTCGGCCCAGGTAGGCATTTGCGCCTTCCTGGACCGCCGCCGCGATCTTCTTCATGCTGTCGGTGCCCTCGCCGGCCGCGAGCACTTGTCGTACCAGAACCCCGGCGACCGCCAGGGCCGCCAGGGCGACGACGCCGATGACCATCACGATCATGCGGTTGTCGTCGGTCAGCACTGCGGCTGCGAAGGTTGTGGGATGGTCAAACTGATGAGGGGTAGAAAGCCCCGCCATTCGTCCTCCTTGACGCTTGGGCTGAGCTCAAGATGTGGACGGATTGTAGGTACCGGAACCTGATCAAAACAGTGCCCGGTAAACGGAATTAGCCTTCACATCGCCTTCAGCAAATGATCCACCCGCATCCATGGAACCCAAAAGAGGTAATGCCCCAAAAGCGTTGACGCTTGATCAAATAATCGCGTGATTGATCGTGAATCAATTCACGAAATGGGCGGGCGCAAGGGCGGGAAGGCTGGACAGGAGGGCCGGGCGAGGGCCGGGCAGCGGGCCGGGCAGTGGGCCGGCACAAGAAAAAAGGGCCCTGCGAGGCAGGGCCCTTCGGGTTTTGCTACGAGGGGGATGTCAGGGAACGAGCGCGGCCGGCGGCGTGGTCGGCCAGCTCATCCTGATCAGTCCACCGTTCTCCCCGGCGGTGACCTCGACGTCGTCGACGAGGCCGCTGATGACCGCAAGGCCCATCTCGTCCTCGTCGCTCTCCGTGTCCGAATCACTCAGGGAGGCACCGGGCACCGTCTCACCGGGCGCCGAACGCGGCGCCTCGTCGCCGACCTCGATGGAGAACTGCTTCTCCTCCTCGATCAGCGTCACCCGCACCGGCGCCGAGATGCCGCTGCTCTGGTGCAGTCCGACGGCCCGGGTGCAGGCCTCGCCAACGGCGAGTCTGACCTCGTCGAGTACGGCCTCGTCCACTCCGGCCCTGCGCGCCACCGCTGCCGCCACCAGTCGGGCGGTCCTGACGTGCTCGGGCAGCGCGCTGAAGCGGAGTTCAACGGTGGCCATGCATCCCCCTCAAACTACGGGCGTGCTGTCGGGGGCCGGGCCGTCGAGGCCCGGTCCCCCTCCATTGCTTCTGCCGTCTCGGACGCCACACACCTCTCGTGCGGCGCCCTGGGACGGGGTCAGTCGGTGGCCGCTACCGCTTCCTCGACCGAAGTGTGGATCGGGAACACCTTGGTGAGACCGGTGATGCGGAAGATCTTCAGAATGCGCTCCTGGTTGCAGACCAGTCGCAGCGAGCCTTCGTGGGCGCGCACCCGCTTCAGGCCACCCACCAGCACGCCGAGCCCGGTGGAGTCGAGGAAGTCCACGCCCTCCATGTCGACGACAAGGTGAAAACTGCCGTCGTTCACCAGCTCGACCAGCTGCTCACGCAGCTTGGGCGCGGTATATACATCAATTTCGCCACCGACCTCGACGACCGTACGATCGCCGACGGTACGGGTCGACAGGGACAGGTCCACGGATCCTCCAGCACCTTGCTATCGAGCGGTCGCCCGAAGGGACATCTCGGCAGAGCCCCCGGGACGGTTCGCCAGCCGCGATGGCATTCAATCACTTACCGGCAGGCGTGCACGACGCCTTGAGCCCATTGTCCGTCACGCCAGTGACACACTCGTTGCCGATGGCCAAGAATCACCGATCCGATCGATCCTCGACGGACACCGCTTCCCGCCCCTCTCCGGGCACGGTCCTGGACCGGCTCGCCTCGGGGTCGAGCCGGGCTTCGCGCATCACTCATACGGAGCACTTGCCCCCGCGGGAGGGTCGCCATGCCGTGTGGCCCGACCGGATCCGCTCGGAGGTCATCGCCGCGGTCCAGGCCGCGGGGGTCGAGCACCCCTGGGCCCACCAGGCCCTGGCCGCCGAGCACGCCCTGGACGGCGACTCCGTGGTCGTCGCCACAGGCACCGCCTCCGGCAAGTCCCTGGCGTACCTCGCACCGGTCCTGACGGCCCTCTTGGACGGCTCCGAGGCCCCGAACGGCCGCGGCGCCACCGCGCTGTACCTGGCCCCGACAAAGGCCCTGGCCGCCGATCAGTGCCGATCTGTGAAGGAACTTTCACAATCTCTGGGCAATGCCGTACGCCCAGCCGTGTACGACGGGGACACCCCGTTCGAAGAACGCGAATGGGTACGTCAGTACGCCAACTACGTCCTGACCAACCCCGACATGCTGCACCGAGGGATACTTCCCTCCCACCCCCGCTGGTCCTCCTTCCTCCGTGCCCTGCGCTACGTCGTCATCGACGAGTGCCACACCTACCGCGGCGTCTTCGGCTCCCACGTCGCCCAGGTGCTGCGCCGCCTGCGCCGTCTGTGCGCGCGCTACGGCGCGTCGCCCGTCTTCCTGCTGGCCTCGGCGACCGCCGCCGAGCCGTCGGTGGCCGCCCGCCGCCTGACCGGCCTCCCGGTGGTCGAGGTCGCCGACGACGCCTCTCCCCGCGGCGAACTGGTCTTCGCCCTCTGGGAACCCCCGCTCACCGAGCTGCACGGCGAGAAGGGCGCACCCGTACGGCGTACCGCCACCGCCGAGACGGCCGACCTCCTGACCGACCTGACCGTGCAGGGCGTGCGCTCGGTCGCCTTCGTACGATCCCGGCGTGGCGCCGAGCTCATCGCGGTGATCGCCCAGGAACGCCTCGCCGAGGTCGACCGCTCCCTGGCCCGCCGCGTGGCCGCCTACCGCGGCGGCTACCTCCCCGAGGAACGCCGCGCCCTCGAACGCGCCCTCCACTCCGGCGAGCTCCTCGGCCTCGCCGCCACCACCGCCCTCGAACTCGGCATCGACGTCTCCGGACTGGACGCCGTCGTCATCGCGGGCTACCCGGGCACCCGGGCCTCGCTGTGGCAGCAGGCGGGCCGCGCCGGACGCTCCGGGCAGGGCGCACTCGCCATCCTGGTCGCTCGCGACGACCCCCTGGACACGTTCCTCGTGCATCACCCCGAAGCCCTGTTCGACCAGCCGGTGGAGTCCACCGTCCTCGACCCCGACAACCCGTACGTCCTCGCCCCGCACCTGTGCGCCGCAGCCGCCGAGATCCCCCTCACGGACGAGGACCTGGAACTCTTCGGACCGGCCGCCCCGGATCTGCTGCCGCAGCTGGAAGCCGCGAAACTGCTGCGCCGCCGGACGAAGGCATGGCACTGGACCCGTCGGGAGCGCGCCGCCGACCTGACCGACATCCGCGGCGGAGGCGGCAGTCCGGTGCAGATCGTCGAGGCCGGGACCGGGCGGTTGCTGGGCACGGTCGACGCCGGTGCCGCTCACACGACGGTCCACGAGGGCGCGGTCCACCTGCACCAGGGCCGTACGTACCTGGTGCGGCAGCTGGATCTGGAGGACTCCGTCGCGCTGGTCGAGGAAGCCAACCCTCCCTATTCGACGGTCGCCCGCGACACGACCTCCATCTCCGTCCTGGAGACGGACACCGAAATCCCTTGGGGTGAGGGCCGGTTGTGCTACGGCTCCGTCGAAGTCACCAACCAGGTCGTCTCCTTCCTGCGTCGTCGTGTCATCACCGGTGAAGTGCTCGGCGAGACAAAGCTCGACCTCCCTCCCCGTACGCTCCGTACCCGCGCCGTGTGGTGGACGGTCACCGAGGATCAGCTCGACGCCGCCCGGATCAACCCGGAGATCCTCGGCGGCGCCCTGCACGCCGCCGAGCACGCGTCGATCGGCATGCTCCCGCTGTTCGCCACCTGCGACCGCTGGGACATCGGCGGCGTGTCCATCCCGCTGCACCCCGACACCCTGTTGCCCACGGTCTTCGTGTACGACGGTCACCCGGGCGGCGCGGGCTTCGCAGAGCGCGCCTTCCACACCGCCCGCGCCTGGCTCACCGCCACCCGCCAGGCCATCGCCTCCTGCGAGTGCGACGCCGGCTGCCCGTCCTGCGTCCAGTCCCCCAAGTGCGGCAATGGGAACGATCCCTTGCACAAGCGGGGCGCCGTGCGGCTGCTCACGGAGCTGCTGCGAGGGGCGCCGGAGGGCTAGCGTCGCTGACGTCGGCCCGTGTGGCACGTCCCTCCGGACGCTGGTCGGTCAGATCTCACGACCTCACCGAGGCGGGTGCCCGACGTCTCCCAAGGTCTCCGGCGCCGCCCCGGGTAAGTCGGCGGACGGGCCAGGGGCGACCGGCCCCGCAGGTCCCGCCCTCGACCTGACCTCCACACCGAAAGGCGCCCGGCCCGACGCGGCAGTGACGTCCGAGATCTCGCCCTCGACCGCGCACCGCACGAGCCGAGCGTGCTGGGCGCGTGCCACCCGGCCCGCTTCGGCGCAGGCCGCCGGTCCACCGTCCATCCAGTGGTCCGCCGCGGCGAGCGCCGCCAAGTCGGCCGCTCCCGCCGCACGATGGCGGACCACGACAGCCTGCCCCATGGCCAGGATCGCCCCGAAGACCACACACAGCACGGCGATCAACCCGACCGTCCAGACGGTCGCCGACCCTCTGTCCGAGGAAGGAGCCCGCCTGGCGCAGAACGGGTCCCACCTATCCCAGGAAGGGGTGCGCCTGGCGCAGGAGGGGACCCACCTGCCCCGCGAAAACGTGCGCGCGGCGCCACCACCTCTCGTCATCCCGCCACCACCCCGACCGTCTCCTCCGCCAATGCCACAGCCGCGTCGCTCAGCTCCACGGACAGCGCGTCGGGGCCCGGCGTACTCGCCATGACCGTCACCCGGACCAGGTCGCCCTCTCGGCTCACCGTGACCCTGGCGCCGTCCGGTGCCGCGCGCCGCGTTGTCGCCAGGACCGTGTCCGGCGGGTCCTGGCGGGCTGCTGCGCGGGCGCCCGCCCTCGCCGCGTCCACGCACTGGATCTGCGCGGACGCGGCGAGCAGGGCCCAGACCAGAGCCATTCCGACGAGCACCAGTGACGGCAGCACCACGGCGGCCTCGGCGGTCACGAATCCCCGGTCCCGACACCGGGACGACCCACTCCCCACCCGCTCGCATCCGGACCCGACGGACGTGCCGCGGAGCTCGCTTTCCCATCCGGACACGACCGCCGAACCGTCAGTCACCCGCTCACATCGGGACATTGAGCGCCCGCCCCACGATGCCCTGCAACTCCGCGCCGACCTGCCCGCTCGTCACCACCTTGTAGAGCGCAGCCGCGAAAGCCACCGCCGCGATGATCCCCACCGCGTACTCGGAGGTGACCATGCCCGCGTCCCTCCGCGCCGCCCGACCGAGCAGCCACGCCCGCACCCGTACCCGTACCGTCCTGCACATCTCAACCCCCGTAAGGTTCGACTCCGTTGCCCACCTGCCACTGCCTCACCGCACGCCGTCGCCATAAGTCGTCATCCGCCACCCCCTCCCAGCACCCCGTCCGCCAGCCCGATCACGACGGGCAACACGCCGATCGCGAGGAACGCGGGCAGAAAGCACAGCCCCACGGGCGCGGTGACCATGACAGCCGCCCGGCGCGCCCGCGCCGTCGCGCTGCGCCCCCACTCGGCGCGGGCCTCCGCGGCGATCCGTCCGACCGGCACGGCCGCCGGTACGCCCGCCTCCCCCGCCCGCTCCAGGAGTCTCGCCAGCGCCCCGGCACCCGGCATCGACGCCAACCCGCGCCACGCCTTGTCCGGTTCACCCCCGAGCCGCACCTCCGCCGCGCCCCGCGCCAGCCGATCCCCGACGGGTCCGCCCAAGGCCTCACCCACAGCCTGAGCCGCCACTACGGGGCCCGCCCCGGCCGCGATGCAGGCGGCCACCAGGTCGGCCGCGAGTGGGAGTTGCCGGGTGGCCTGCGCCGCGTCGTACTCCTCCGCCGGCCCCGGCTTGCGCCGCTGCCGCCACCGCCAGACCCCGAAACCGGCCACCACCCCCACCAGTAGCCCGGCAAGGCCGCCGACCAGCACCCAGCCGGCGCACACGGCACCTGTCGGCGGCAGCCAGCGCCGCCCCACGCCCCGGAACTCGAAGCGCCGCTGTGAACGCGCCCGCTCCAAGGCCAGCAGCTCGGCCAGCCTCTTGCGCACCCGCCGCTCACGTCGGGCCGCACCGAGCGACCACACCAGCCACCCGAGCGCCGGCGCCCCACACAGGGCCGCCCCCAGCCTGTGGACAACCTCCGTGCTCATGCCGCCTCCGCTCCCCTCACGATGCGCAGGGCCCACCAGAGCCCCACGCCCTCCAGCACTCCGCCGACCAGCAGACAGCCCAGGCCCGCACCGGTGTGCAGCAGCACGTGCAGCGGATCGGCGCCCAGGGCGGTGCCGATCAGCAGCCCCAGAACCGGCAGCCCCGCGAGCATCACCGCCGTCGATTGCGATCCGGCCAACTGGGCTCGCATATCCGCTCGTTGGTCCCGCTCCGCACGCAGCGCCCCTTCCAGACGGTCGAGCCCCGCCGCAAGGCCCGCGCCCCGGTCCACAGCCACCCGCCAGCACGCGGCGAGTCCCACCAGCCCGTCGGCCCCCGCTTGCCGTGCCGCATCGGTGAGCGCGCCCGGCACGTCCCCGCCGAACCGGGCCGCCGCCAGTACCACTGCCTGTGCCTCGCCGAGTCCACCCGAGTCACGCGCGGCCCTGAGCAGTGCCTCACCCGGCTGCCGCCCGGCCCGCACCTCCCCGGCGAGCGCCCCACACAGGGCGATCACGGCATCGCCCCGGCGCTCCCGCTCGCGCCGCGCCTCCCCGGCCCGCCGCATCCGCCCGAGCAGCGGCACCAAGGCCGCCCCGAGAAGCAGCGGCACCACGGACGCGCCCAGGAGCGCGATCACCGCCCCGACGACCAGCGACCATCCTCCGGACCGCAGCCGCCCGCGCAGTCGCCGCCACGCGACGAGTGCCTTTTCCCACGACGGCGGACCGGTCGCCACCACCCCGCCACCCGCGCACAGCAACCGAGCCCTGCGCGCCCCCGAATCCCACCCGCTCATCAACCAGGCCGCCGCCCCGGCACACGCCATGGCCGCCCCCACCGACACCCCACCGCCCCCCGTCACGACAACCCACTCCCCTCAGCCCGGTCAGCCCCGTCAGCCCCGTCAGCCCCGCCAGGCACACCAGTCCCGTCAGCCCTGCTAGTCCCTCTCATCCCTCCAATCCCATCCCGGAGCAACTCCCGCAGCCGCTCCCACCCCCGCTCGTACGCGAACGCCTCCGCGCCCCACCGCAGTGCGGGTACCGTCACCACCAGCCCCGACGGATCGCGCTCCAGGACATGCACCTCGGCGATCCGCCGCCGCCCGACCGGGTCGCGTACGAGATGCAGGACCACGGACAACGCCGCCGCCAACTGGCTGTGCAACGCGGCCCGGTCGAGCCCCGCGGCCGTGCCCAGCGCCTCCAGCCGGGCCGGCACCTGCGCGGCGGCGTTCGCGTGAACCGTTCCGCAGCCGCCCTCGTGGCCCGTGTTGAGCGCCGCCAGGAGCGACACGACCTCCGGCCCGCGCACCTCGCCGACGACCAGCCGGTCCGGTCTCATGCGCAGGGCCTGACGGACCAGGTCCTGCAGTGCGACGAGCCCTACGCCCTCCTGGTTGGCGGGCCGCCCCTCCAGGCGGACCACATGAGGATGGTCGGGGCGCAGCTCCGCCGAGTCCTCGGCGAGCACGATCCGCTCCCCGGGGCCGACCAGCCCCAGCAGTGCACTCAGCAAGGTCGTCTTGCCGCTTCCGGTCCCCCCGCTGATCAGGAACGACAGCCGGGCGTCCAGCAGGGCTCTGAGCACCCGGTCGCCGCCGGGTGGCACGGTCCCCGCCGCCACCAACTCGTCGAGCGTGAACGCGCGTGGCCGCACGACCCGCAGGGACAGACAGGTGGAGCCGACGGCGACCGGGGGCAGCACCGCGTGCAGCCGGGTGCCGTCCGGAAGCCGGGCGTCGACCCAGGGGCGCGCGTCGTCGAGCCTTCTGCCGGCCACGGCTGCGAGGCGCTGCGCGAGGCGTCGTACGGCGGCCGCGTCCGGGAAGGAGACAGCCGTCAGCTCCAGGCCTCCGCCCCGGTCCACCCAGACCCGGTCGGGCGCGGAGACCAGGACGTCGGTCACCGACGGGTCGGCGAGCAGCGGCTCGAGGGGTCCACTGCCGACCAGTTCGGAGCGCAACTGCTCCGCAGCGCCGAGGACTTCCGCGTCGCCCAGCACGCGCCCCTGCGCACGCAGGGCTTGTGCCACACGCGCGGGTGTGGGCTCGGACCCGCTCTCGGCGAGCCACTGCCGTACGCCGTCCAGAAGCCCTGTTCGCCCGGCCTGTCCGGCCGACTCCGTAGGCCCGCCGAGGCTCGCTCCGCGGTGCGTCCCAGTATCGGCGTCCCAGTTCATACGCCCCCTCCTGGCACCGGAACGCGCTCCCAGAAGGCCGTGCAGAACCGGGCGAGCGGTCCCCGCACCGCTCCTCCGGGTGGCAGGTCGGCGTCCGGCCGCGGTGATTCGGCGGGCACCTCGCCGACCAAAGGCAGTCCGAGCAGCCTGGCTACCTCGCGGTCGTCGAGGCCCGGCGCGTAGGGACCTCGGACCACGGCCCGTAGATCGCGCAGAACCATGCCGACCGCGGACGCCACCCGTCCTGCCGCCGCGATGGCGCGCAGGTCTGCGGGGACCACCAGCAGTCCGAGGTCGAGTTGGGCGAGTGCTTCCGCGACGCCTTCGTCGATGCGGCGGGGCAGGTCGACGACCACCGTGCCGCCGCGCCGTCTGGCGGCGGCCAGGACCGCGCGGACGGCCTGCGGCGGGATGGCCACGGAGTCGCCGCGATCCCAGCTGAGGACACGCAGCGCGTGCAGTTCGGGCAGGGACTCCTCCAGGGCGCCGCCGCCGACCCGGCCGCGGGAGGCGGCGAACGCCGGCCAGCGCAGGCCTTCGGCCGCCTCTCCGCCCAGGAGTACGTCGAGACCGCCACCCAGGGGATCCGCGTCCACGAGCAGGGTGCGTCGTCCGGCACGCGCCGAGGTGACGGCGAGCGCGCAGGCCAGCGTGGAGGCTCCGGCCCCGCCACGGCCACCGATCACGCCTACGGTGAGCGCGGGCCGGCCGACTCCCTCGGCCACGTCGGCGATGCGGTCGACGAGCCACTGCTCGCCGTCGGGCAGCATCAGGACATGGTCGGCGCCGATCTCGACGGCCCGGCGCCAGACACCGGAGTCGTCCTGATCCCGCCCGACCAGCACCACTCCGCGTCTGCGCGCGGCCCCACGCACGCGCCGTGCGGCGTCGTCACCGACGATCACGAGAGGTGCCGCCTCCCAGCTACCACTGCGCTCCGGCACCCCGTGATGGACTTCCGGCCTCGCGCCCGCCGCCGCACACAGGCGCAGCAGGTCGTCGAGGAGGTCGACGTCCTCCGTGACGATCAATGGTCCGCCCTGCCGCCCTTCGGCGGCGGGCGGCCGATCATGTGTGATGGCTCCCGCCACGATCCCCAGCCCCCTTCGCTGCTTCTTGCGCGGCGCCCCCTACGGCCCCGCGATTCCCGCTCGTGTGAAGTACCGGCAACCGGCCTCCATATGAACGGCCGATACGAACCGGCCATACGCGTCCCGCAAACGGAACCGGCCATGAACTTGCCGCGAGGAACTCGCCGCGAGCAGGACGCGCTGGAATCACGGTGCAGCGATCCCGAAAATCGTGTGGATCTTGGTCGATAACTGTGGACAACTCGATGGTTGTGAATATCGCCTTCACCCATACCGGCGACTCGCGCGCGGCTTCCACAGAGCAGTCCCGCGACTACGCACAGTGATGAATCATGGGCGCGCAAAAAGGGACGCCACAGTGGCAATCAGAGGGTCCCGGGGCCGCGCAAGAGAGGGGAAAACCCCATCCGGACATGCGACGACCCCCGCCGGGGGGGAGAGCGGGGGTCGTCCCCACGGTCCGACTCGGGGGGGGAGGAGCCAGACCGGGTTAGCACGGTCGCGAACGATCCGTGACTTCCATGGTGTACCCGAGAGCCGTCTCAGGCAAACCCACGCGCCCCACACTAGCCCGAATGGTGGGCGCATATGCTCAGGCTTGTGGAAAACCACTCCTCGCCCCGGACAGCGGCCTTCTTTGACCTGGACAAGACGGTCATTGCGAAGTCGAGCACGCTCACGTTCAGCAAGTCGTTCTACCAAGGCGGACTGATCAACCGCAGGGCCGTGTTGCGTAGCGCATATGCCCAGTTCGTGTTCCTGGCAGGCGGCGCCGATCATGACCAGATCGAGCGGATGCGCGCTTACCTGTCCACGCTGTGCCGCGGCTGGAACGTCCAGCAGGTCAAGGAGATCGTCGCCGAGACACTGCACGACCTGATCGACCCGATCATTTACGACGAGGCCGCCTCCCTCATCGAGGAGCACCACACCGCCGGTCGCGATGTCGTGATCGTCTCCACGTCCGGAGCGGAGGTGGTCGAGCCGATCGGCGAACTGCTCGGCGCGGACCGCGTAGTGGCCACCCGCATGGTCGTCGGCGAGGACGGCTGCTTCACCGGAGAGGTGGAGTACTACGCATACGGGCCGGCAAAGGCCGAGGCGGTCAAGGAACTGGCGGAGTCCGAGGGATACGACCTCTCGCGCTGCTATGCGTACAGCGACTCCGCGACCGACCTGCCGATGCTGGAGTCCGTCGGCCATCCCCATGCGGTGAATCCGGGCCGCGTGCTGCGGCGCGAGGCGCTCGCCCGCTCCTGGCCGATTCTGGACTTCCACCGTCCGGTCCGGCTCAAGCAGCGACTGCCCGCGCTCTCGGTACCGCCGCGTCCGGCGCTCGTCGCGGCGGCCGCGATAGGCGCGGCGGCGGCCACGGCGGGGCTCGTCTGGTACGCGAGCCGACGGCGCGCGGCCGCGGCATGAGCGCGTCACGTCCGCGCGAGCAACACAGTCACGCCCGATTCACACCCATTTGAAGCTAAAAGTAAAGAAGTACAGTCAGGACTTCCGCTTCCTGTGAACCTGGAGTACAAAGGGGTTAACGGCCCGCGAGACCAAGGACATCCGAAAGGATCACCTTTAAACGCAATCAAGGCCCCACGGACCGAGCATGAACATCGAGCACCCACGCGACGTCGACCCGTCGATTACGGGCCAGCCGCACCAGGTGACGGGCAGCAGTTCCCGACCTGATGGGCAACATATCGAGGACGCTTGGTAACCCGGTGAACATGCCAGCGGCGGTACGAGAACTCGTACCGCCGCAACCCTGTTGTGGGTCCTATGCCGCGCCGCGCTGAAGCGCCTCGCAGACGGCCGTCGATTCCCTGGCTCCCAGCTCAACGGCCTTGCCGCAGTGGGCGATCCACGCCGCCATACCCTCCGGGGTGCCGGAGGCATAGCCGTCCAGAGCCGCCAGATAGGCCTCGCGGCCGAGTTCGGCGTGGCCGACCTCGGCCGGACAGACGGACTTCGGGTCGAGGCCGCTGCCGACCAGGACGATGCGCTCGGCCGCGCGAGCGACCAGGCCGTTGTGGGTACCGAAGGGGCGCAGGGCGAGCAGCTCGCCGTGCACGACGGCCGCCGTTACCAGCGCCGGGGCCGAACCACCGGCGATGATCAACTGCGAGAGCCCCTCGAGCCGTCCCGCGACCTCGGTCGCGTCCGGCAGCGGCAGCTCGACGAGCGGCTCGTCGACCGGTTCGCCGTCATGACGCGGCCGGCCGACCCCGTCCCCCTTGTCCGCGGCCGCGACGAGATGCAGCCGGGCCAGCACCCGCAGGGGGGACTGCCTCCAGATAGAGAGGAGTTGGCCCGCCTCGGCGGTCAGCCGGAGGGCCGCGCCGACCCTGCGGGCCTCGTCGTCACCGCTGAAGTCGGTGCGGCGGCGCACCTCTTCGAGGGCCCAGTCGGCACCGGACAGCGCCGCGGAGCCCCGGGCCCCCCGCAGCGCGGCCTCGGAAGTGATCTCGTTGCTGCGACGCCGCATGATCCGGTGCCCGTAGACCCGGTCCACCGCCTTGCGGACGGACTCCACGGATTCGGCCACCCCGGGCAGCGAGCCCAGGGCCGCGAGCGGGTCGGCGTTCGCGCCTGTCGTACTCATGAGTACGACATTACGCACCCCGGCAGCCCACCCCACGAAGGAGTGGTTTTCTTCACGCCGGCCAGGCACTCCGCGCACTCATCAGACTACCCTTGGTGAACATGAAAATGGCTTTCGTTGGGAAGGGTGGCAGCGGCAAGACCACCCTGTCCTCTCTGTTCATCCGTCATCTCGCCGCCACGGGATCACCGGTCGTCGCGGTGGACGCCGACATCAACCAGCACCTGGGAGCCGCGCTCGGCCTGGACGAGGCCGAGGCCGCCGGGCTGCCCGCCCTGGGCACGCGGCTGCCGCTGATCAAGGACTACCTGCGGGGTTCCAATCCGCGGATCGCGTCCACCGAGACGATGATCAAGACGACTCCGCCCGGTGAGGGGTCGCGGCTGCTGCGGGTGTGCGAGGACAATCCGGTGTACGACGCCTGCGCCCGACCGGTGGAACTCGACGGCGGCGTCGTCCGTTTGATGGTCACCGGCCCGTTCACCGAGGCCGATTTGGGAGTGGCCTGCTACCACTCCAAGACCGGTGCAGTGGAGCTCTGCCTGAACCATCTCGTCGACGGCCGGAGCGAGTACGTCGTCGTCGATATGACGGCAGGCTCAGATTCCTTCGCGTCCGGCTTGTTCACCCGCTTCGACATCACGTTCCTCGTCGCCGAGCCGACCCGGAAGGGAGTCTCCGTCTATCGCCAGTACAAGGAGTACGCCCGCGACTTCGGGGTCATCCTGAAGGTCGTCGGCAACAAGGTGCAGGGCCAGGACGACATCGACTTCCTCCGCGCCGAAGTCGGTGACGACCTACTGGTGACCATCGGCCACTCGGACTGGGTGCGCGCCATGGAGAAGGGCCGCCCGCCCCGGTTCGAGCACCTGGAGGACGCCAACCGGCGTGCCCTGCGCACCTTGCAGGGCGCCGCGGATGCCACGTACGAGCTGCGGGACTGGGAGCGCTACACCCGCCAGATGGTGCACTTCCACCTGAAGAACGCGAGCAATTGGGGCAACGAGAGGACCGGGGCGGACCTGGCGGCGCAGGTCGACCCCGGCTTCGTACTCGGCGAAGGGCTGGTGGCCACCGCCTGAGCGTCCGGCCGACCCGGGCGGGCCCTACCGCATGGGCGACCGGCCCGCCGGGACGGCCGCCACCGCCCGAGCGGCGGGCCCGCGGCCCTTACCCCATGGGTGACCGGCCTGCGGGCACGGGCGCTACCGCAGGGGCAGTCATGCCCGCGGGAACGGGCACTACCGCCAGGAACGGGCACTACGGCTTGGCTGCCGGCGCCCCGGGGACGCCCTTCGGGGCCGGAGCGGGGTGAGCCGAGAGGAAGGACGTCCAGCCCTGTTTCGGGGCCTCGCCGACCTTGAGGCCACGGAGCTTCTCCAGCGTGACCGGATCCTGCGCGTCGAGCCAGTCCGCCAACTGGCGGAAGGAAACACAGCGGACGTCGGATTTGGTGCAGACACGCTCGATGACCTCGCCGACGGCACGCATGTAGTTGCCGCCGTTCCAGGATTCGAAGTGGTTGCCGATGATCAGCGGCGCACGGTTGCCGTCGTAGGCGCGGTCGAAGCCCTTGAGCAGGCTGTCACGCATCTGGTCGCCCCAGTACACCTGCTTGTCCAGGTCGCCCTGGGTCGCGGTGCCCGACTGGTTGACCATGAAGTTGTAGTCCATGGTGAGCTGCTCGTAGGAGTGCCCGACGAAGGGCACGAGCTGCATCGACAGGTCCCAAAGGCCCTCCCTCCTCTTGGGCCAGACCTGATCGTTGACGCCACTGGTGTCATAACGGAAGCCCAGCTGGGAAGCCGCCTTCATGAAGTTCTTCTGGCCCTCCAGGCAGGGGGTGCGAGCGCCGATGAGCTCCTTGTCATAGTCGAAGGGCAGTGGAGGGGCCTTCGTCATGCCCGTGTTGGTCTTCCACGACTTGACGAACGACTTCGCCTGGGCGATCTCGCTCTTCCACTCCGCGACCGACCACTCGCCGACACCGCCTTCACTGCCGCAGAAGTGGCCGTTGAAGTGCGTGCCGATCTCGTTGCCCTCCAGCCACGCGCCGCGCAGCTGCTTGGCGGTCTCCTCGATGCCCTGCTCGTCGTTGAAGCCGATGTCCGAGCTGCCTGGTGAGTGCTCCGGCGGCTCGTACAGATAGCGCTTGTCCTCCGGCAGCATGTACACGCCGCTCAGGAAGTACGTCATCGTCGCGTTGTTGGCCTTGGCGACCTTCCGGAAGTGCGAAAAGAGTTTCTGACTGTCCTCACCGGCGCCGTCCCAGGAGAAAACCACGAACTGCGGGGGCTTCTGACCCGGCTTCAGCCGCTCTGGCCTGGGCAGATACGGCTGCGCACCGGTGTAGGCGGTGGAACCGTCGCCGATCAGGCGGGCCACACGATTGGGCGCCGGGCCCCCGGCCGCCTTCTTCGCACCGTGCGCGCCTTCCTGGGAACCGGTGGTATCGCTCGCACAACCGGCGAGCGCCGTGGCGCAGGCCGCGACGAGTGCGACGCCCGCGGCAATCCTCTGGGTGGCGGCCATCTCCGCCCACCTTCTTCCTTCAGTCAGGGCAACGCTGATTAGGGCGATCTGGGGTGATGCACAGCGAAATGCTGATAGCGCCGCCAAGGTCGCACGGGGCCGAGACTGAATAAATACGACAAGCCGATAAAAAGCTTGGATCACCCGCAAGAGTGATTTATTGCATCATTTGCTACCAAATTGAGCGGGAAGTCTTTACTCTGCATTACGATCCGTTTACCGAACGTTGAAAATCCCGCCGCTGCACGCCGTGACCCACGGCCGCGATCCGCCCCCGTCCTCCCTGGACGGGGACCACCTGTTCCGCGACCGCGCTGCCCCGGAGGAGACGGGAATGTCCTCTTGCGTCCCCACCCGCCCCCAAGTACTCGACCCCGCTCGCGCAGCGGGGAACCCCATCGCCGAATCGACTCGGCCTAAGCGCATCCACCAGCCCCACAGCCCCCCACCGATTCCGCCCCACCGATTCCAGATGACGGGCGCCGATCTGTCCGCCTCGATCGCCGTCTTCCTGATCGCCCTGCCCCTGTCCCTCGGCATCGCCCTCGCCACCGGCGCGCCACTCCAGTCGGGCCTCGTCGCCGCCGCCGTGGGCGGACTCGTCGCCGGACGCCTCGGCGGCTCAGCACTCCAGGTGAGCGGGCCCGCTGCCGGCCTCACGGTCGTCACCGCAGAGCTCATCCACCGCTATGGATGGCGTACGACCTGCGCCATCACCGCCCTCGCCGGACTCACCCAACTGGGCTTGGGCTGCCTGCGCGTGGCCCGTACGGCGCTGGCCGTGAGCCCCGCCGTCGTGCACGGCATGCTCGCCGGCATCGGCATGACCATCGCCGTCGCCCAGCTGCATATCGTGCTGGGCGGCACCCCGCAGAGCTCCGTCCTGGACAACCTCCGTGCGCTGCCCGACCAGTTGACACACGTCCACCCCGTGGCGGTGTCGATGAGCGTGCTGACGCTGGCCCTCCTGTTTGCCTGGCCACGGATTCCCGGACGAGCCGGGCAGGTACTGCGCACAGTCCCGGCCGCCCTCGTCGCCGTCACCGGGGCCACCCTGACCGCCTGGCTCGCCGGGCTGACCCTGCCCAAGGTCGACCTGCCGTCCTGGAGCAGCCATGCCCTGGCCGGGCTGCCCGAGGGGCCGGTGCTCGGAATCATCGCCGCCGTCCTCACCGTCACGCTGGTGTGCAGTGTTCAGTCGTTGCTCGGCGCCGTGGCCGTGGACAAGCTGGTGGCGAGGCGACCCGAGTCGCAGCCGCGGGTGGGCCGTTCCGACCTGGACCGGGAGCTGCTCGGACAGGGCGCGGCCAATGTCGTCTCCGGCGCCCTCGGTGGGCTGCCCGTCGCCGGGGTCGCCGTCCGTAGTTCCGCGAATGTGCAAGCCGGTGCTGTGAGCCGGAACTCCACGATGTTGCACGGCGTTTTCGTAGTAGTTGCCGCGCTGCTGATGGTCCCGATCCTGGAGCTGATCCCCCTCGCATCGCTCGCCGCCCTGGTGATGGCCGTCGGCATCCAGATGGTGTCCCTGCACCACATCCGCACGGTCACCCGCCACCGCGAGGTGCTGGTGTACGCCGTCACCACGATCGGCGTCGTATTCCTCGGTGTCCTCGAGGGAGTGGCGCTGGGGGTCTCCGCGGCCGTCGCCGTCGCCCTGCACCGCCTCGCCCGCACCCGCATCACGCACGAAGAGAGAGAAGGTGTCCATCACGTACATGTACGAGGGCAGTTGACGTTCCTCGCGGTGCCTCGGCTCAGCCGTGCCCTGCACCAGGTGCCTCAAGGGGCAGATGTCGTCGTGGAGTTGGACGGTTCATTCATGGACCATGCGGCGTTCGAGTCCCTGCACGATTGGCAGAAAGGGCACTTCGCGCAGGGCGGCGCGGTCGAACTGACCGGGCGGGCCCGCACCCCTATCGCCGAGCCCACAAGCGCCTCCCATTGCCGCTGCCGACCCTGGACGCCGTGGCGCAACCACTACTGCGAGCCGTCCGCGAGCCCGCAGGCCACATCCCCGAGCGACCGGTCGGACGGGGAAGGCGGTTCGGGCGGGGCTGACGTGGCGATCGGCTCCTCCGAAGGGAGTGGGCCGAGCACACAGAGTGGGCCGAGCGGGCAGAGCGGGCATCAACTGGCGCGCGGCATCAGCGCGTTCCAGCGCAACACCGCGCCCTTGGTGCGGGGTGAGCTGGCGCGGCTGGCGCGGGAAGGACAGCGGCCGCAGCAGCTGTTCCTGACCTGCGCCGACTCACGGCTCGTCACGTCGATGATCACCTCCAGTGGTCCGGGTGACCTCTTCGTCGTACGCAATGTCGGCAACCTCGTACCGAAGCCCGGGGAGGAGAGCGGAGACGACTCGGTGGCCGCGGCGATCGAGTACGCGGTGGACGTGCTGCATGTTCGGTCCATCACGGTGTGCGGACACTCCGGGTGCGGGGCGATGCAGGCCCTGTTGAACGCGGAGCACGGCGAGGCACAGACGCCGCTCAAGCGGTGGCTGCGGCACGGGCTCCCGAGCCTGGAGCGGATGGCCGCCAAGGACCGACCGTGGGCCCGGCTCGCCGGGCGGGCGCCGGCCGACGCGGTGGAGCAGCTGTGTCTGACCAACGTGGTGCAGCAGTTGGAGCATCTGCGGGCGCATGAGTCCGTGGCGCGGGCCATGCGGGAGAGCGAGCTCGAGCTGCACGGGATGTACTTCCACGTCGGCGAGGCTCAGGCGTATCTGCTGGTCGACCGCGACGGCACCGAGCTGTTCGATCACGTGGGAGCGGCGGAGGATCTGCGCCATCCCGCGTGAACTCGTCCGCCGTCCCGGGTGACCTGGGCGTGGTGCGCGGCCCCGGTCGGCGGGGCCGCGCACCACGTACCGGTTACCGTCGCGAGGCGGATGAGGGGGCCAGCGCTGCCTCGCCGGGGTGGGTGCCTTTCACCGGCACACAGGGCTTGATGCTGCCCTTCACCGCGTAGAAGGCCATGGCCCGCATCTCGGGGTTGCCGGTCATGAGGAACGGGAAGTTCTCGAGGGCCAGGGTGTCACCGGGGTGGAGTGTGCCCGTCCAGGGACGGTGCGCCGCGAGAGCGCGCCACGGGATCCAGCTTCTCGAGGTCCTTCCGCGCCCCGTTTTCCTTGGTCTGTTTCCTTGGTCTGTTTCCTTGGTCTGTTTCCTTGGCCTGATTCCTTGGTCTGTTTCCTTGGCCTGATTCCTTGGTCTGTTTCCTTGGCCTGCTCGGGCGTGACGGCGAAGTGCCCCGGGATGGACAGCCAGGCGGTATCGCTGCCGCGGCCGGGGCGGTAGGTGTGGGCCGAGTGGAGGACCGCGAGGAAGATCTCCGCAGTGAGGTCGGCGGCGATGTGGGGGTCGTCGACACGCCGGGCCCCGAAACGTGTCAGCGCGTCGACATGGCGCCGGTAGAACTGTTCGAAGAGCTGTGGATCACGTGCCGCGGCGAGGGGCCCGCCCCGTATCCGTTCCACTCGGTGTCTCCTTCGCTTCGGGGGCACTTCGCCTGTACTTGGGCCGAGCCGAGGGAAGCGTGACGAGTGAACCCGAACACCGGTCCGTACGTGGCCTGGAGTGCGTAGTCCTGAAGGGCCCCGGCCCCCTCAGTACCCGCGAAAGGTCTAAACCAATCAGGGATCGGCCCTTGTCAGCGAGCCCCCGGGTCTGATGAGCTGTGGCCTGGGACACAACGGACACCCTGGGAAAGGGAGATGTCGTGAGCAACGAAAGCCTGGCCAACCTGCTGAAGGAAGAGCGCAGGTTCGCGCCGCCCGCCGACCTGGCCGCGAACGCCAACGTCACCGCGGAGGCGTATGAGCAGGCCAAGGCTGACAGGCTCGGCTTCTGGGCCGAGCAGGCCCGCCGGCTGACCTGGGCCACCGAGCCGACCGAAATCCTGGACTGGACGAACCCTCCGTTCGCGAAGTGGTTCGCCGACGGGAAGCTGAATGTCGCGTACAACTGCGTGGACCGGCATGTGGAGGCGGGGCACGGGGACCGCGTCGCCATCCACTTCGAGGGTGAGCCGGGGGACAGCCGGGCCATCACCTACGCCGAGCTCAAGGACGAGGTGTCGAAGGCCGCCAACGCCCTGATCGAGCTGGGCGTCGAGCAGGGCGACCGGGTCGCCGTCTATCTGCCGATGATCCCCGAGGCGGTCGTCGCGATGCTGGCCTGCGCCAGGATCGGCGCCGCGCACTCGGTCGTCTTCGGCGGGTTCTCCGCGGACGCCATCGCGACCCGCATCCAGGACGCCGACGCCAAGCTGGTCATCACCTCCGACGGCGGTTACCGGCGCGGTAAGCCGGCCGCCCTCAAGCCCGCCGTCGACGACGCGGTGCGCCGGGTCGACGGGGTCGACAAGGTGCTGGTGGTGCGGCGTACCGGGCAGGAGGTCGACTGGACCGAGGGCCGCGACGTGTGGTGGCACGAGATCGTCGAACGGCAGTCCGCCGAGCACACGCCGGAGGCGTTCGACGCCGAGCAGCCGCTGTTCATCCTCTACACCTCCGGGACCACCGGGAAGCCGAAGGGCATCCTGCACACCTCGGGCGGCTACCTCACGCAGACCTCGTACACCCACCACGCCGTCTTCGACCTCAAGCCGGAGACCGACGTGTACTGGTGCACGGCCGACATCGGGTGGGTCACCGGGCACTCGTACATCACGTACGGGCCGCTCTCGAACGGTGCGACGCAGGTGATGTACGAGGGCACACCGGACACCCCGCACCAGGGGCGGTTCTGGGAGATCGTGCAGAAGTACGGGGTGACGATTCTCTACACGGCGCCCACGGCCATTCGTACGTTCATGAAGTGGGGGGACGACATCCCCGCGAAGTTCGATCTGTCGTCGCTGCGGGTGCTGGGGTCCGTCGGTGAGCCGATCAATCCCGAGGCGTGGATCTGGTACCGCAAGCACATCGGGGCCGACCGGACGCCGATCGTGGACACCTGGTGGCAGACCGAGACCGGGGCGATGATGATCTCGCCGCTGCCGGGGGTCACCGAGACCAAGCCGGGGTCGGCGCAGCGGCCGTTGCCGGGGATCTCGGCGACGGTTGTGGATGATGAGGCGCGGGAGGTTCCCAACGGGGGTGGTGGGTACCTCGTGCTCACCGAGCCGTGGCCCTCGATGCTGCGGACCATCTGGGGGGACGATCAGCGGTTCCTCGACACGTACTGGTCGCGGTTCGAGGGGAAGTACTTCGCCGGGGACGGGGCCAAGAAGGACGAGGACGGGGACATCTGGCTCCTCGGGCGGGTCGATGACGTGATGCTCGTGTCCGGGCACAACATCTCGACGACCGAGGTGGAGTCGGCGCTCGTGTCGCATCCGGCGGTGGCCGAGGCGGCGGTGGTCGGGGCGGCGGACGAGACGACCGGGCAGGCGATTGTCGCGTTCGTGATCCTGCGGGGGACGGCTTCCGCCGAGGACCACGGGCTCGCGGCCGAGCTGCGCAATCACGTGGGGACGACGCTTGGGCCGATCGCCAAGCCGAAGCGGGTGTTGCCGGTGGCGGAGCTGCCGAAGACTCGGTCCGGGAAGATCATGCGCCGTCTGCTGCGGGATGTCGCGGAGAACCGGGAGCTTGGTGACGTCACCACGCTCACGGACTCGACGGTGATGGATCTGATCCAGGCGAAGCTGCCGGCGGCGCCGAGCGAGGACTGAGGGTTTTCCCCCGCCCACCCGCCCCTTTTCAGGTGTGGGGGCACTGCGTGCCCCCACACCCCCGCCGGCGACCGCGGGGCTCCGCCCCAGCACCCCGCCGGGAGACCGCGCGCCCGCGCACAGTTGCCCCGCCGGCGGACCGTCTTCCCGGCCCCTCGCTCATCCGCGCCCTCCGGCCGCTGAGGGGGCCTTCTCGGCGTCCCCCTGTAGGTGCTCCCGTCCTCAGGCGGAGGGCGATGTCCCGGCACCCGCACGCGGACGAAGCGCGCTCCCCCGCATCTGTTGGCGACCCCGTCAGGTATTGCGCGGTCCTGCGAGAGGGCTGATGGCGTCGTTCTCTCGTTGGGGCGGGCCAGGGCGTCGCGTCCTCGTGTTCCACGCCGGGGGCGGGGGGATGCCGCCTCATCCGCGTGCTGGCGGTGGGGCTGGGCGGGGCGCGTATGGGCTGCATGTTCGGAATGCGCGATATGCGTCTGTAATGGCAAGGTAAAGTGGTGTCCCAGGGTGTGCCGGGAAGTCTGGTCGGCAACGTCGTCAGCGACCCCTCGTGACGGCCGTCAGCAAGTGACACCGACCCGGAAGGTCCACCCAGTGGCCGCGCCCAGCACGAACACCCGCAAGTTCCTCGGACGGCTGTCCCTGCCCGAGCGGAACTTCGTCGCCGACGCACTGCGGACCGAGACCGTGGGCGGCGTGCTGCTGCTGGTCGCTGCCATCACCGCGCTGATCTGGGCGAACTCGCCGCTGCGGGACAGTTACGCGGACGTGAGCCACTTCCATCTCGGGCCCGCGGCGCTCGGCCTGAACCTGTCCGTCCAGCACTGGGCGGCCGACGGACTGCTCGCGGTGTTCTTCTTCGTCGCCGGTATCGAGCTCAAGCGAGAGCTGGTCGCCGGGGATCTCCGGGATCCGAGGGCCGCCCTGCTGCCGGTCGCCGCGGCGATCTGCGGGATGGCCGTACCGGCGCTCGTCTACACCCTCACCAATGTCATGGGGGACGGGTCCCTCGCGGGGTGGGCCGTACCGACCGCCACCGACATCGCCTTCGCACTCGCCGTGCTCGCCGTGATCGGAACGTCGCTTCCGTCCGCCCTGCGCGCCTTCCTGCTCACCCTCGCCGTCGTCGACGATCTGTTCGCGATACTCATCATCGCGATCTTCTTCACGGACAGGATCGACTTCGCGGCTCTCGGCGGGGCCGTCATCGGGCTCGCCGTGTTCTGGCTGCTGCTGCGCAAGGGCGTACGCGGCTGGTACGTGTATGTGCCGCTCGCGCTCGCCAACTGGGGCCTGATGTACAACAGCGGCGTGCACGCCACCATCGCCGGTGTCGCGATGGGCCTGATGCTGCGCTGCCACCGGCACGAGGACGAGGAGCACTCCCCCGGCGAGCACATCGAGCATCTCGTGCGGCCCCTGTCGGCGGGACTCGCCGTTCCCCTGTTCGCCCTGTTCAGCGCGGGGGTCGCGGTCTCCGGCGGGGCGCTGGGGGATGTGTTCACGCGGCCCGAGACACTCGGTGTCGTGCTCGGACTCGTCGTCGGGAAGGCGGTCGGCATCTTCGGTGGTACGTGGCTCACGGCCCGGTTCACCAAGGCCTCGCTCAGCGACGATCTGGTCTGGCCGGACGTCTTCGCCGTCGCCTCCCTCGCCGGTATCGGTTTCACCGTCTCGCTGCTCATCGACGAGCTCGCCTTCAAGAACGACCCTGCGCTCACCGACGCGGTGAAGGCCGCCGTCCTGATCGGCTCGTTCATAGCCGCCGTATGCGCCACCGCGCTGCTGAAGATACGTAACGCCAAGTACCGTGCGCTGTGCGAGGCGGAGGAGCGCGACGAGGACCTCGACGGCATCCCGGACATCTACGTGCAGGACAATCCGGCGTACCACCTGCGGATGGCCGAGATTCACGAGCGGAAGGCCGCTGAGCACCGGAGGCTTGCCGAAGTAACGGGCGGGGCAAGCGAGGAGAACGACGGTCCGGCATGATCGGACACGACAAAACAAACCAAGAAGACCAGCACGCAAAAACAGGGAGTCCGCGATGAGCGCACCCGACGGCAGCCCGGTCGGCGCCGAACGCAGCATCGGCCAGCTGTTCGCCTCGGCGACGACCGAGATGTCCGCGCTGGTGCACGACGAGATCGCGCTGGCGAAGGCGCAGCTCAAGCATGACGTCAAGCGCGGTGCGGTGAGCGGCGGCTCGTTCTCCGCGGCCGGCGCGGTGCTGATCTTCTCCCTGCCGATGCTGAACTTCGCCCTGGCGTACGGCATCCGCACCTGGAGCCACTGGAATCTCGCGATCTGCTTCCTGCTGTCGTTCGCGGCGAACGTGCTGGTCGCCGCCGTCCTCGCACTCATGGGTGTCGTCTTCGCGAAGAAGGCCAAGAAGGGGAAGGGACCCCAGAAGGTCGCCGCCTCGATGAAGGAGACGGCGGGCGTCCTGCAGAGCGCCAAGCCTCACCCCCGGGCGGAGCGGGTCGAGGACGCCGTCGAAGCTGTGACACGCTCATCCTCATGACGGACCCCGCCACACCTTCGGCGCAACCCACCTCGGTCGTACGACTCGACGTCCCCGGCGGGCAGGAGCTGACCCATCGGGATGTCGCCGCCAACGGTGCGCGCTTCCACATCGCCGAGATGGGCGACGGGCCGCTCGTGCTGCTACTGCACGGTTTTCCACAGTTCTGGTGGACGTGGCGCCATCAGCTGGTCGCGCTCGCCGACGCCGGCTTCCGGGCCGTGGCCATGGATCTGCGGGGAGTCGGCGGCAGCGACCGCACCCCGCGCGGTTACGACCCCGCCAACCTCGCGCTCGACATCACCGGGGTCGTACGGTCCCTCGGTGAGCCGGACGCGGCACTGGTCGGGCACGACCTGGGCGGATATCTGGCCTGGACGGCGGCCGCGATGCGCCCCAAGCTGGTCCGCCGGCTCGCCGTCTCCTCGATGCCGCATCCCCGGCGCTGGCGCTCGGCCATGCTCTCCGACGTCAAGCAGACGGCCGCGGGTTCCTACATCTGGGGATTCCAGCGGCCGTGGATCCCGGAGCGTCAACTCGTCGCGGACGACGGCGCCCTGGTGGGCCGTCTGATGCGGGACTGGTCGGGGCCGCGGCTGCCGGACGACGAGGCCGTGGAGACGTACCGCCGCGCCATGTGCATCCCTTCCACGGCGCACTGCTCGATCGAGCCGTACCGATGGATGGTGCGGTCCATGGCCCGACCGGACGGGATCCAGTTCAACCGGCGTATGAAGCGGCCGGTTCGGGTGCCGACGCTGCATCTGCACGGCTCGCTCGACCCGGTGATGCGGACGCGGAGCGCGGCGGGCTCCGGGGAGTACGTCGAAGCGCCGTATCGCTGGCGGCTGTTCGACGGCCTCGGGCACTTCCCGCACGAGGAGGACCCCATGGCGTTTTCGACCGAACTGATCAACTGGCTGAAGGATCCCGAGCCCGATCGGTGACCCCTCGGTGACCCCTCGGTGACCTGTCGGTGACCTGTCGATAACCGTCGGAATGCGTCCGGCTTCGCGCCGGGTACCGCGTCCGGTATGCGGACAGGAACGCGTGTCCTACGAACAGCCAAGTGCCTCGCGCATAGGCCAATTGGGGGGCGTGGGCGCGGTTATCGACCTTGGGGCAGGGGCAGACGTCGGGGTATGGGCTGGACGCACGACTACAGTGACGTAGCACGCACACGCCGCTCGGCCACGGGCCTGAGCTCCCATCAGAGGGGCGGCACCCCGCAGTTGCCGGGCGCGGACCCCCGAGTGGGGATCCCGCGCATTCTGCGCCGGCGGGCCCGCTGGGTCTCGGTGCGGTTGCGGCATCCTCGCGGCTGACCGGCCGATCCCACCGGGCCCCGCGCCACAAGCCGGTAACTACAGCGCGCAGCTGTCGCTGTCCACCTGCTGGTTCGCGGTACGCCCCTTGGTGATGTCTTCCTGGACCTCGTCCGCGGTGAGCGCGTACCCCGTGTTGGCGTCGTCGAGCGACTTCGCGAAGACCACGCCGTACACCTTGCCTTCGGGTGTGAGCAGCGGGCCGCCGGAGTTGCCCTGGCGCACGTTCGCGTAGAGCGAGTAGACGTCGCGGCGCACCGTCTTGCGGTGGTAGATGTCCGGGCCGTTGGCCGTGATGCGGCCGCGCACGCGCGCGGGCTGGACGTTGTACGCCCCGTTCTGCGGGAAGCCGGCGACGATCGCGTTGTCGGCGCTGGTGGCGTCCTCGGTGGTGAACTGCAGGGCGGGCGCGTCCAGGTTCGGTACGTCGAGTACGGCGATGTCGCGCTCCCAGTCGTACAGGACGACCGTGGCGTCGTACTTCTTGCCCTCGCCGCCGATCTGGACGGTGGGCTCGTCGACTCCGCCGACCACATGCGCGTTGGTCATCACGCGGCGGTCGCCGAAGACGAAGCCGGTGCCTTCGAGGACCTTGCCGCAACTCGTGGCGGTGCCCATCACCTTGACGATGGACTTCTGTGCGCGGGTGGCCACGGCGCTGTTCGCGAGGGCCGGGTCGGGGGGCTGGACGTCGGTGATGGGCTCGTTGGCGAACGGGCTGAAGACCTGCGGGAAGCCGTTCTGCGCGAGGACCGAGGAGAAGTCCGCGAACCAGGTGTCGGCCTGGTTCGGCAGAGCCCTGGAGACGCCGAGGAGGACCTTGGAGTTGCGGACCTCCTTGCCGAGCGTCGGCAGCGTCGTACCGGCGAGGGCCGAGCCGATCAGCCAGGCGACCAGGAGCATCGCCACGACGTTGACGAGGGCGCCGCCCGTCGCGTCCAGGGCGCGGGCCGGGGACCATGTGATGTAGCGGCGCAGCTTGTTGCCGAGGTGGGTGGTGAGGGCCTGGCCGACGGAGGCGCAGACGATCACGACGATCACCGCGACGACGGCCGCCGTCGTACTCACCTCGGTGTCGTTGGTCGCCCAGCCCCAGATGACGGGGAGCGCGTAGACGGCGACGAGGCCACCGCCCAGGAAGCCGATCACCGACAGGATGCCGACGACGAAGCCCTGGCGATAGCCCACGATCGCGAACCACACAGCGGCGACCAGCAACAGGATGTCCAGCACGTTCACCGCTTCAAGCCCCGCCTCGTCACTTTCCGGTCGCGATCGTCCGGCCGGGGGTCCGGCCCGCCGCACAGCGGCAATGGAACAGCACTGCGCACCCCGGGAGAACACAGCACGGGGGCCACCCTGTCATGCGCGCCAGTCGAGCGGGACCTGCTTCTCACGGTCCCAGGGCAGCTCCCAGCCCGCGTAGTGCAGCAATCGGTCGATGATCCCCGCGGTGAAGCCCCACACCAGGGCCGATTCGACCAGGAATGCCGGACCTCGGTGGCCGCTGGGGTGCACGGTCGTCGCGCGGTGGGCGGGGTCCGTGAGATCCGCCACGGGGACCGTGAAGACGCGGGCCGTCTCGGCCGGATCGACCACGCCGACCGGGGTCGGCTCGCGCCACCAGCCCATGACCGGGGTGACCACGAAGCCGCTCACCGGGATGTACAGCTTGGGCAGCACGCCGAAGAGCTGGACGCCACGAGGGTCGAGGCCGGTCTCCTCCTCGGCCTCACGAAGCGCGGCCCGCAGCGGCCCGTCGGCCTTCGGGTCGCCGTCCTCGGGGTCGAGGGCACCACCGGGGAAGGAAGGCTGCCCGGCGTGCGAGCGCAGCGAGCTGGCGCGCTCCATCAGCAGCAGCTCGGGGCCTCGGGCGCCCTCGCCGAAGAGGATGAGGACGGCGGACTGCCGCCCCGCGCCGTTCGTCGGCGGCAGGAAGCGGCTCAGCTGGAGCGGCTCCACCGTCTCCACGGCGCGCACCACCGGGGTGAGCCAGGGGGGCAGGCCGTCCTTGCTCACCTGCACCTGACCGTCGTGCGCGTTGCCCGTATGGCTCGCGTGCGTCATCGCCACCCCCGTTCTGCTGTTTCCAACGCCGGGCGGCGCCGTGTTCGTTCCGTCATCCGGCGCCCAGTGGGGGTGCCGGGATGCCGCCCGCGTCCAGGTAGGCCTGCGGGGGGTTGAGGCGCTGGCCGGGGAATCCGCCCTTCTCGTACTTCAGCAGCTTCCTGGCCTTCTCGGGGTCCGTCTCGCCCTCCCCGTACGCCGGGCAGAGCGGGGCGATGGGGCAGGCGCCGCACGCGGGCTTGCGGGCGTGGCAGATGCGGCGGCCGTGGAAGATCACGTGGTGGGACAGCATCGTCCACTCGCTCTTCGGGAAGAGCGCGCCGACGGCCGCCTCGATCTTGTCCGGGTCGGTCGCGTCGGTCCACTGCCAGCGGCGCACGAGCCGCTGGAAGTGGGTGTCCACGGTGAGTCCGGGTCGCCCGAAGGCGTTGCCGAGCACCACGAAGGCGGTCTTACGGCCCACCCCTGGCAGCTTGACGAGGTCTTCGAGGCGGCCGGGGACCTCGCCCCCGAAATCGTCCACCAGGGTCTTGGAAAGCCCTATCACCGACTTGGCCTTGGCCCGGAAGAACCCGGTCGGGCGCAGGATCTCCTCGACCTCCTCCGGGTTCGCGGCGGCGAGGTCCTCGGGGGTGGGGTACTTGGCGAAGAGCGCCGGCGTCGTCTGGTTCACCCGCAGGTCGGTCGTCTGGGCCGACAGGACGGTGGCGACCACCAACTGGAAGGGGTTCTCGAAGTCCAGCTCCGGGTGGGCGTACGGGTACACCTCGCCGAGTTCGCGGTTGATACGGCGGGCGCGGCGGACGAGGGCGGTGTGGGACTCGGTCTTGGGCGGCTTCTTGGCAACGGCTGCCGTGAGCGGCTTCTTGGCGGCAGCCTTCGCGGCCGACTTCTTGGCGACGGCCTTCGCGGCCGACTTCTTGGCGACGGCCTTCGCGGGCGGCTTCTTGCCGACAGTCTCCGCGTCTGACGCCCTTTTGGTCGCGGCTGTCGCCTTTTTGGCGGACTTCTTCGCCGCCACCTCCACCGGCCTCGCTTTTGTCGCTTTTGTCGCTTTCCCGCTTCCGCCGGAGGCCTGTTCGCCCACAGCGGAATCCTTACGTACAACCACCCGCCCAGCCCCCTTGGCCTGTGCTCTCACCGGTGATTTGGACACCCGGCCAGCCTAAAGCCCAGCACCGACATCCGCCCTGGACCCAGAAGATCAGCCCCCAATTGGCCCCCTGCCGCACTGCCCGGGACGCCGGTGCGGCAGACTTGTGACTGATCACACTGTTTGGACCGTCCGGCAAGATGGGGAGCACGGTCCCCTGGTAGCACCGGGGAGCAAGATCCCCTGAGCAGGTCGACAAGGAGAGAACTCGTGGACGACGTTCTGCGGCGCGCCCCGCTCTTCGCGGCGCTCGATGACGAGCAGGCCGCGGAGCTCCGCGCCTCCATGAGTGAGGTGACGCTCGCACGCGGCGACGCTCTCTTCCACGAGGGCGACCCCGGCGACCGCCTCTACGTGGTCACCGAGGGCAAGGTGAAGCTCCATCGCACCTCCCCCGACGGCCGCGAGAACATGCTCGCCGTCCTGGGCCCCGGTGAGCTCATCGGCGAGCTGTCGCTGTTCGACCCGGGTCCGCGCACGGCCACGGCCAGCGCGCTGACCGAGGTCAAGCTGCTCGGCCTCGGCCACGGCGACCTCCAGCCCTGGCTGAACGCGCGGCCCGAGGTCGCCGCCGCCCTGCTGCGCGCCGTCGCCCGGCGCCTGCGCAAGACCAACGACCAGATGTCCGACCTGGTCTTCTCGGACGTGCCCGGCCGCGTGGCCCGCGCGCTCCTGGACCTCTCCCGCCGCTTCGGCGTGCAGTCGGAGGAGGGCATCCACGTCGTGCACGACCTGACGCAGGAGGAGCTGGCCCAGCTGGTCGGCGCGTCCCGCGAGACGGTCAACAAGGCGCTCGCCGACTTCGCGGGCCGCGGCTGGCTGCGCCTGGAGGCCCGCGCGGTGATCCTGCTGGACGTGGAGCGACTCGCGAAGCGCTCGCGCTGACCGAACATCTTCACCTCTTCGGAGGACATCCCGTGGTACCTCGGCGGCCTGCTGGTACATCGCCGTAGTGAAGGGCCCTGCCGAACGGCGGGGCCCGTCGCGTGTCGCAGGACGTGGGACGCGGCGCGGCCAGGGTGCTCCCCACCCTCCACGCAGTGAGCGAGAACGCGGAGCAGCCGAGCGGGTCCTGACACGGGAAATGTCATGAGCCCCTGCCGCCCGCCGTTGCACAGTGGTCTCATGCACAACAAGGGGCTCGACGGCCAGGGATACATCGCGCGCGAGGGCTCCCTCGGACTGATCCCGCGGGAGTTCCGGCCGGTGGTCGCCACGGCCCGCGACCGGCTGCTGGACGTCTTCGGGGCGCGGATGACGAGCGCGTACCTCTACGGGTCGATTCCGCGTGGCACCGCGCGCGTGGGCCGCTCCGATCTCGATCTGCTGCTCGCCCTGCGCGAGGAGCCCACCGAGGCGGACCGGGCGGCCGCGCGGGCGCTCGACGAGGCGCTCGACAAGGATTTCGCGCAGATCGACGGTGCCGGGACGCTGCTGTTCAGCCGTGGGCGGCTGCTGAGCGACCTGGAGACGTACGACCTCGGCTGGTTCGTCGCCTGCCTCTGTACGCCCCTCCTGGGCGAGGACCTGGCCGAGGACCTGCCCCGCTACCGCCCCGACTCCCGCCTCGCCCGCGAGACGAACGGCGACCTCGCCCTGCTCCTGCCGCGCTGGCGCGAGCGGATCGATCTGGCCGCCGACACCGAGGAGGCCCGGCGCCCGCTGGTCCGCTTCATGTCACGCCATCTCGTCCGGACCGGCTTCACGCTGGTCATGCCCCGATGGAACGGCTGGACCAGCGACCTGAAGGAGATGGCTGAGGCATTCGGCGCGTACTACCCGGAGCGGGCCGCCCCCCTGCGGGAGGCGGCCGCCCTCGGTCACGAGCCGAGCGGCGACCCCGCCGTCCTGCGGTCGTACGTCGACGACCTCGGACCGTGGCTGGCCGACGAGTACGCGCGCGTGCACGGCGTCAAGGCTCCGCGGCCGGACTGAATCCGGATCAGATCCGGATCAGATGAGGCCGTGCTCGCGCAGGTAGTCCATCTGGGCCCGGACGGAGAGTTCCGCCGCGGGCCACAGCGAACGGTCCACGTCCGCGTACACGTACGCGACGACTTCGGTCGGCAACCGGTAGCCGTTCTCGACGGCCGTCTCGACCTGGGCGAGGCGGTGGGCGCGGTGGGCGAGGTAGAACTCGACGGCGCCCTGGGCGTCCTCGAGGACGGGCCCGTGCCCCGGAAGGACCGTGTGGACACCGTCGTCGACCGTCAGCGAGCGCAGCCGCCGCAGCGAGTCGAGATAATCGCCCAGGCGGCCGTCGGGATGGGCCACCACGGTCGTGCCACGGCCGAGGATGGTGTCACCCGTCAGGACGGCCCGATCGGCCGGGAGATGGAAGCACAGCGAGTCGCCGGTGTGGCCGGGGGTCGGTACGACGCGCAGCTCGAGGCCGCCGACGGTGATGACGTCCCCGTGCGCCAGCCCCTCGTCCCCGAGCCTCAGCGCCGGGTCCAGCGCCCGCACCTTCGTCCCCGTCAGCTCCGCGAACCGCGCGGCGCCCTCGGCGTGATCGGGATGCCCGTGCGTCAGCAGGGTCAGCGCGACCCGCTTCCCCGACTTCTCCGCGGTGTCCACGACATGGCGCAGATGTACGTCGTCCAGGGGCCCGGGGTCGATCACCACCGCGAGCTCGGAGTCCGGCTCCGCGACTATCCAGGTGTTGGTGCCGTCCAGGGTCATCGCGGACGCGTTGGGGGCGAGGACGTTGACGGCACGCGCGGTGGCGGGGCCGGAGCGGACCTCGCCGCGCGGCTGGCCGGGGAGGGCGGCGGCGTCGGTCATGCGGGGGCTCCACCGGTCGGGATGTGCTTGGTGAACTCGTCGTGTCCGGGCCAGGCGAGGATCACTTCGTCGTTCTCCAGGCGGGCCTTGGCCAGGACGGGGGTCAGGTCGCGGGCGGGCGCGGCGGCGAGGACGTCGGCGGGACTGTCGTACGGGACGAGCTGGCGCAGCGTCGCGATGGTGGGCGGCATCATCAGGAGCTCGCCCTTGTCGTACCCGTCGGCCGCGTCCGCGGGGCGGATCCAGACGGTGCGGTCGGCCTCCGTGGAGGCGTTGCGGGTGCGCTGGCCCTCCGGGAGGGCGGCCACGAAGAACCAGGTGTCGTAGCGGCGGGTTTCGAACTCCGGGGTGATCCAGCGGGTCCAGACGCCCAGGAGGTCGGACCTGAGCACGAGCCCCCTGCGGTCGAGGAACTCGGCGAAGGAGAGATCGCGGGCGACCAGTGCCGCGCGGTCCGCCTCCCAGTCGTCGCCGGTGGTGTCGCCGACCACGGTGTCGGGGGTGGGGCCGGCGAGCAGAACGCCGGCCTCCTCATACGTCTCCCGGACCGCCGCGCACACGATGGCCTGAGCGGACGTCTCGTCGACGCCGAGCCGTTGCGCCCACCACGCGCGCGTGGGGCCCGCCCAGCGGATCTGGTGGTCGTCGTCGCGCGGGTCCACGCCGCCGCCCGGATACGCGTACGCGCCTCCGGCGAAGGCCATGGAGGCGCGTCTGCGCAGCATGTGCACCACGGGGGTGCCGTCGGTGTCCTTGAGCAGCATGACAGTGGCCGCACGCCTGGGGGGCACCGGTGTCAGCGTGCCCTCCGCGAGCGCGCGGATCCTTTCGGGCCACTCCGGTGGATACCACTGCCCATTTGCCATGGCGGGAGGCTATCCCGAGCCGGGCGAATGTTCGAGTGGCCGTCGGGGATCACGGGGGGCTGGGCCAGGGGTCTTCGCCCCCGCCGCCCCTACCCGTCCCATCCCTACCTGGGGGCTCCGCCCCCAGACCCCCGTTCGGCCTGGACGGCCTCGTCCTCAAACGCCGGACGGGCTGGGATGCCTGGCGGGGTTTGGGGGGGCGGAGCCCCCAAGGATGGGACAGGTAGGGGCGGCGGGGGCGGACGAAATCCACACCCGGCGTCTCCCGCCTACGCCTCCGTCAGCTCCACCTGGAGTTCGACCTCCACCGGGGCGTCCAGCGGGAGGACCGCCACGCCGACCGCGCTACGGGCGTGTACGCCCTTGTCGCCGAGGACCTCGCCCAGCAGCTCACTGGCACCGTTCAGGACCCCGGGCTGCCCGGTGAAGTCCGCGGCGGAGGCCACGAAGCCGACGACCTTCACGACCCGCGCGATACGGTCCAGGTCGCCCGCCACCGACTTGACGGCTGCGAGCGCGTTCAACGCGCAGACGCGGGCCAGCTCCTTGGCCTCCTCGGCCGTGACCTCCCCGCCCACCTTGCCGGTGACCGGAAGCTTGCCGTCCACCATCGGAAGCTGGCCGGCGGTGTAGACGTACACCCCGGACTGCACGGCCGGCTGGTACGCGGCCAGCGGCGGGACGACGTCCGGCAGACTCAGCCCCAGCTCCGCGAGCCTCGCCTCGACGGCGCCACTCATGCCGACTTCTCGCGCTTCAGGTAGGCCACCAGCTGCTCGGGGTTGTTCGGCCCGGGCACGACCTGGACGAGCTCCCAGCCGTCCTCGCCCCAGGTGTCCAGAATCTGCTTCGTGGCATGGACGAGCAGAGGCACGGTTGCGTATTCCCACTTGGTCATACGGCCGACTGTAGCCGTTGCCGTCCGGGGCCTCGCGCATACGTTGTCCACAGCCTCCTGCGTAGTCCGGCGGCAGACTGGTTAGGCTCGAAGACGTGAGCAGGCTCCAGGTCGTCAGCGGCAAGGGCGGTACCGGCAAGACCACGGTAGCCGCGGCCCTCGCGCTCGCCCTCGCCACCGAGGGCAAGCGCACTCTCCTCGTCGAGGTCGAGGGCAGACAGGGCATCGCGCAGCTCTTCGAGACAGAAGCGCTGCCCTACGAGGAGCGGAAGATCGCCGTCGCTCCAGGGGGCGGGGAGGTGTATGCCCTCGCCATAGACCCCGAACTGGCCCTTCTGGACTACCTCCAGATGTTCTACAAACTGGGCGGCGCCGGCCGCGCCCTGAAGAAGCTCGGCGCCATCGACTTCGCGACCACCGTCGCGCCCGGCCTGAGGGACGTACTCCTCACGGGGAAGGCGTGTGAGGCCGTACGCAGGAAGGACAAGAGCGGACGGTTCACCTACGACTACGTGATCATGGACGCGCCACCCACAGGGCGCATCACCCGCTTCCTGAACGTCAACGACGAAGTCGCGGGGCTCGCCAGGATCGGCCCGATACACAATCAGGCACAGGCAGTGATGCGCGTTCTCAAGTCCCCGGAGACGGCGGTGCACTTGGTGACGCTGCTCGAGGAGATGCCCGTCCAGGAGACCGCGGACGGCGTCGCCGAGCTGCGGGCCGCGACGCTGCCGGTGGGGCGGATCATCGTGAACATGGCGCGGCCCGCGCTCCTCGACGACGCCGACCTGGAGCTCACCGGCGCCGTCTCCCGCAGCGCCATCGCCAAGTCGCTCTCCGCGGCCGGACTCGGCGGCGCACGCCGCGGAGGGAACGCCGAGCGGCTCGTCGGCCCCCTCATGGAGCAGGCCGAGGAGTACGCCGAGCGGCACACCCTGGAGCGCGAGCAGCGTGCCGTCCTGACCGAGCAGGGCCTGCCGTTGCACGAACTCCCCCTGCTCGCCGAGGGAATGGACCTGGCGGGCCTGTACGAACTGGCCACGGAACTGCGTCAGCAAGGGATCTCATGAGTCCGGACCCGGCCCACACCCAGGGCTCCGAACGCGCCCAGGGCTCCACCCACACACACGACCCCGCCCGCGGACACGACCCGGCCCGCGCGATCGGCTCCGCCCGCATCCTGGACGTCGACCCGCTGCTCGACGACCCGGACACCCGCATCGTGGTGTGCTGCGGCTCGGGTGGCGTCGGCAAGACCACCACGGCGGCGGCCCTGGGACTGCGCGCCGCCGAGCGCGGCCGCAAGGTGGTCGTACTCACCATCGACCCGGCGCGCCGGCTCGCCCAGTCCATGGGCATCGACTCGCTGGACAACGTCCCGCGCCGGGTGAAGGGCGTCGACGACTCCGCGGGCGGCGAGCTGCACGCCATGATGCTCGACATGAAGCGCACCTTCGACGAGATCGTCGAGGCGCACGCGGACGGCGAGCGGGCGGCCGCGATCCTGAACAACCCCTTCTACCAGTCGCTTTCGGCGGGCTTCGCGGGCACGCAGGAGTACATGGCGATGGAGAAGCTGGGGCAGCTGCGGGCGCGGGACGAATGGGACCTCATCGTCGTCGACACGCCGCCGTCCCGCTCCGCGCTCGACTTCCTGGACGCGCCGAAGCGGCTCGGCTCCTTCCTCGACGGACGGCTGATCCGGCTTCTGACGGCCCCGGCGAAGCTGGGCGGCCGCGCGGGGATGAAGTTCCTGAACGTCGGGATGTCGATGATGACCGGCACCCTGGGGAAGTTGCTGGGCGGACAACTCCTCAAGGACGTCCAGACATTCGTGGCGGCGATGGACACGACCTTCGGCGGGTTCCGTACGCGCGCGGACGCCACGTACAAGCTGCTCCAGGCGCCCGGCACGGCCTTCCTGGTGGTGGCGGCCCCGGAGCGGGACGCGCTGCGCGAGGCCGCGTACTTCGTGGAGCGGCTGGCCGCCGAGGACATGCCGTTCGCCGGTCTGGTGCTCAATCGGGTGCACGGCAGCGGCGCCGCCCAGCTGTCGGCCGAGCGGGCACTCGCCGCCGCGGAAGATCTTGACTCCGCGACCGTAGAAAATCTTGACGACACCCGCATTGTCGATCAGGAGGGCGGGAAAGCTGGACTTCGTAACTCTCCCGACACGTACGGCAGTTCAGAATCTCTCGCTTCCGAAGCACCAGTTCCTGACCCTGGTCCTGACTCTGGTCCTGAAACCGATCCCGAGTCCGATGCCGACTCCGATGCCGACTCCGATGCTGGATCCGACCCTGAATCCGGTGCCGAATCCGATCCTGACGAAGGCTCCCCCGCCGCCGCTGACAGGACCGACACCAAGGACAGGGACCGGGCCGCCGCCACGGACGACACCGGCCGGACCGTCGAACAGCTCACCGCAGGCCTGCTGAGACTGCACGCCGAGCGCATGCAGTTGCTCTCCCGCGAGCAGCGCACGCGTGACCGCTTCGCCTCGCTCCACCCCGAGGTGGCCGTGGCCGAAGTGGCCGCGTTGCCCGGCGATGTGCATGACCTCGCGGGGTTGCGGAACATCGGGGACCGGCTCGCGGCCAATCGGCCGGAGCTGCCCGAGTCCGGCGTCTGAGCCGAGGCCGCGAGGGCCTGGCTGACGCCGCGATCGCCTGATCGCCCAGGGGTGGCCCTGCACCGGCCTCATGGCGAAGAGGACACAACCGAGGCACGGACGTGCCCTTGGCCAGGCAGGCCGACGTGACCAGCCAGGCACCGGGCAGGCCGATGCGACCGGGGCCGCGGGCCATGACCCTCGCGGACCCATGCGCGGCCGGAGCCCCGGAGCCGTGGCCCATGCCGGCCCATGCGTGCGCCGGCCCATGCGTGGCTGAGGGGGGCCGGGGGTGACCGCCCCGTCCCACCCGGTGGCCCGAGGGGGACGCCCTCAGCCCGCCGCCGCGTAGCGCTCGTACACCTCTTCCTCGTCGAGGGGCAGCAAGCCCGCACCGCGCTCGTACTCGATACGCGCGGTCTCCAGCAGGCGACGCCACGAGGTGACGGTGGGACGCCTGCGCAGCAGTGCGCGGCGCTCCCGCTCCGTCATGCCACCCCACACGCCGAATTCGACGCGATTGTCGAGCGCATCGGCGAGGCACTCCGTGCGTACCGGACATCCGGTGCACACTGCCTTCGCCCTGTTCTGCGCTGCTCCTTGAACGAACAGTTCATCTGGATCGGTAGTGCGGCAGGCCGCCTGCGCACTCCAGTCGGTTACCCAGCCCATACCGGCGCCGTCCTCTCCCGAATCGAGGCTCCCCCACGGCGGCAGCGGCATATTCACCGCCGCCAGTTGAGGACGTTACGGAAGGTGGGCACAGCGCAACACCCCCTTCGGGCCCAATCTTGAATGGCCCGAACGGACTATGCGTAAGCGACAGATCACCCGGGGGAGTGAGCCGAGGACATGCGTAACCATCCCGGCAAAGCGGGACAGTTCAGCTGAGTCACAACGGACGCCCGGTGACGCATGAGGCTGATTCGGACACGACCTCAACGAACCCCCGACAAAAAAGTTGGGGGACCTCCGGAACGATTCGGGGTCGCCGGACGTATTGATACGTGGCCATACTGCTGTGACAGTTGAGAGCAGCTTAGGCCAAGGCCTATACGCGTGTCCGGCGAATGAGAACGTAGGCTGCCCTCATGCCAAAGAAGCGCTCGGGTGGGGGTCTGTCGGCAACGCAGCAAGCCGCCAAGTTCCTCGGTGTCAGTGTGCTCGCGGGAGCCGTGGCGGCCGGAATCGCGCTGCCCGCCGCGGGCGCGCTCGGCCTCGCGGCCAAGGGATCGGTCCAGGGATTCGACGAGATTCCCGACAACTTGAAGAGTCCGGCGCTCAGTCAGCGCACGACGATCCTGGACAGCGAGGGCGGCCAGATCGCGACGGTCTACTCGCGCGACCGCACGGTGGTCGACCTCAAGGACATCTCGCCGTACATGCAGAAGGCGATCGTCGCGATCGAGGACTCGCGCTTCTACCAGCACGGCGCGGTCGACCTGAAGGGCATCCTGCGCGCCCTGAACCAGAACGCGCAGAACGGCGGAGTGGCCCAGGGGGCCTCCACGCTCACCCAGCAGCTGGTGAAGAACTACTTCGTCGAGGAGGCCGGCGACGACCCGACGAAGGTCGCCCAGGCCACCCAGCAGACCCTCGGCCGCAAGATCCGCGAGCTCAAGTACGCGATCCAGCTCGAGGAGAAGCTCGGCAAGAAGAAGATCCTCGAGAACTACCTGAACATCACGTTCTTCGGTGAGCAGGCGTACGGCATCGAGGCCGCCGCCCAGCGCTACTTCTCCAAGTCCGCCAAGGACCTGAACCTCCAGGAGTCGGCGCTGCTCGCGGGCATCGTCCAGTCGCCCAGCCGGTACGACCCGGTCAACGACGAGGCGGAGGCCACCAAGCGCCGCAACACCGTGCTGCAGCGCATGGCCGACGTGAACGACATCTCCCAGCGGGACGCCGACGAGGCCAAGGAGACGAAGCTCGGCCTCAAGGTCAGCCAGCCGAAGAACGGCTGCATCACGGCGGTCAAGGGCGCGAGCTTCTTCTGCAAGTACGTGGAGAAGGTCTTCCTGAGCGACCCGGTCTTCGGCAAGACCAAGGAGGACCGGGCGAAGATCTGGAACCGGGGCGGCCTGACCATCCGGACGACGCTCGACCCGCAGGCGCAGGACTCGGTGCAGGCCTCGATCAAGAGCCACGTCAACAAGTCGGACTCGGTCGCCACGGCGGCCACGCTGGTCGAGCCGGGCACCGGGAAGATCGTCGGCATGGGCCAGTCGAAGCCCTACGGCTACGCGAAGAACGAGACCGAGTACAACTACTCGGTCGACCGTGACATGGGCGGCTCGAACTACGGCTTCCCGACCGGTTCGACGTTCAAGCCGTTCGTGGCCGCGGCCGCGCTGGAGGAGGGGCGCCCGGTGACACAGCAGTACTCGGCGCCGTACAAGATGTCCTACCCCAGCCCCGTACAGACGTGCGGCAGCGCTCCCTGGACCAACCAGGGCAACGAGACGCTGTCGAACGAGAGCACCTCGGAAAAGGGTCCTTACCCGCTGAAGGAGGCGATGGCCCTGTCGGTCAACACCTACTTCGTGCAGATGATCTCGGACATCGGCATCTGCCCGGTGGTGAACCTGACCGACAAGCTGCACGTCGTTCAGGGCAACGGCGACAAGCTGCCCGAGGTGCCCGCCATCACCCTCGGTTCCAAGGGCATCTCCCCGCTGACCATGGCGAGCGCGTACGCCACCTTCGCCAGCCGGGGCATGTACTGCACGCCGATCGCCATCGAGTCGATCACCCAGCAGGTCGACGGCAAGCAGAAGTCGCTCGAGGTGCCGAAGTCGACGTGCTCGCGCGCGATGTCGGAGAAGACCGCCGACAGCATCAACACCCTGCTGAGTGGTGTGATCGACTCCGGTACGGGTCAGCAGGCCGGTCTGACGGACCGCGCCAACGCCGGTAAGACGGGTACGACGGACGAGCGCAGGAACGCCTGGTTCGTCGGCTACACGCCGAACCTGTCGGGTGCGGTCTGGGTCGGCAGCCCCAAGCAGGACGTCAAGATGGTGAACATCCAGATCGGCGGCGTCTACCACGCCGAGGTCTACGGCGGCCAGGTGCCGGGCCCCATCTGGAAGGACGCCATGACCGGCGCCCTCGCGGGCAAGGAGTCCCCGTCCTTCAATCTCGTCAGCATTCCCGATGTCGAGAAGGACAAGGACAAGGACAAGGGCCGGGGCGACGGCAACAACGGCGGCGGCAACAATGGGAACGGGGGCGGGAACGGGAACACGACCTTCGGGAACACCATCAGCGGACTCACCACCGGTGGCACCGACGGCGGCCAGACCGGCGGCGGCACGATCCCGACGCCTTCCTTCTCGATTCCCGAGGGCTTCATTCAAGGGCAGAACGGCACGGGGGGTCGTAACGAGTAACGGGTGACCCCGTAACCCTGTAACTCCACGACCGGGAGGGCCTGGCCTCACTGGCCAAGCCCTCCCGGTCACGCCGATCAGACCTACGGGCCCGGGCCCGGCCTGTGAGAGGTGCCCCGCGTCGGGGCGGTGAACCCCTGGCCGAGAACCTCCCGGCGCTGGATCAGCCCGCGAGCAGCTGCTTGACCAACGCGGCGACGCGGCCGCCCTCGGCCTGCCCCGCGACCTTGGGGTTCACGATCTTCATGACCTGGCCCATGGCACGCGGCCCCTCGGCGCCCGCCGCCCTGGCCTCCTCGACGGCCTGCGCGACGATCTGCTGAAGCTCCTCGTCGGACAGCTGCTTGGGAAGATAGGCGGCGAGGATCTCGCCCTCCGCCTTCTCCCGCTCGGCCGACTCGGCGCGGCCGCCCTTCGCGAAGGCGTCCGCGGCCTCACGGCGCTTCTTCGCCTCGCGGGTGATCACCTTCTGTACTTCGTCGTCGGAGAGCTCGCGCTTCGTCTTGCCCGCGACCTCCTCATTGGTGATCGCGGAGAGGGTCAGCCGGAGCGTCGAGGAGCGGAGCTCGTCGCGCTCCTTGATGGCGGCGTTGAGGTCTTCCTGCAGCTTCGACTTGAGCGTGGTCATGTCGTCGATTGTCGCAGGTGTGGTGAGCCGGTCGCCTGCTGATTTCGACGCGCGCTGCCCGCGCGCGCCCGAGGTTGTCCACAGGGGGGACGCGGGGGACGCGGGGTCTGACACGATGGTCGTATGCGCGCGCTATACGGAGTACCCCTGGGAATCACGGCGGTGGGCGCCGCCGGACTGTTGTACGCGGCGGGGTTCGAGGCCCGTTCCTTCCGCCTCCGGCGGGTGACGGTCCCGGTCCTGCCACCGGGCATGCGACCGCTCCGTGTCCTCCAGGTCTCCGACATTCACATGGTGAGCGGCCAGCGCAAGAAGCAGCGCTGGCTGCGCTCCCTGGCCGGACTGCGCCCCGACTTCGTCATCAACACCGGGGACAACCTCTCCGACCCGGAGGGCGTCCCCGAAGTCCTGGACGCCCTCGGTCCCTTGATGGAGTTCCCGGGTGCGTACGTCTTCGGTTCGAACGACTACTACGGCCCCAAACTCCGCAACCCCGCCCGGTACTTGGTGGAGAAGACCCAGGGCCGCCACGGGCTGAACGGCAACAAGCCGGTCGTGGACGCCGTCCACAACCCGTGGGAGGACCTGCGTGAAGGCTTCGACACGGCGGGCTGGCTGAATCTGACCAACACGCGGGGGACGCTGAAGATAGAAGGCGCCGAGATCGAGCTGACCGGCCTCGACGACCCGCACATCAGGCGGGACCGTTATGCGCGCGTGGCCGGCGGCCCGTCGGACTCGGCCGACTTCTCGCTCGGCGTCGTTCACGCCCCGTACCTGCGCACCCTCGACGCGTTCACGGCGGACGGCTACCCCTTGATCCTGGCCGGCCACACTCACGGCGGCCAGCTCTGCCTGCCCTTCTACGGCGCCTTCGTCACCAACTGCGACCTGGACACGGACCGCGTGAAGGGCCTGTCCACCCATACGGCGGAGGGGCGGACGTCGTACCTGCACGTCTCGGCGGGCTGCGGCACGAACCGCTACACGCCGGTACGGTTCGCGTGCCCGCCGGAGGCCTCGCTGCTGACGCTGGTGAGCCGGCAGTAGTCGGCCGGCCGGTCGGGGAGGTCGACGGGGCGGTCACCGGCCGCCCCTGGCAGACCGGGGACGGGAGCGACGGCCCGGGCCGACGTCGGCGCGGCGGTACGAGACGGAGGGCGCGGCGGAGTCTCGGCGCGGGGCGGCGAGCTCTCGGCACAGTTCGGCGGACGCTCTGCGCAGCTGGGCGCTGCGCGGTGTCGGTACGGAGCGGCGTCCGCACGGAGCGGCGTCCGCACAGAGCGGTGTCGGCACTGCACGGCACCGCCGTAACTCGCCCAGACGACCCATATCGCCCGATTCGCCCGCCCCGCTTAGCGTGAGGGCATGATCGCCCCGATACCCAAGGACATACCCGGCCTGCCCGCGATCCCGGGCATCCCGGCTCTGCCCCCCTCCATCGTCCCGGCGACAGCGGTGGTGGCCCCCGCGCGTCGCCGACTGGCGGCGGTCTTCCGCATCCTGGTAGCCCTCGTCGCCGCGACGGGCGTGGTCATCGACCTGCTGCTGGGCAGCCCGCCGCGCGTGCTCAGCTACTTCACCATCCAGAGCAACCTGCTGGTAGCGGTGGTCTTCGCCGCGTCGGCCCGCCGGGCATGGACGGCCCGACGCCCGCTACCCCCCGTACTGACGGGCGGCACTCTCCTCTACATCTCGATCACGGGCCTGGTGTACCACCTGATCCTTGCGGACCTGTCCAGCCCCTTCTCCATGACCGGGGACATCGCCACCTTCACGGGCTGGAAGGCGGTGTCGAACCACATCCTGCACACCGTGACGCCTATCGCCGTCATGGTCGACTGGCTCCTGCTGACCAGCCCGGGCCGGCTGGCGTTCCGGCACGCGACGACGTGGCTCTTCTATCCCCTCGCCTACCTGGCCTTCTCCCTCACCCGCGGCGCAATTCTGTCCACGGGCACCCCGGAGCGCTACCTCTACCCCTTCGTGGACGTGGACCAGCACGGCTACATCGGCATCCTCGGCAACGCCGCGATCCTCGGTGTCACCTTCTACGCCCTCTGCCTCCTCGTCGTCGCCCTCGATCACCTCCGCCCCGACCCACTCCGCCGCCGCGGCCGACGCCCCGAAAACCGGATTTCGTCTCCGGCCACCAGTGGGCTAAAGTAAACGACGTCGCCGCGACAAGCAGCGACAATCGGGGTGTAGCGCAGCTTGGCAGCGCGCTTCGTTCGGGACGAAGAGGTCGTGGGTTCAAATCCCGCCACCCCGACGCTGGTCAGAGGCCCATTCGCTTGATCGCGAATGGGCCTCTTTCATGTCCGGGGGGCCAAACAGGGGGCCAAACGAATTGAGTCAGGCCACCGCGTCGCCCTCGCTCTGGTCCTCCGTGACCGACCCTTCCTGATCTTCGGCGAAGATCTCATCCATCGCTTCAGCCCCCTGTGTGATCACGGGGCGGAGCTGCTTGCGGTAGACCGCTTCTGTCGTCGTCTGGCTGCTGTGACCGACCAACAGCGCGATCCGCTCCAACGGGATGCCGTGATCCGAGAGCAGGGACACGAAGCTGTGCCGCAGCTCCCGCGGTGTCCACTCCGGCTTCAGCCCTGCCTTCTTCACGATGGCCTTGAAGTCGCGCCGAACGTTGGCCGCGTCAAGCGGCTCGCCGCTCCGGGTCGTGAAGACACGGCCGGTGGGGCTCCACTCCTTCCCGCTGGATTTGCGCTCCTGCTGCTGCCATCTCAGGTGCTCTTCGAGCACGTCGACCACCTGTTTCGGCAGAGCGATAGTCCGGCGGCTCTTCCTGGTCTTAGTCTCGCCGTGCTTGCGCACCGAGCGCCACACGGCAACGTGCGACGGGACGTCGCCCTTCGTCTCCAGGAAAACGTGATCCCAGGTGAGGGGGCGCGCCTCTTCCGTACGAACGCCGCTGAGGAGTGAGAGCACGAGGTAGGCGTACAGCCGTGACGGTCGTGCGGCAATGAGTACGGCTTTCGCCTCCTCCAAGTTCAGTGCCTTGCTCGGTCGACCGGGGCGCCCCTCCGGTGCGGTGACGAGAAGGGCCACGTTGCGCGCTGCCTTGTCCCGGCGCTGAGCGTGCGCGATGGAACGGCGCAGGATGGCGAGCAGGTCACGCAGGCTTCGCGTCGCGAGGAATTCGGCCCTGTCGTCCAACCAGTCGTCGATGTCGTCCGCGCTGAGTTCCTTCAGCTTGGCCTTGCCAATGAACGGGATCAGGTGCTTGTTCGCCATCGAGCGGTTCTTGCCGATGGTGCCCTTCTCGTCGCGCCCCTTAAGCCCGCGCTCCAACCAGTCGTTCACCGCGTCGGCCACGGTGTAGTTGGCCGGCGCTTTGACGCCGGTCTGCATCTCTTTCTTCAAGTCCCGGATCTTGTTGCGGACTTCGGTCTTCGTCTTGCCGTACACCTTCGGTCGACGGCGTTTGCCATTCGGAGCGTGCCCCAGGGAGACGGCCCCCACGTAGCTCTTCTTGACGGGGTCCCAATAGATCGTGTCCGCACCGTGGCCAGCCTTTTGGGCGCGCTTCGGGGTCTCGGTCATGCTGCGTTGCGCCTCCATAGGACAAGGCCGCGCCCTGAGGGGCGCGGCCCTGTTGCGATGGGTGGTTGGGGAGTTCAGGCGGTGGCTTCTGCCTCGCGCTTGAGGAGTTCGACGTACTGCTCGATGTACTCCGGCGGCACAAGTCGACGACGACCGATGCGGACGGTCTGAAGTCGTCCTAGGCGGATCTCCTCGTAGACCATCGAGCGGCCGATCCTGAGAGCCTGCGCGGCCTCTTCGGGCCTGTAGAGGAGTTGTTCAGCAGGGGCAATGGCGGTGCTCATCCGGTGATGCCTCCTCGGCGGGGAGTCGGGGGGCTCAGCCCCCTCCCGTCAGGTCCGCTACATCCGCTACGCCGCTACATCGCAGGTCAGCGGCGTGTTTTGTGTAGCGGATAGCTCGGATGTAGCGGCTACGGCCGTTCGCGGGGTGCGGGGCGTAGCCGCTACATCGGGGTTTGCCGCTACAGATGCAGGGGCTCTGAGCTGGGATGTAGCGGCGTAGCGGTTGTAGCGGCCGGTGGGGGCGGGCAGTAGCGGGCCCATGCGTCTTCGAGGTCTTTGGTGAAGAACCCTTTGAGGACGCCTCCGGCCGTGCGGATGTTGCGGGAGCCGATGGGCTCGTTGTCCGCGGTCATGTACTCGCTGAGCATCTTGGACAGTCGCCGGTTGTCGAGGGGCTTGCCGTTGAGGTCAGCCCAGGGAGCGTCTTCGAGGGCGTTGAGGCGGTCGAGGATGGCGACGGTGGGCAGCTTGTCGACGCCGATGAGCACGTGGTCGCGCAGGTCGGTCAGCAGCCGCACGCCGACGCTGCCCTTGTCGTTGGACCGGGAGGCCTTGACCAGGCTTGCGCAGGCTTCGCGGGCCCGCTTCGGCCAGGCGCCGCCGACCGCGTCCGCGACGGCGAGCAGGGGTTCCCATACGTCGCCGGGGCGGTCGGAGATGCCGTCGGGCATCTCCGGCCATGCGTCCGTGACCTTGCCCCGGACCTCTTCCGCCCAGGCGGCGAGCCGCTCGCGCAGGTCGTTTCCCTCCTGCTCGTGCAGGCGGGCGCGGAAGGGTTCGACCTTCTCGTTCCTCGCCCGCCGTCGCATGCGGATAATGATCGAGCGGTCGAGGATCGTGTCCGGCAGGGAGCCGAGTCCCGCGACCGCGACGGCGGTGTAGGAGGGGAACGGGGTCACGGTCTGGCTGTCACCGACGCACCTGTAGGTGACGCCCTTGCGGCGGTGTCCGGCGTTGATGAAGCCGCGCAGTTCCTCGTTGTCCCCCGCCTTGGGACCGAAGACGGTATCGATCTCGTCGAAGAGGATCGTGGGCCGCCCGTTGGGACCGGACACGGACCTGAAAAGGGCCGCGGCGGACGCGTTCACGGCCACCATGGGGCGCGGCACGAGGGTTTCCACGATCTCCAGCGCCCGCGACTTCCCCGATCCCGGCTCCGGAGAGAGGAACGCGAGGCGGGGAGTGGAGTCGAAGCAGTCGAGCAGGTGGGCGTGCGCGTCCCACAGAGCGACGGCGACGTAGGCAACCTCGGTCGGGAAGACGTTGAAGCGGCGGTGGAAGGCTTCGACCTCATCGAGCAGGGCGGCGCCGTTGGTGGGGTGTGCCGGCGGTTTGGTGGTCATGCCGCGGCCCTCCCTTCCTGGGTGGTGCGGAGCGGGCAGTTCTCGCGGTGCGCGGTGTGGTCGACGATCAGGGCCAGCACGCGCGTGTGGCCGACGGCGCTGCGGTCACGGCCGCACAGGCACCGTGATGTGGCGGTGGGGATCGCGCCCTTGGGCGCGCCGATGTGAAGCCAAGCCACGGGGTAGCGGCCGTCTCCCTGCTGCGGGTTCGGACCAAGAGCTGAAAGGACGCCTTCGGCGCCGCCCTTCGGCTCGCCCATGGCCGGACGGGGAACGGCTTGTGCGGCGGCGTCCGGGACGTTGAGGGTGCCGGGTTGGCTCTTCAGTGGGGGGTGGGGAGAGGTGCTCATGCCGTCCGCCTCTGCTGATTGCGGGCCACAGACCAGTTCAGACCGCTGCGGATGGTGGAGCGGCACTGCGACGGCGGCAGTCCGGTGCACTCCCCCGCCGACTGAAGAGCGTCTTCAACCACCGATCGCGGGAGATCGCCCCACGCGATGAACCGCCCCAAGGCTCGCGCCGCCCGCAGCAGCGTGTCGTTGCGCTCGCCCTCCGGCGCCTCCCGCACGGACGCGACTTCCGCGTTCAGGCCCGATGTGGCGTAGCTGGAGGCCCGGGCAGACGATGCCACGGCCGTTAGTGCCCGCGAAGTCTGACGGGGCGTCAGGAGCGTGTACAGCCAATCCGGCAGCGGCACGGGCGCGGTGTCGTCGACGACGGCGTAGGCGCCGGTGCGGGTGATGCTGCCGGGGGCGACGACGTAGCCGCCCCATCCGCGGGTGTCGATGTGCTTGCCGAGCCGTCCGGCGGTGTTGCCGAGCCGGACGCCGGGCGGGGTCGTGAAGTACAGGTGGAATCCGCCGCTCGCGGTCCGCACGGTGCGGGTGGTGGGGACGGCCTGTCCGGCGCGCTCGCAGAGCGCCGTGAAGGTCGTCACGCCGGAAGGCGTGTCCGCAGTGCTGTTGGTCTTGCGTTTGGGCATGTCGAGGTCGACGACGACCAGCCCGGACGGGCCGGTCGCGATCCCGACGTTGAACAGCAGGTTGCCCCACGCGCGGCGGATGCGGTCGGGGTCGATGGTGGCGCGCTCTTCCCACTTGCGGTGACCGCCCGCACAGTCGCCGATGCCGGGGCAGACGTCTTCACCGTGCAGGGCCGGACGCTTGTCGCCGGGGCGCAGCGGGAGGACGGACCATCCGCGCTCCGCGGCGTCCAGCGCGGCGTACAGGAGGTGACGGTTCATGCCGTCACCCCCGGCGCGCTCGATGGGGTGGCATGGGCCGGGCGGCCCTCGCCGAATGACGCTCGTTGGGTCATGCTGAATGTCTCCTGCTCTCTTGGAGGGACTGGAGAACCGGGGCGGGCGCAGGCTTTGGAGAGACGGCGTCCGCCTCGGGCTACTTGGCGTTGGGGCGGGCAAGGCGCAGGGTGATGCCGCCGATGCCGATGGGCCCGGCGGCTCCGGCGACCAGGGCCGCGGTGCGCACAGCGAACTCGAACAGGGCGAGCGCCGCGGCGACCAGGCCCATGACTCCGGCGGCTCCGGCCAGTCCGACGGCGAGGTAGTACAGGTGGTCGCGCCGGTTGGTGCGGGGCGGCGGGGCGGTGTGGAGGATGACGATGGGCTGTCCGGTCGCCTCGGCCCGGCGGTAGATGTCGGCGGGGATGTGCGGGGCGAGTAACCCGGGGGTGGCGTCCGGCAGGCGGTTGCGGTTCACGTCGGGCCCTCCTCTACAGGTCGGGGATGGCGGCGATGACGGCGCCGGCGAGTTCGTTGATGGGTCCGGCGGCGCCGGTGGAGGCGAGGAAGAACCCGAACCCGGCGGCGATGAACGCAGCGCCGTAGCCGAGGGACTTGGAGCGGAGCAGGAAGAACAGGACGAGTCCGAAGAGCAGGACCAGGGAGACGGTCACGGCCATGGACGGATCTCCTTTCGAGGGCGGGGCGGGGGTCAGTGGGTGCCTTGGCGGTAGGTGTGGGCAGCGCGGTTGTAGAGCCAGCGGCCGACGCGTATGCGCTTGCCGTGGCCCTTGCAGCGGCGGCAGTTCTTGCCGCGCTTGGGGCGTCCCTTGCGGTCAGTGGTCATGGCGAAGCCGAAGCCGTTGCACTTGCGGCACGTCCCGAACGGCGAGCCCGCACACACCGATGCGTAACCGAACGTGACGAGCAACAGCAGAGCGATAGCGAGCAGGATCGAGGACACGGGAGGCCTCCCAGGGCGGGTTTTGAGGGTTTGCGCAGGTGGGCCGCTATCGGCTAGCGACCTGATCAGACCCCATATGAGGTGCTAGCGGGGTCTCTAGCGCTAGAGGGTCTGGCCCCTAGCGCTAGAGACCCCGTACGGTCAGCCCGCGTCCCGCTTCCGGTCACGCTCCGCAATCGCCGTGACGATGTGGGCGCGCTCGAAGCCGGTCCGGTTGACGGTCTTGCCCTTGACGCGGCGGCCCACCTGACCGGTGGTCACGCCGTAGGGCTTCAGGGCCGCGGTGAGCTGGCGTGCCTTGTCGGCGGGCTCCATGTCGGCCCACGCGCCGTACTTCTCCGGCCGCAGCTCGGCGAGCCGGTCGACCGTGACGTCGTTCCACGGCTTGGCCTCATCCGCGGAACTGACCGCGAGAACGTCGTCCAGCAGCGGATCGGCCGCCTCGCGCCGCTCCGGCTGCTGACCCGCGGCCAGGCCGGTCAGGGTGCCCGCGTCGATACGGGCCTTGCGGGCCCGCTCGCAGATCACGTCCGCGGCCGGGTTGTCGATGTAGTAGCCGCGCACGATCTGCGGGTCGTCGGACGCGCCGACCAGGTAGCCGATGCCCTTGTCCGACTTGGTGAACGAGGTCGCGCGGATGCCGTTCTTGTACGTCGACGTACCGAGGATCATGTCGTTTTCCATCTGGCCCATGACCCGCAGGCAGAACCGCGTACCGACGTTCGCGCTGATGGCCGGGGGCAGCGACTCCTTGTCGGGGCGCTGCGTGGCCAGCAGCAGAATCACACCCAGCGCACGGCCGCGCTTGATGATGGACGTGCAGAGCGCTCCGGCTTCCTTGCCGTACTTCTCGTGCGAGAAGAGTTCCTGGCACTCGTCGATGGCCAGCACGAGCGGGTGCAGTCCGAGCGAGCGGTTCGCGGCGAGCGCGGGGGTGACCTTGTTCTCGGGGCACTTGTCCTTGGGCAGGCTGCTGATGACCTTGGCGCGGCGCTCCAGGTCCTTGTAGACGTAGCGGATCGAGTCCAGCGCCGCCGCGGCCGTGTCGTCGTCCGGGCCGGAGCCGTAGTCGGCCGCGACCTTGGTCAGCGGCTCCAGGTCACCGGTGCCCTTCAGCTCCCAGACCAGCAGCTCCGCAAGCACGTCCAGCGCCGCGGCCAGCAGCGGCGTGCGGAGCGAGAACGTCTTGCCCATGCCGGGCATGGCGCCGATCAGGACGTTGTCGTACATCAGCGTGAGGTCGACGTTCCGGCCGCGCTGGTCGGTGCCGAACGGCAGCGCCTTGAACAGCGACGCCGTGCCGCTCTTGGCCAGCGGCCAGGCGGGCGAGGGCACCTTGTTCAGCGCGCGGTCCCCGACCCACAGCATCATCCGGCCGGCGTGTTCGTCGGCAACCGGCTCCGGCCACACACAGCCCAATGGGCGGCGCAGGCCAGAGGCGAGCTTCTCGCGCCGGTCCAGGATGTCCGGCACGGTCACGCCATACGGGAGGTCGACGTCCGCGCGCCAGCCGGGGCCGTCCCTGGTGATCGGGGCGGGGAACTTGATGCCCTCCCCGCCCTTGCCGAGCGCCTTGTTGATCTCGGCAATGCCGAGCGCGCCCAACGCCCGTTCCACGATGCCGGAGGTGAGCCGCTCGACTTCGGTCGCCACGACCGCGCGGGAGATGACGGGCTTGTCGGAGGGCGCTCCGAGGAAGCCGAGTCCGGCCGTGAGGACCGTCAGGGCGAGCACGGTCAACCAGGCGGGGGCGACCACGTAGAGAACGAGGGCGAGCACGGGCCCGAGGATGAGACCGAGCACCATCAGGATGCCGCGGAGCTTGACCCGGTTGTCGCGCTGCCGCGACAGCTTCAGGTACTGCTCGACATCCTCGCGGCGGGCAGCGACCTGCCGCAGCGGGTCGCCCTCCGCGTCGGCCACCCACCGCATCGCGCCGCCGATGAACTTCGCGGCTCCGGCCGGAGCCTGGAACGCGAGGCGGACCGAGTACCAGGGCACACGGACCGCGTGGAAGGCAACCGAGTGCCCGGCATACCCTCCGAGCCAGCCGAGCGCGGTGAGGAACTCCGGCTTGGACTTCGCCCACGCCGGGATGACCTCACGCCGACGGGCGCCCCGGATCCGGTCCATGAGACCCGGACCGGTCGGCGCGGGCGAGTCGACCATCACGGCCGACTCACCCTCCGACTCGTCACCCTCGGAGTCGGCCGACTCGGAGGCGTCCGGGTCGGGCGACTGGTAGGGGTGCGAGTCGGGCGACGCGGGGGCGGTCGGGTCGGCCGACTGGTCGCGGGCGGATCGGGCCTTGTCGAGGTCGACTACGTCCGCGCCGGAGTCGTCGGCCATCTCGGCTTCGAGCCGGTTGAACAGTTCGTTGTCGTCGGGCTGGTTCACTGGCAGTTCCTTCTCTCAGGAGGAGCGGCGGGACCCGGCCGCTGTCTTGGTCGGTCGTGACCGGGTCCCGCCGACTACAGGTCGAACAGGCCGCACTGATCGTTGGAGGCTGCGGGCAGCCGTTTCCGGGCGAGCCGTCCGGCTCCGGCGTGGCAGTCGGGGCACCAAGCGCGCAACTCGCTCGCCGGGAGGCGGGCGGCGGCGACGTCGGTGGCGAGGGGGTCGGCGGGTGCGGCGATCAGCCGGACCCGGCGGCCGTGCTTACTGGTGTGGTGGTCGTGCTCGTGCGGACATCGGCCGTCGCCCTTGGTGTGGGGCTGGCCGCACTCGCCCTCGCACTGGCAGCGGTGGCCGACGGCCTCCATGACCGTGGTGAAGACGGCGGCGCCGACGATGGGTTGTGACCTCATGCCGCGGCCCTCCCCCAGGTGGCGGGCTCGGTCCGGCTGAGCAGGATGCGCAGGGCGGCGACGGCCTGAGGCCAGACCACCCCGTTGCCGAGCGCCGTGAGCTGTCGGGTGCGGGAGAGGCCGGGCACGGCGGTGACGTGGCCGTCGTCCAGGGCCATCAGCCATTCGACGAACGGCGGGTTCAGTCGTCCCAGATCGTCAGTTGGCCGGGGGGCGGGGCGGCCGATGACCGCCTGCCACCTTTCGACCGCCGCGGCGTACGGTCCCCAATCAACTCCGAGACTTGGTGCAGCGACGGGCGCATCGTCGCTCCCGGGGTCGGTGACTGGTTGCTCGGCCAGCTCGCCGCGGCCGGGGTCGGCAGCAGGCTGGCCACCTCCGCGGCCAGGCATTTGCCGTGCGTCCCGGCTTCCTGCGAGGGACTGCGCCGGGTCTGCCGGTTCTCGTTCGGCGACGCGCGCGGGGTGGGCAGCAGCGAGACGACGTGCCGCAGGTTCATCCCGCCCTGCGCCGCGTGCCCCGCCCCCGTGTTCTCCGAGGTCGACGGCGTCGGCAACAGGGAGACGGCGGTGGGCAGTTGCCCCCTCTGCCCACCGCCGCGCCAGTCCCTCGCTGCCGGAGTCGGCAGGCCAGGCCCAGAAGAACAGCCGGTTGCGCTGATGGGCGGCGCCGATATCCGACGCTCGTACACAGCACCAGTCCGCATCGAACCCGAGGGAGGCAAGGTCTCCAAGGACGGTGTCGAAGCCGAGTGAAAGGTGCCCTGCGACGTTTTCAAAGACCGCGAGACGGGGTCGTAGAACCCCAAGGGCGCGGGCGATGTGCGGCCAGAGGTGCCGGGCATCTGAGGTTCCCTTCCGTTTGCCCGCGGTGCTGAACGGCTGGCACGGATACCCGCCGATGTAGATGTCGACCGGCTCGACGCCGGACCAGTCGACGGCGGCGATGTCCCCGAGGTTGGGCACGGCGGGATGGTGGTGGGCGAGGATGCGCGCGGCGCCGGGGTCGTTGTCCGCCACCCACGCAAGCTCCCCGCCGAACACGGCCTGGACGGCGATGTCCAGACCGCCGTATCCGGTGCACACCGACCCGATCCGCAGCCCCGTCACGCCACTGCCTCTTCCAGGGCGTCCACGGCGTGCAGCGGGCGGCCGTCGGCTCGCTCAGCCTTCAACGCGTCCCGCAACAGGCGTGCGTTGGCAGCCGAGCAGTGCACCGCGGTACGGACGGCTTCCGCGTTCAGCTCCGCGTCCGTCCACTGCGCACTGGCCGCGCGCGCCTCGACGAGCAGCTCGTCAAAGGTGCGCTGTACCTTGCCCGCGGCCTTGGCTTTGGTCCGTTGCCGCGGGCGCGGCGCGGGCGCGGCCGATTGTGCCGGCGCTTTCTCCAAGGGGGTCGGTGTGGGCGTCTCCTGCTCGATGGCGGGGGCAAGTTCGCCCATCCGCAGCATCACGCGCTCGCGCCGCGGGGTCTTCGAGCGCCACCGCCGTCCGTGCTGCTCGCGCAGGTCCGCACGGGCCAACTGCCGTTCCTTCTCCAGCGCCAGAGCCGAGCTGTAGGAAGTGACCTCCCACAGCGTCATGCGCCGCCACAGCGCGAACGTGGAGGGGAAGGCCAGCAACCACCGAGAGAAGCGGATCTTTTCCATACGGCGGCCGGTTGCGGCGCCGATCCGGACGGCGTAGATGTGCGCGCCGATCTCTGAGAAGACGACCCACAGCAGCGGCATGGTGCCGTGGGCGACCTTGGCCGACAGGGAGTGTCCGGCCGCGACGTTCAGCCCGCACGTGATCAGGGTGAGGACCCAGGGCACGAACCGTACCCAGGCCAGCGCCATGTCCATCCGGATCAGGAGCAGGTTGGCGACGGTGAACACCGGGATGGACACGTCGATACCGACCGGCAGCATCCACGGAGCGGAGAAACCCCAGCGAGCCGCAGCAACCGACACCGCGTCGAACGAGGCGATCAGGCCCAGGGCGCCGACTCCGGCCGCGGCGAGTGCGCCGACTCCGGCAAGACCCTTCTCCGGCTTCGTCAGCGGCGGCACGGCCGAAGACTCGATGCTCTGCACGGTCGTCATGCCGCACCCCCGACCAACACCGGGGCGACGATGTCCGCATAGCCGGTCAGACGGACCACCGCGCCCGCGTAGTCGACGGTCGTGCGCAAAACGCGCGTCAGGCCGTCGCTCTGCTCGCGGTAGGTCACAGCCTCCGAGGCGATCCCCAAGGCCTCCCGCCACGCCTCGAAGCCGGGCAGGTCGTCGAAGAACGTCAGCTCCAGCCGGTCCGGGTCGCTGGTGGACACCTGTACCGACGGCGCCGACAGGTGCCCGAAGTCCACCGCCAGCAGACGCAGCGCCCGCAGCGGCACGGCCAATTCGTCCAGCGTCAGCGCGTCACTCATGCCGCCACCCCCTTGCGCGCCACGCGGCGACGACGCACGGGGCGGTTCAGCGGGATGACGTCGAACAGGTCCGGGTTCTCCTCGATGACCTGCGCGGCGATGCGGATCAGGTCGTCGGGAAGGTTCGGGTGGTCGGCAAGGATGTCGCGCGCCGCGTCCTCGCGGGCAGCGCGCTCTTCGTCGCTCTCGCCCTCGACCCCGAGCCACAGTTCGACCGGGGTGCCGAGCGCCAGTTCCGCGAAGTCCTCAGAGGAGATGGCCTGTTGGCGGCCGATGTACGTACGCATGGAAGTCTCCTGAAGTGGAGGGACGGGAAGACCGCCGGGGCGGGCGCAGGCTTTGGAGAGACGGCGCCCACCCTGCGGCGGAAGGGAAAGTCAGACCCGGACCCGGCGGGGTCGGTTGAAGACGTTCATCAGCCCTCCGGCCACCGTGGTGACCGAGGTGAACGACACGAAGACGACCGTGGCCCAGTTCGCACCCAGGTCGCGGACGTAGTGGCCGTTGACGACGGCGGCGGCGAGGCCCAGCACGAGGAACAGCAGCGTGGCGAGCGCGCGCCCGGAGGTCATCGGTTTGGCGCCGCGAGCAACCAGCTCGATGTCTGCCGGACGCACAGGCCGCAGGGTGCGGCCGTTCATCTGGACGTCGATCACGTTGCCGGAACGGTGGGTGGCGACGCCCGCCACCGTTCCCAGGGCCTTGTCACTGCGGACGCGAACGACGTCACCGATGGCAAGCAGCATGGAAGTTCCCCCTCGAAAGTCGAATGGACACCGGGGCTCCGGCTCCCCTCAACCCCGTCCGTACGGCGCCGCGAAGTGCGGTCCGGACGGGCAGGGGAGGCAACCGGCCGCAGCGTGCTGCGGTGGATGAGTGGTCTCTCTTTCGGGGACGCGGCTGCCGGATCAAGGAACAGCTCGCTAGGGCCCCGTTGTAGGCAGAGACCTTCTGCCATCCGGACTGCCAAGGGATCGCCTGCCGCGAGGCAGACGACTGTCCGGTGCCCTCCCCCCGTCCAACGCGGGGCTCCTGGTCGTGCGGTCTTGCAGGTCAAGCACTTGCAGACACAGCGGGCGAAGCCCTTTCGGGCTTGCCGTGCTGATGTGTAACAGCATGTACTAGCACGTGCCATGGCGCAAGAGTCCCGCGCTGTTCTCGTGCTAGGTCGTACTAGGGGTGGGTACGCTCGATGGCGTGATGAGCGCTGAAATCTCGAAAGACGACCCCAGACCGGAGTCCGAGCAGGCGGCCGACATCCTGCGGCAAGAGATCTTGCGTGGCGACATCAAGCCGGGGGCCCATGTGGGCTCCGTGCGAGACTTGACCACGCGGTTCAAGATCTCGGGAATGACGGTGCAGCGAGCCCTTGCGATCCTCCGTGAGGATGGGCTCATCCTGACTACGTCCCGCGGCAGCTACGCCCGCGATCCGCAGCAAGCCACCGAAGCCAGCGAAGCCGACGCGGGTGTCGACCTTCCCGAAGTCCTGCGTCAGCTCGAACATCTCACCTCCCAAGTCTCGGAACTCCGTGGCAGGCTCGAAGCGCTCGAAAGCCGCTCCGTGCCGGGTGGTGCGTGATCTGCAACCAGCATGCGAGTAACGGAGGGTGTGACGTAAGTGACAGCCCGGGGACGTCAGAGCGGAGGAGGGGACATGTCCGGTGACACCCCCCTGTCACCTTCCCTGTCCCCCCGGCTCGCGCGCGAGACTCGGAGTAGGCACTCGGAGGAGGGCGCATGACCGACGAAAGGGCCGCATGGGCGCGGCGCATCGCGGCTGAACGGATGGCGCGCGACTGGTCGCAGCGTGACGCGGTCAGGGCCCTGCGGGCGCACGCTCCCACGGAGCTGCCCGCGGAAGACAGCATGATTCGCCAGTGGAAGCGCTGGGAGTCAGGCCAGATGCCGAACGACTTCTACCAACCGATCATCGCGGCCCTGTTCGGCACCGTGACGCATGCGCTCTTCCCGGCGCCCTCACGGCGAGACGGGGACAGGGAGATCCTGGCAGCGTCCGGAATGGAGACGCTGGAGATCGTGAGCCGTCTCAACCGGTCCGACGTCGACAACTCCACGCTCGATGCTCTGCGGATCACGGCGGACCGGCTCAGCTCGGAGTACCCGTTCATGCCGAGCGAACAGCTCCTCATCGAGGGACGGCAGTGGCTCCGTCGTGTCGTCGACCTCCACACGAAGAGCCTCACGCTCGCGCAGCACCGCGAGGTTCTCGCACTGTCCGGTTGGCTCGCGCTACTGGTCGGCTGTGTCGAGTACGACACGGGCGACCGCCACGCGGCTGAGTCGACGCGACAGGCCGCGCTCTCGCTCGCGATCGAGGCTGACCATGCAGAGGTCGCGGGGTGGGCGCACGAGATGCGGGCATGGTTCGCCCTCACGACCGGCGACTACCGCGGCGTTATCGCAGCGGCGCGGGCCGGAGCAGATGCGGCGCCGCATCACGGCGTGGCTGTGCAGCTCGCGGCCCAGGAAGCCAAGGCATGGGCGCGACTTGGGGACCGCCGGCAAGTTGAGGTCGCGCTGGACAAAGGACGGCGGATGCTCGAAGCAATGCCGTACCCGGAGAACCTGGATAACCACTTCGTGGTGGACCCCGCCAAGTTCGACTTCTACGCGATGGACTGCTACCGCCTGGTCGGTGAGGACAAGCTCGCGCGCACCCTCGCCCAAGAAGTGCTGAGGGCGGGAACGGACTTCGACGGCATCGAGCGCTCGCCGATGCGCAACGCTGAAGCCCGCGTCACGCTAGGCGTCACGGCGGCACGTGACGGCGACTTGGAGCAGGCACTCATCATGGGCGAACGCGCCCTCGAAGGCGACCGGCAGTCGGTGCCGTCGCTCATCATGACCAGCCGCGAACTCGCTGCCGAGATGAGGCGCCGGTACAGCTCCGAACCGGCGGCGCAAGATTACCTCAGTCGGCTCCAATCACTGGCGCAAGAAAAGCCTGGTTTCCTGCCACGGTAAGGTTTCTCGCTCCGAAAGAATCTAGCCCGAGGCTTTAGGCCTCGGGCTATTCCTTTTCTCGGAACAGTGGAATGATGCCCTCGCTTAGGCGTGACGGCTCAGGGCGCAAGTGGATCTTCACGCGGCTACTTGCGGGTGGAGGCCGTTGACAGACGCTTCCGGTCTCGGTGGGGGTGTGGTGTTTACTGCGGTCGGCATTAGGTGGTCGATCCGGCTTGGGCGCCTCCAGTGTGGATTGCCATGGCTACTCTGCGACTGTCGAACAAGGTCTGGAGCGATTCCTGGACGGCTTCCCGATCTAGGTACGTTTCCTGCGCCAGAAGCAGGCGAGCTCCGGCTTCAACCTCACCCCATGCCCGTCGGCTTTCCCTGTTGGCTGCGCGCCTCACGTCACTACGCAGAAAGCCGGCCCCTGCTGAGAACCCGGCGGAGACCAGGGCCAGCCATGCCGCGGGGACACGGGCATCCGCCGACGCCAGCCCAGCGGCTCCGGAGATGCCAGCGAGTACTGCAGCCGGGAAGCCAAGCACGACGTCGATGGCCGACCAAAAACGCACTCGTAGATCGGCGCCGCGTACTCGACGCTCTGCTTCTTCCAGCAACCGTTCGACCTCAACTCGCAGGCGCGTCACCTGCGCTTGCGAGTCGTCAGAATGGTGCGCGCTGCCCCCGGCCACGGCCTCAGGATCTCAGCCAAGGTGCCACGGCGGTAGGCCTTGGAACGGACGCGCCCGTCCATCCGCCGCCGCGGGCCCCGATGTCGCACCCGTTCGGCCGTTGGCCTGAGCAGGATGCGGCAGTAGCGGGACTTGCTGGGGGGCCAAACGGGGGGCCAAACGCGGCAGCCGCACCGAGACGCTCTCGGACCGTAGTGGACAGTGCCGGAGCCGAACCGGCAGGTCAGCGCCCACAAACCATGGTCATGGGCGCCCTGATCGCGTTCGGGACGAAGACGTCGTAGCAAGCCTTGCGACAGCTACGCCTTGCCCAATGTAATGACAGCGGCCGATGCGCCCGTCGATGATGGCGGCATGAGGTGGAGGAAACTGCGTCCGTGGTTCGCGCTGGTTGGACCGCTGTTGGCGGTGGTGATGCTCACTGCGGCGCCGGCAGGCGTGAAGGCCGGTGAACTGACTTGGCCCAAGTGGCTGGTGGCGGGTGTGGTAGCGGCTGGCGGCGTGCTGGTTGCTGTGTGGGCGCCACTGGTCAAGGCACGGACAGATACCTTGGCCGCGCGGACGACGCGCGCCGCAGAACGGGATGCGCAGGCCGAAGAGGCGCTCACCCGCCTGCCGACACTCAAAGGGAAAGTCCTTCTCGCTAAGGATGTCACCGACCGCGCTCTCCTCGGCATCCACGAGGCAATCCCCCTGCCAGCGAACAGCGCCTCCAAACAGGGACTCTCCGCCGAACTACCCACCTACGTCCTTCGCGACATTGACGCGGATCTACGCACTGCTCTCGAAGCCAGAAGCAAGACCGGCGGGTTCGTACTGTTGGTCGGTCCGGCCGCCGCAGGCAAGACGCGGTGCGCCTATGAAGCTATTCAAGCTGTACTCCCGCACTGGCGGCTGTTCATGCCACCCGACGCTGCCACTCTGTCCGAACTCGTGACTGGTGGTGCAGACCTTAAGCACAGCGTGGTGTGGCTCAATGAGACACAGAACTTCCTCACCGGGCCGGACCATCTCAAAGCCGCAACGGTACGGCGGATTCTGGCCGACACCGCCCGCCCCGTGATCTTGATCGGCACAATCTGGCCCACCACCTACGACCAGTTACGCACGGCTGCCACCACACAGGACGAGAACGATGGGGAAGGGCAGGATCTCAACAGAGATGCAGGAGAGGTCCTGGAGTTGGCACGCCGCTTCTCACTTGGCAGCTGGAGTGATCAGGAGTGGGGGCGCGCGGAGGAACTCTTCTCAGTGGATCCCCGCATCGGTCAGGTCTTGCGCCACCGTGAACAGACGGGACTGGCCCAGATGTTGTCGGCTGCCCCTGAGCTCATCCACCGCTGGGAACAGGCTGACAGCCCGTTCGGTCAAGCCGTCATCACCGCTGCTGTCGTCGCCCGACGCTGCAACCACCCTGCGGCCGTATCTGTCCCCGTCATCGAAGCCCTGGCCAAGGAATTTCTCACAGGGAACGAGCGTGCAACCGCTGGTGAAGGGTGGCTAGCCGAGGCACTGATATGGGCTTGCCAGCCCGTACACCACAGTGGCGGCATCGCTCCTCTTCAAGCTTTCGGAGAGACCATGGGCCGAATCGATGGCTACGAGGTCTCCGACATCCTCGTCGATCACTTGGCCCAATCCGCCCCAGTCACTCAAGAGCAGATCACACCTAGCATCTGGGAAAGCCTGGCGAAATGGGCTAACTCCCAAGCTTGTCTGCCGATCGGCACCGAAGCCTACTTCGCCGGCATGCTGGCCACTGCCGCTTCCGCGTGGGAACGTGCGGCGGAATCTGGAAGCACCGACGCCATGTTCAACCTCGGCATCCTTCTCAAGGATCGGAGCGACACCGATGGTGCCCGCACGTGGTGGGAACGTGCGGCGGAATCTGGAAGCACCGACGCCATGTTCAACCTCGGCATCCTCCTGAAAGACCAGGGCGACACCGATGGCGCCCGCACCTGGTACACCCGCGCAGCCGACGCCGGAGACACCGACGCCATGTTCAACCTCGGCATCCTCCTTCAACACCAGGGCGACACCGATGGCGCCCGCACCTGGTACAACCGCGCCATCGACGCCGGACACACCAGCGCCATGTTCAACCTCGGCAACCTCCTGAAAGACCAGGGCGACACCGAAGGTGCCCGCACCTGGTACAACCGCGCAGCCGACGCCGGAGACACCGACGCCATGTTCAACCTCGGCAGCCTCCTGAAAGACCAGGGCGACACCGATGGCGCCCGCACCTGGTGGCAACGCGCAGCCGACGCCGGACACACCGACGCCATGTTCAACCTCGGCATCCTCCTTGAACACCAGGGCGACACCGAAGGTGCCCGCACCTGGTACAACCGCGCAGCCGACACTGGACACACCGACGCCATGTTCAACCTCGGCATCCTCCTTGAACACCAGGGCGACACCGATGGCGCCCGCACCTGGTGGCAACGCGCAGCCGACGCCGGAGACACCGGCGCCGCAGCGGCATTGAGCACTCTCAGAGTCCAGGAGTGACCGACCGCGAACGCCGTACCGTGCTGGGAGAAATCGGGGAGAAGATCTTCTCCCCGTGCCTCATGGGCACCCCGACAGACCAACTCATACCAACAGCCTGACCTGTATGAACGCGCAAGACACCAAGGCTAGATCTCGCCCTGACCTTATTCGGGACGAAGAGGTCGTGGGTTCAAATCCCGCCACCCCGACAGCTAGGTAGCAGGTCAGAGGGTCCTTACCGGGTAGGTAAGGACCCTCTGGCGTTGCTGCGTGACTAGGGCTCCCGATCGCGCTTGAAGATGCCGTCCATGACGACGGCACCGGTCTGGATCACCGGTCGGATCTGCTTCCGGTACACCTCCTCGGTCACGGCCGTGCCGGAGTGGCCGACAAGCCGGGAGATCCCCTCCAGAGGAACACCTCGGTCGGAGAGCAGGGACACGAAGCTGTGGCGCAGCTCCCGAGGCGTCCACTCGTCGGCGTTGATCCCTTCGGCGTCCTTGAGGGCCTGACGGAAGGCGCGCCGGACGTTGGTCGCGTCGAGCGGCTTGCCGACGGCCGACGAGAAGACGAGCCCGTGTTCCTCCCAGCTGTCGCCAGCGGCTAGCTGTACTCGGCCAAGAGGTTGGTGACTCGCGTCGGTAGTTGATCAAGAGAAGACCTCCGGGCGTAGTGGAGATGCCTGTCTTCACCACAACCGGAGGTCTTGGTGACCCACGCTCATGCCCGGCTGACGTTTCACGGCAGATGTCTTCTGGTGCGCCGAGTCGTGCACGACCTGCGTCCGGTGGCGCACGTGGCGAAGGAGCTGGGAGTGTCGCGCCAGTGCGCGCACCGATGGGTGGCCCGTTTCCGGGCCGAGGGATGGGTCGGCCTGCACGACCGCTCCAGCCGCCCCCGCACCTGGTGGCGTGCGCGGGGAGCGTGACTGGTGGGTGCAGAAGGCGCATGATGCTGGAGCGTTGAGGAACCGGAAGGTTCCGCACATGCGTCATCGCCAGACAACGTCACGCGACTACATCAAGAAGGCAGGGCATGGAACCGGATCCCTCGATATGGGAGTTGCTGATCACGTTCCTCGTCGCGGGGATCACCGCCATTCTGACGATGTCGTTGATCGTGTTCCCAATCATCGGGGTCGGGATCTGGACTGTGTCGCGAGTGCGCCGCCGACGTAGCCGCGACCGTTAGTCCAGCACGCTGAGCACCGCGTCGGGACGATAGTGCCGGACATCCAACTAGGCACCGTGCCTCTCGCGTGCCCGGTCGACCGGGAAGCCAGGGGGAAGAGCGGTCGATCATGGATGCCTGACATAGAGAGAGCCTCCGACCGATGTTGCTGGTCAGAGGCTCTCAGCCACTGCGGTGGGTGTGGGATTTGAACCCACGGTGACTCGCGCCACGACGGTTTTCAAGATTGCTCAAGCGGGTTGACTCGACCATTGAAACTCCACCGACCTCACGTGATTTCGGTCCACGGGCCGGTGGTCTCGTCTTTTGGAATCCAGAGCAGTGGTTGCCCCGTGCGGCAGCGCTCGTCCGCTCCCTCTTCCCAAGGGAACCGCCCGGCCTTGTCCGGCCAGAACAACTGCGTGATTGGCAGTGGCGGGGTCTGGTAGAAGTCGATGCCTGCGCCGAAGAAGTCGTGGTACCAGCTGGGGTGCACGGGCCGGACGGCCACGTCGTAGCCGTTGAGGACGTCTCCCCGGCGCTGGTCGGGCTCGAGTGGGTTGCCATCCCGTATCGCTGCCCCAGCGGCGTTCGCTACGCGCATCGCGGCCTGCGACGGCAGGCCGAACACGCTTACCTCGGGGCTACGCAGTGTGTGCCAGAGACCGATGGAGTAGCCCCAATCGCCGGGGGCATCACCGCCGGCCACGCCCATGACGTGCCAGCCGAAGTCCGCGACGCTCTTGGCTGTGCGGCTGTCGCGTTCCTCCGACACGGGGCCGCCCCATTCCGTCGGGGCGCAGAGGAGGCAGAGGCAAGGGGCGTCCATCCGAGGAGAGTAGGCCTGCTCGCACACGGGGCCGTCTCCCGGGGTAGGCGTACAGCAGCGAATACCGCAACCCCAGCAGCCGCCCCCCGACCGGTAGCGTCCCTCCGGGGCCGTGGAGCGACCGGAATGACTGTCGCTGACCGATCCGGCTAGAGCTACGGATCAGAACGCTTCCGACATCTACGGCTGACATCAACGACGCCAGACGAAGGCGTACGCCAGCGTCTCTGTCCGGCCGCCACACCAGTCGCCGACGCCAGCCAAAGCAGCCTCGGATCGAACTCCTAATGCGGTGGTCTGCGAGGGGCGCTGCCGTTCGGCTGGCAGACTGGCCGCTTGCCGTGGGGACTTCGGAGGGGGGCGTGATGAGCAGGCGCACGAAAGGGTGGCTGATCGGCGGTTGGCTCGTGCTGGTTGTCGTCAGCTGGTCGTTCACGGAGTCGATCAACGATGGGATTGAGCCAACGCCGGGTCCCCGGCCGGAGCCGTCGTCATCGAGTTCTTCTTCGGGATGTTCGGCGCCGACGCCGACACCGTCGGCCGACACGGAGCGCGACGTCATCGCCTACGCCGACGAGGAGCCCGATTTCGTTGCCACAGCGGTCATCTGCAAGACGTCAGACTGACGCCGTGACCCCGATGAGACGTAGACGGCCCTTGTCCTCGCGCCAGAGGTGAGTGTCTAACTGCGTGACAACGCGGACGCACAGCGGCGGACAACCACGCACACCTGCGGACCATCGCAGCAGGTGAGCGGCAAACCGGCCCAAGGTGGAGCGTCCAGCCGAGTTGCTTCGGGACGAAGAGGTCGTGGGTTCACATCCCGCCACCCCGACAGGGAAGTACCAGGCCAGGAGCCTGATTCGCATGAGAGAGCCGGGCTTGGCCCGGCCGAGGTCTTGCAGCCAACGCGCGGGCTGAACCATGAATGGTGTCCCGCCGGCTTCCTGGCCGGCTCAAACAGCCGAGACACGCACACGTTGACGAGTCCCGGCTGTCCCCAGCTTGCTTCAGGCTGCGACGCCGCTTCCCCGTCACAGCCGCCCTCTCAGAAGCCCCGGCCGACGGGCGGCGCGGCACTTCTCCACCGACGGCCCGGGTCCGCAGGTCAGTTGGTGAAGTAGATGTACTTCCAGGAGCTGTAGGTGGTGGAGTTGACGTTGTCTCCGGAAGAGTCGTTGATGTAGGCCGACCGGACCCGGACGCGGAGGCCTGCCTCGTCGGATGCGCCGAGGTCGATGACGCTCTTGCCGTCGGCGCCCAGCTCGAAGAACTCCTCGTAACCGCGGTGCCACGCGCCCTGGTAGTAGACGTCGATGTCCAGCCGGTGGCTGCGGCCCGGGTAGTAGCTCATCGTGGTGGTGAACAGCGGGCCGGTGTTCTTTCGGTACCAGTAGTACGTCGAGGAGTTGGTGCTGACCTTGCCGGTCTTGTAGTACTTCGTCAGCGAGGTGGAGACGCTCACCTTGGCGTACGCGGTGACCTTGACCGACTTCGGGGCGGTGCGGGCGTCACCGGCGAAGACCGCGGTGACGGTGGTGTCCCGCTTCATGTCCACCACGGCGGAGACGTTTCCGCTGGAGTTGACGGTCGCCTTCTTCACCAGGACGTTGGGCTTGTCCGAGCCATAGGGGTTGGCCCAGATCTCCACCGTGCGGCTCTTGTAGGTGGTGCCCAGGTGCGCGGTGAAGGTGACGTCCTGACCGTAGGAGTACACCTTGCCGCTGTTGTTCAGGCTCAGCGTGGTGGCGGTCCGGGAGACGGCCACCGTGTCCGAGCTGGAGGCCGGGGCACGGGTCGCGTCGCCCGCGTAGGAGACGGTGTACTTCACGTCGCCGCCGGCAGGCGGGGTGTCGGTGAAGGAGAAGGTGCCGTCCGCCTTGGTCTTCACCGAGGCCAGCGCCTTGCCGGAGGGCGACTCCAGGTCGGTGCGCTTGACGGTCAGCACCGTGCCGGCCAGCAGCGCGTCTGCATTGGCGACCTTGCCGGTGACGGTCAGCGACTTGGCACGGGTGGCCGTGGCGGGCGCGCTCACCGTCACCGTGGTGACGCTGCGGGAGACGGCCACGGTCCGCGAGGCAGACGCCGGAGCATGCCCGGCGTCACCCGCGTAGGAGACGGTGTACTTCGCATCGCCCTCAACCGACGGGGTGTCGGTGAAGGAGAACGATCCGTCCTCGCCGGTCGTCACCGGGGCCAGCGCCTTGCCCGACGGCGACTCCGCATCGGTACGGGTGACCGTCAGCGACGTCCCGGCCGGCAGCGCATCGCCACCGCTGACCTTCCCGGTGACGGTCAGCGACTTACCGGGAACAACCGAGGAAGGCGCGCTCACCGTCACCGTGGTGGCGGCCTTGGTCGGCGCGTTCAGCGTGTTGAGGCGGTACGCGCTGCCACTGCCGGTGACCGCGAAGAGGTGGTTGCCGTCCGGCTCCCAGGCCAGGCCGTCCGGAACCAGGGTGCCGGTGCCGGTGTCGGCGAATTCGTACTTCCGGACCGGCTGGGTGGTACCGGGCTTGAAGATGTAGACGTCCGGCTCGTACGAGCCGTCGATGCCCGCGGCGACGGTGCCGTCCGCGGCGATGTCGACGGCGTTCGGGTAGGCGTCGGTCGGGTAGCTGCCGACTTCCTTCAGGTCGGTGGTGGACAGCACCTGGTGCTTGTAGGGCCAGCCGCTGGCCGTGACGACCTGGTTGCCGTCGGGGGTCACCTCGAGGTCGCGCAGGTTACTGCCGGCCTGGCCCTGGGCGATAAGCCTGGGCGCGCCGGCTCCGGAGACGTCATAGGTCGCCACGGCGGCGGGGCTGATGCCCGGCTCGGCGGCGGCCAGCACACCGGGCGCGGCCGGGTTGGACTCCAGCAGGGGCGCGTAGTACCAGCGGCTGCCGCTGTCCTGGGCCACGGCGAGGACAGGATCCGGGCCCGAGAGGTCGAGGGAGCCGATGTCCCCGTGCGTCGTCGTGCCGTAGCCGAACCACAGCTTCCCGCCGACACGGGCGAGGGTCCTCGGGGCGTCGGCAGTACCGGTCGAGTAGCGCGCGGACTCGGTGAGGCCGGCCGTGTCGATCGCCGCGATCTCGTCGCTGCCCGCGACGGCCACGTACAGCGTCTGCGAGTCGGCCGAGAGTTCCAGGCCGTCGGCCTCCGGGAGCGAGCCGAGCGTCCCGACGACGTTGCCGCTGTAGTCGGTGGCGACGACCTTGCCGCCAGCCCGGTCGCTGACGAAGACGCGCTGGTGCACGCTGTCCACGACGATGTCGGCGACGGAGGCGACGGGCAGGACGGCGTTGCCGTCGGCGTGGGCGGCCGTGGCCCCGAGGCCCGTCAGCGCCACGGAACTGAAGAGGACGGCGAGTGCCGTCGCGGTGGAGATTCTGCGGTTGCGCAAGGTGGTTCAAACCCCATGAGCCGTGGGAGGCCGCGCGTCACCGGAGGTTGGAAGGCACCGGGCGCGGCATGTTCCGGATGCCTATGACACGGGTGTGACAACGGAGCCGTCGGAATGGTTGTGCGCGGGAAGAAGAGATTCCGGGGCCTCTCCCACGGCGATGTCCACAAAGCCATCCCCCTGCACGAAGCCACCCTCACCCAGTACGAGCAGGTCCTCGGCGACACCCACCCCGACACCCTCACCAGCCGCAACGACCTCGCCCACGCCATCTAAAACTCGAAGCTGTGCAGCATGGAAGTACAGCAACCTCAGTGACCATCGCTGAACCTCAAGAGCCGACCACGGCTAGTTGAACAGCCCGAAAGACCTCAATGACCACCGAGCCGAGAGTTCGGGACGAAGAGGTCGTGGGTTCACATCCCGCCACCCCGACAGTGAAACACCAGGTCAGACCACGGTCCCACCCGGGTAACCCTCTACATAGCCCCTCTCCGAGCATGCACTGATCGATGTCCGACGAGGCACCACTACCATCGCCGGTCATGGACTGGCTGGAGCGCACCGCGAAGCTGAGGCAGTGGAGCAGAAGCGGGACCCGTGCTCCGCACAAGCCGCTGCTGTTGCTGTACGCCCTCGGCCGGTTTCAGTGGGATGCCGCCGGCGAACTGCGGTACAGCGCGGTGGAGGAGGATCTGCAGCGTCTGCTGACCGAGTACGGTCCGCCCAACAGGACGACGCCCGCCTACCCGTTCCACCATCTGGTGAGCGACGGAGTGTGGGAGGTGCGCACCGATCGCGGACCGGGCAGTCCCGGCAGTGGCGTGCGGGAGTTGCGGGACGTCGGAGCCGCAGGGCGGCTGGCGCCGGAACTGCGTGCGGCGCTGCGGCGCGAGCCGTCACTGCTCGGCCGGATGGCACGGGTCCTGCTCGACCTGCACTTCCCGCCTTCGCTCCACGGCGACCTGTGCGAAGCCGTCGGCCTGGAGCTGGAGCCGACGGAGACCGGACAGCTCTCAGCCGTGCGGAGGCGGCGGGATCCGCGGATGCGGGAGCAGGTCCTGACGGCCTACAAGTACCGGTGCGCCTTCTGCGGCTACGACGGCAGGATCGGCGCGGTGCCGGTCGGACTCGAGGCGGCGCACGTGCGCTGGTGGGCGTTCGACGGCCCCGACGACGTCGAAAACGGACTGTGCCTGTGCTCGCTGCACCACAAGCTCTTCGACAAGGGCGTCCTCGGCATCGGTGACGGTCTCCGCATCCTGGTCTCGCAGCGCTTCGTCGGCCACAGCCCCGCCGCCCGCGAGCACGTCATAGCGCTCGCCGGCCGCCCGCTCATCGGGCCTCAACCGGGCGCCCACCCCGTCGCGGCGGTCCACCGCTCCTGGCACACCAGCCAGGTCTTTCACGGCAGTCCACGCCCCGCCACGGCCGCCTGATCGCCGCATCGTCGGTCACGTGGCTCACTGGTAAGGAGTGCGATACCACGAGTATGGTCTCCTGTATGGCGACGAAGAAAGTAACCGTGACGATTCCCGAGGATCTCCTGGACGAGATCCGCGCGGACGCGGCAGAGCGGGGCCTGTCGGCGTACGTCGCCGAGGCGCTGCGCTTCAAGCGCGACCGGGACCGGCTCCGGGAACTGGCCGACTGGCTGCAGGAAGAACACGGCCCCGTCACTGAGGACGAGCATGCGGCAGCGCTCGACGAGCTGGAGGAACTCGACGCCGAACACGAGCGGCGTCGAACCACCGGAAAGCACAACACCGGAGAGGCTGCGTGAAGAAGCAAGCCGGTGAGCACCGACAGCGGCCGCTCCGTGTCTTCGTGCTGGACTGTGAAGCCCTGTCTCTGGCCGTGCGTGGCGACCGGAAGATGATCGCCTGGATCGACCTCGCGGCACGAGGGGAGGCCGAAGTCCTGACGTCCCCGATGACCCTGGTCGAGGCGTACGACGGCAGAACGACCGAACAGCGCTGGGACTGGGTACTGTCCCGGCTCCAGGTCGTCGACATCGGGAAGGACGAGGCCCGCCAGGCACGCCGGCTCCTGGCCGACGCCAAGTTGCACGGCCACAAGTACGCGATCGACGCGGTGCTCGCCGTCATCGCACGACAGCAGAAGGGACAGATCACCGTCTTCACCTCGGACGTCGACGACCTCGAGAAGCTGCTCCCGGACACGATCGTCGTCAAGAAGGTGTGACCCGGCTCGCGCCCCTCAAGTCAGGCATATCCGCAGGAGATCGCCGAACCGGTGCTGCGCGCGCGGACGTTTGCGGCGCCGTTCAAGCGCGAACGCATGCCGTGTGTCCGGGCCTGCGGCCGCCGTTCGGATCACCCGAGGCGGCCCTTCAGGTGATTGCCGGACGCCTCATGAGCCAGGCAGCCGTCGCAGGGGTACGACGTCTCAGCGGAGGACGAACCCAGAACGCCGTGAGGAGCTTGGCGATGTACGCAGCAGTCCGGCGGTACGAAGGGGTGACCGGTTCAGCCGAGGCGGCACGTCTCGTGAACGAGGGGTTCGTGTCGCTCATGCGCCAGGTCTCCGGCTTCGTGGCCTACTACTGGATCGATGCCGGGGACGGAGTGATGGTCTCGACCAGCGTCTTCCAGGACCAGGCCGGTGCCGAGGAATCGATCTCGAGGGCTGCGGACTTCGTACGGGACAACCTTGCGTCACTGCTCCCCAACCCTCCCCAGGTCATCGCCGGCGAGGTGGTGGCTTCCGCATGACAGCATTCGGACCAGCCACATGAGATGGCCTCCAAAGCTGTACCGCCTGCAGTGCCCACATGGTCGCCCTTCAGAGCAGTTCTTCGATCCAAGATTTTGGCGATACCCATAGTTATCGCAACTCACAGTGTGTTCAGACCTGCTGAAACAACGGTCGACACCTCCGCCCAGACCGTCTTGCCCACGGGGTGACGAGGCGTCGAGCCCCAGCGCACGGCCAGGACATCCACCAGGAGCAGGCCTCGACCCGACTCGCCGTCGGGGTACGACGAGGGCGGAGCGACAGGCGGCCGTTTCGCGGTGGCGGCGTCGGCGACCTCGATCCGCACCAGGCCCGCCACCTCGTCGAGGCCGAGCCTGAGACGGAAGTCGCGGCCCGGGACGTGGCCGTGCTGGACGGCGTTCGCGGCGAGTTCACCCACGACGAGGGCGACCGCGCACGACGCGTCCGACTCCGGCGGGTATCCCCACTCCTCCATGCGCCACACGGCGCCGCGTCGGGCGAGCCTCGCACCTCGGGGCGACGAGGCGAACTGCGCTGTGAGCACCGGGTGTTCAGTGGCAACGCCGTCGAGCGCGACGGGTTCCACCACAGGGGCTTGGGTGCTCCTTCGGGGTTCTTCGCCCGAGGTCGTCGTTCCTGTCAGCACAGCGTGTCCGTCCTTGCCTGTCGCGTCCTGGGACGTCCCGCCGTGTACGCGAGCCGTCACGTTCCGTACTCAAGAGTCGTCGGGCGGCCCTACGCTCGGAAGGTGACACAGCCTTACTTTTCAGTCCGTAAGGAACGGAAGTGACGCCTTGGCCAACGGAATTGATCCCAGTACGTCGATGGCCGCGCTGTTCGGTTCGCGGGTGCGCAGACTCCGTACGGCGGCCGGGCTGACCCAGGCCGAACTCGGCGACAGGACACACGTGGTGAGCACCCGGATCACGCAGATCGAGCGGGCCTCCGGGGCGAAACCCACGCTGGCACTGGCACGGGCGCTCGACGCTGCCCTGGGCGCGGACAATTTGTTGGTCGAGCTGTGGCCGTATGTGTATCGGGAGGCGTTCCCGGACTGGTCGCGGGCGTTCATGGCGTATTCGGAGCGGGCGGTGTCCATCGGAGAGTACGCAGCGCATGTGGTGCCCGGTCTGCTCCAGACCGAGGAGTACGCGCGGGCCGTCCTGAGCGTCGGCCTCACCCTCAGCAGTGAGGCGCAGTTGGAGGAGAGGCTCACTGTGCGCATGGGACGTCAGGAGCGGCTCGGCTCTGCTGATCGACCTGCGCTGTGGGTCGTCCTCGACGAGGCGGTACTGAGGCGTCCGGTCGGTGGTCATGCAGTGATGCGTGGGCAGTTGGAGCGCCTGATCGAGGCCGCGGCGGAGCCTCATATCGACGTGCAGGTACTGCCGTTCGACCAAGGCGAGCACGACGCGATGGGAGGCTCGCTGACGATTCTCGCGCTGCCTGACGGCTCGGAAGTCGCCTACACGGAAGGCGCGCACTACGGCCAACTCATCGAGGATCCAGCCGAAGTCAGGAGGTTTTCCTTGACCTACGATCGGCTACGGGCGGCAGCCCTGCCCCCGCTCATGTCGCTCGACATGATCCGATCCGTGATGGAGGGCAACCACCGTGGAGCGAAGGTCCCGTCCCGATCTGAACGGCGCCGTGTGGCGCAAGAGCAGCTACAGCAATCAGGAGGGCGGCAACTGCGTGGAGGTGGCGGACGGGTTCCCCGGCCTCGTGCCCGTCCGTGACAACAAGGTCCCGCACGGTCCCGCGCTGTCCTTCGAAGTCGGCTCCTGGGCAGCGTTCATAGGCGAGTTGAAGGCCGGTCAGCACCGCGTCTGAGCCGGCCAGGTCCCGGTCACGGCCCGCCTCCCGGGTCCACCGGATCCTTGCCCGCGAGGGCTCGGCGGGCCACTGACCTCCCAAAGAACCGGGGGAAAGAACTCCCCGCCCACCCACCCTCCCGGCCCACGTCACCCGTCCGAGTGACCGGCTTGCAGGAGCGGGATACGGACGGTTACGTTCGCCGCGACAACCGCAAACAGATACGGCCCCCGGCCGGGATTGCCGTCCCGATCGAGGGCCTGACCGATCAGGAAGAGAACGACTTCCCGATGGCTGACCCGCAGTCTAACGCGCGCCTGCGCGCCGACGCCGGAGCTCCGACCTCCGGCGTGATCCACGTACGCACCCGCCTCACGGCCGACTTCACCGTCATCTCCAACGCCCTCGCGCAGCGGCGCGGCAGCGCGGTCACAATCGGCGTCGCGGTGTACATCCTCTCCCTCCCCGACGGCTCCCCCGTGAGCATCGCCGCCCTGTGCGAGCACTTCACCGAGGGCGAGATCCTGATCTCGCGGGCGCTCAGAGAACTCGAAGAAGCCGGATACCTGGAACGCCGCCGCGAGCGACTGTCCACCGGGCAGATCCGTACCCGGACGTACTTCTACGACATCCCCGGCGGTGATCCCGATCCGGACGGGCCTCCCGAGCCGCCGAAGCCGCGTCGGCCCCGAAAGCAGCGCGCCGCTGCGGGGGCCACGCCCACACCCGCGACCGTGGAGGAAACCGGGCCCGCACCCGCACGGGACGAGGCGAAGGCCCCGGTCCCCCTCGCCGAAGCCAACCCTCAGGCCGTCGCCGTACTCGCCGCCCTGCGTCGGGTAGATCCGCGGCTGATCCTCTCCGAGCAGGAGGCCGCCCGCCTGGCACCGACCGTCGCCCAGTGGCTCGCGGCGGGTGTGGGAGCGTCCCAAATCACCGCGTCGCTCACCACAGGGCTCCCTGACCACTTCCTTACTCGTCCCGCAGCCATCCTCGCCTTCCGCCTACGAGAGACGCCCCTGCCCGCTCCACCCCCGTCGGCGCACCCCGTGGAACGTCCGGCGGCTGTCCTGCCCTTCCAGACCTGCGACGGCTGCGAGCGGGCCTTCCGCGCCTCCGCCCCCGGACACTGCCGCGACTGCCGATCGAGGGACTGTCTCCGTGCGGCCGGCTGAGCTGGTGGGTGGGTGTGCGGTGGGACCTCGGGTGGGAGGCTGGATATGCGACGATGCGAAACCCGGTATCAAGAGGAGGTGGGGCATGGTCGACAGGTTCAAGGACGGACTCCTGACGCCCACGGAGACCGCCTCCTACCTTGAGATTCCGCAGTCGACCCTCACCTCGTGGCTGAAGGGCAGGGCCGCCGGAGCGCCTCTGGTCCACCAGGTGGAGCCGGTACGGAAGGGACAGCCTTCGGTGCCTTTCATCGCGGTCGCCGAGGCGCACGTCCTTCGTTCCCTGCGCTCCCTGGGGCTCCGCATGAGCGAGATCAGGGAGGCGGCCGCCGCCGTACGGGACGCCTTCGACACCCCCTACGGGCTCGTGTCCCAGCGGATCGCGACGGACGGCGTGGACATCTTCATCGAGCACGGTTGGGGGGATCTCCGCAGGGCCCGCGACGGCCAGGTCCCCATCAAGGAGGTGGTCTCCGACTATCTCCGCTACCTCACCTGGGAGCCTGGCGACGACTTCCCCTCCAGCCTGCGGTTGAGGCAGTACCCGGACTCTGTCCCCGTCGTGATCGATCCGAGGTTCGGTCACGGTCTCCCCGTGGTGGCCGCCAACCGGGTCTCGGTCAAGGCCATCACCGACCTGTGGGAGGCCGGGGAGTCCGTCGAGGACATCGCGTACGACTACGACATGACACCTGAGCAGGTGGATGCCCTCTGCCAAGCAGTGGTGCATCTTGCCGCCTGAGTTCTTCCTCGACCGGAATCTCGGCCGCCGTGTCGCCGAGGGGCTGAGAGCCTGCGGGTGGACTGTTCACCGTGCGCGAGGCGGTGTTGTTCTACCTCGACAACCAGCAGCTGCGCAGCATGGAGATGGTCGAACGCCTCGTCGCGCGCCGTGACGCGATCCGCCGGGCCGTCGAGAAGGGCGGTCCGGCGGCCTACGCCGTGCGGCACGACCGCGTCGAGCGCACGTGGCCCTGACGGGCCGGTCGCCCTTGGCCATCTCGGGCGGTCCATCGCCAGTCGTGCCGCGGTCGAACAGGCCCTTCTGCGTGCGTAGTCCTCTGACCGCTCCCCCCGCGTGGAGCGGTCAGAGGCGGCCGCCGCGCTGGTGGCTCGCGGTGAAGTGGGACGGGGGCGTGCCGAAGGCGCGGGTGAAGGCGGCGGTGAACGCTGCGGGAGAGGCGTAGCCGATACGGCCGCCGACCTCGCTGACCGACGCGGTGCGCAGCAGCGGGACGGCCGCGAGCAGGCGGGCGCGGGCCCGCCAGACGGCGGGACTGTCACCGGTCTCGGAGCGGAAACGCCGGGTGAAGGCCCTCTCGCTCATGGCCGTGCTTGCGGCCCATGCCGCGTTGGTGACGCCGGTGTCCGGAGCGGCCAGGTACGCGCGGCAGAGCCTCGCCAGGTCGGCGGAGGCGGGAATCCCCACGTGGAACGGGAGCGGGGCGCGCTCGGCGATCTCGTGCAGGAGGAGCGCGGCGATGCTTCCCTCGCGCCCGGACAGACTGTAGTCGGCGTCGAACTCGACAGCCGCCAGCAGCAGTTCGCGCAGCAGCGGGGGAACGTCCACGACCGTGCAGGTGGCGGGCCACCAGGGGACGGCGTGCGGCTCGATGTACAGGCTGCGGGTACTCACCCCCAGCATGCGGACCCGGTGCCGGGTAGCGGGCGGGATCAGTACGGCACGTTCGGGCGGAACGGTCCAGGTGCCCTCGGCGGTGTCGACGACCATGACGCCGGTGGCGCCGTGGAGGAACTGCGCGCGCCGGTGTTCGTGCCAGTCCAGTACGAGGCCGGGCGGGTAGTCGGTGCCGATGGGCAGGACGGCCCGGTCGACATGGTCGACGTCGGCCAGCGGGACGTTCTTCACCCGTCCACCCTAGTGGCCGAGACGCGAAGGAACTGTGCCGACCATCGCATGCCGGAAGGCCGCCGGGGCTGGTGGGGTGGGGCCCATGGACGTCGTGATGTTGATCGGGGTCGGGCTCCTCACCGGGGTGACGACCGTGTTGTTCGGTTTCGGTGGCGGGTTCGTCGCGGTACCGGTCGTGGTGTGGGCCGACGCAGCACTCGGCGCGGACGCGATGCGGGTGGCGACGGCCACCTCGGCCCTGGTGATGGTGGTGAACGCGGGGTTCGCGACGGCTGTCACACCGCGGCGGGTGCTCCTCGCGCTCCGCGGCAGCGGCAGGCTGCTCCTCCTGCTGGCGGCCGGTGCCTCGGCCGGTGCGCTCGCCACGCGCCTGGCCCCGGCCGATCCGGCCCGCTGGGCATTCGTCGTGTATGTCGCTCTCACCATCGCCGACCTACTGCTGCGCCCCGGCTTCCTGCGCCCGCACACCCGGGCCGGGGCGACTTCCGATACTCCGCGTCCGCTGCCGACCGTCCTCGGCGCACCGATCGGTGCGGTCGCTGCCTTCCTCGGCGTGGGCGGCAGTGTCATGACCGTCCCCGCGATGCGGCGGGCGGGGCACACGATGCATGTGGCGACCGCGCTGGCCAACCCCCTCACCCTCGCCATCGCGCTCCCGGCCACCGCGGTGTCCCTGGGCGTGGCAGCGGTCCCCGCCGCCGCGGACGCACAGGTGCACCTGGTGGGCCTCATCGACCTCCGTGCCGCCTCGGCGCTGCTCCTCGGAGCTCTGCCGGTCATCGCGGTGCTGCGGCGGCGCCCGCTGCGGATCCCCGACCGCCCCTACGCGTGGGCGTACATCGGGCTGCTTGCCGCGGTGGCGGTCGCGATGCTGCTCTCGGCCTAGGACCTGTCCCAGCGGGTACGGCGCCCGGTGTCCGGCCGCACCCGCTGGGCCTTGCCCGTGCCGTGAGGCGCCTACCGAACGCCCGCACCCCGCAGATCGCGCTCGCCGCCTGTGACCCACACAACATCAACACAGGGATGGGTTTACAGCGCCCTCGCGGGAATGGTGGGGTGGCCCAGATGTCACACAGTCACTTCACACCCACATCATTGCTAAGACGCATATTCGTCGATGCAGGTTCACTTGGCGATGCACGGGATGGTGCGTGGTGAGCATGACCACAGCGACGGCACCCGCGGCGCGGACCGCGCCCGGGCGGACACAGTCGCGTGACGCCTTCTTCGACAACGCCAAGTACCTCGCGATCGTGCTGGTGGCGATCGGGCACGCATGGGAGCCGCTGCGCCACAGCAGCCGAACCGTCACCGCGCTCTACGTGGTCGTCTACGCGTTCCACATGCCGGCGTTCATCGTCATCTCCGGCTATTTCTCCCGCAACTTCGACGCGAGCCCGGAGCGGATCAAGCGTCTGATCACCGGCGTCGCCGTCCCGTACGTCGTGTTCGAGACGGCGTACACCGTCTTCACGAGGTGGACCGACCACGTTCCGGACCGCCCCTTCAGCCTGCTGGAGCCCCTGTACCTGACATGGTTCCTGGCGGCCCTGTTCATCTGGCGGCTGACCACGCCCATCTGGAACACCGTGCGATGGCCGCTGCCGGTCGCGCTCGCCATCGCGATGCTGGCGACCCTCTCGCCGCAGATCGGCGACGACCTCGATCTGCAGCGTGTCCTGCAGTTCCTGCCTTACTTCGTGCTCGGCCTGTGCCTGCGGCCGGAGCACTTCCGGCTGGTGCGCCGCCGCGCGGCGCGCATCCTGGCCGTGCCGGTGTTCGCCTGCGCGCTCGTCGTGGCGTACTGGGCGGTCCCGCGGATGAACTCCGCCTGGTTCATGCACCGCGCCGCCGCCGAGGAACTCGGCGCCCCCGGCTGGTACGGGCCCCTGATGACCCTGGTCCTGTTCGGCTGCTCGCTGGTCCTGGTCGCCTGCTTCCTCGCCTGGGTGCCGGGGCGCCGGATGTGGTTCACCGTGCTGGGGGCGGGCACGCTGTACGGCTATCTGCTGCACGGCTTCGTCGTCCAGAGCAAGAGTGTCTGGGGCTGGTACGAGCACGACTGGATCCATCAGCCCGTCGGCGAGATCGTCGTCACCCTCGTCGCCGCGGCCGTCGTGACCGTGCTGTGCACCCCGCCCGTCCAGCGGCTCTTCCGCTTCGCCATGGAACCGAAGATGCCCTGGGCCTTCAAGAACACCCGGACCCCCGTACGACGATCTTGAGGCGAGGCACGGTGGGAAGAGGCCGCCCGGCCACCCGGAGCCGGGGGCCGTTCTCCTGACTGCCACCTCTCAGGAAATTTTCCTGGGCCTTTCCGTCCTGTAGGGCTTCCCCTAGGGCCTTTCCCTTCCCTAGGGCTTTTCCTAGGCCTTTTCCTGGGTCCTGGTTCCTGCGCGCATCCTTTTACGGAGAACCCAGCAGCGCCTTGACAGCGGTGATGACCGGCGTTCCCGCTTCCCCGATGATTGTCGCGATTCCGGCGATCTTCTGGAGCAGCTTGTTGAATCGTTCGCCGGAGGGATTCGAGGCGATCTCTTCGACAGCTGCATCCACCTCCGCCCGATCGCTCTCATCAAGGTGCTGCCTCAGCGCCTGAACTTCCCTGAGAAGGTTGTCGAGCGCCGGTTCCCCTGGCCCCGAGGCATCGACACGTTTCCCTCCGGCCACGATGTCTCCGGAGCCGACATGCTCAGCCTTGCCGATGCTCCCAGCCCCGTACTGCTGGATGTGGTCGCCGCTCATGAGGCCGCGATGTTGCCGGAGCCGCTGTGCTGAGCCTTGCCGATGCTCCCCGCGCCGTACTGCTGGATGAGGTCCCCTTGCACGGCGTGCTGCACGTTATAGGTCACCTGCGCGATGTCCGGGTGGCCGATCGCCTTGGTGATCTCGTAGACGAGGTGCTGGATTTCGGCGCTGTCCGTGGACCACACGGCATCACGCTGGGTGCCGGAGGTATTGAGGACCAAACCGTACAACGGTGGTTTGCTGATGGCCGTCATGAGCCGCCAGACCAGCAGCGCCTCCACACCGAGCAAGAGGATCACCCCGATGGTTCCGGCGGCGGCTGCCAAACTTCCGCCGAATACCAGGCAGATGAGCGTGCGCAGGATGAACTTCCGCCAGGCTGCGCCTTTGTCGACCTCCAGCGTGCGCTGTCCCACATGGGAGATGTTGCGCAGGGGATAGGCTTCGCCTTCCACCCACAACACACCTTCATTCACCCGTACCTGAACTGTTGCGTGACTGGGCGCCACAGTCTGCCTCCTCTGTTTGGGGTGGGGGGCGACAGAATGGACGTTAAGCCGCGCGGTGTTGGCCCTACGGGCTTTGACAGCCCTTCACCCAGATGGGTGAAACCTGGATCCATCACCTGACAACCGACCTGTTATCAGGCCAATGTCGCCGTCCCTCCGCGGAAGTGGTCGCGACCGGTCCGGGCAGGTGGAACCACGCGTCCCTGTGCGGCACTCTTCTCCCTTGTGGGGACCCTTCCGTATCAGAGCTCGTCGACCGACGACTCCGCGCACATGGTGGTGGCCGGGGACGACGCCCTGGCACACCGGCTGGCCGCCGAACTGCGCGGGGTGTACGGCGAGCAGGTGACCCTTGTTGTGCCGCCTGCCCAGCGAAGCGTGCGGCCGCCGGTCGTGGGACGCGCCCGGGGCTCGAATCTGTTCGACCGGGTGTCCGCGGCGGTGAACCGGGCCGCCGGGAACGGTGAGGGGACGCCCGGCCGGACAGCCGAACCACCCGGCTCCGAGCGGGTGTTGGAGGCCGCCGAACTCAGCGAGGTCGTGCTCGCCGAGGCAGGCGTCGAACGGGCCGCCGCCCTCGCGCTCGTTTATGACGACGACGAGACCAACATCCGGGCCGCGCTCACCGCACGCCGCCTCAATCCGCGACTGCGGCTCGTCATCCGGCTCTACAACCGGCGCCTCGGTCAGCACATCGAGGAACTCCTCGATCAAGCCTCGGCGTTGGCCACGGTGGATGTCGACAGCGGTGGGGATGGCGAGGGGACGGCTGGGGGAAGGCAGGGGGCCGGCGCAGGCGATGCGTCCACCACCGTTCTGTCCGACGCCGACACCGCCGCGCCCGCACTGGCCGCCACCGCCGTCACCGGCACCAGCAAGGTCGTCCAGACGGACGGGTTGATGCTCAGGGCGGTGGAGCGGCCGCCGCCGGGGCCGGGGCAGGTCGCCGACCCCGGGCTGTGCACGTTGGCGCTGCTGTCCGCCACGACCAACGACCCCGCCGGGGCCGACGGTTCCGAGAGCAGCGGACCTCAGGGACCTCGGCTGCTGCCCGACGAACGGGCGGTGGCGGCGGCCACCGGGCGCGGGACCGTCGTCCTGGAGACGGTGTCGTACACCGGCCCCGCGCTGTCCGCCCGGCGCAGTGTCATGCCCTTCGCCTCGCTGCTGTCCCGGCGGCTGCGTTGGTCGTTCGCCGGGCTGGTGGGGTGTGTGGTCGGGCTGGCGGTCGCGTCCGTGGTGGTCAACGGAGAGCATCCGCTGCACGCCACATATCTGACGCTGCTCGACCTCTTCGCGATCAACGATCCCGCCATCGGGAAGCCGGTCGGGCAGCAGGTTCTTCAGCTCTTCTCCGGGCTTGTCGGATTGTTGTTGCTGCCCGTGCTGCTCGCCGCCGTGCTGGAGGCACTGGGTACGTTCCGGAGCGGGTCCGCGTTGCGCAAGCCGCCACGGGGACTGTCCGGGCATGTCGTGCTGCTCGGGGTCGGCAAGATCGGTACGCGGGTGCTGGCGCGCCTGCGTGAGCTGCACATTCCCGTGGTGTGCGTCGAGGCCGACCCGGAGGCGCGGGGGCTGGCGCTGGCTCGGCGGTTGCGGGTGCCGGTGGTGTTGGGGGATGTGACGCAGGAAGGGGTGCTGGAGGCCGCGAAGATTCATCGGGCGCATGCGCTGCTGGCGTTGACCAGTGCGGATACGACGAATCTGGAGGCCGCGTTGTACGCCCGTACCGTGCGGCCCGATCTACGGGTTGTGCTTCGGCTGTACGACGACGACTTCGCGACCGCCGTGTACCGGACCCTGCGGGCCGCGCATCCGCAGGCGCTCACGCGGAGTCGCAGCGTGTCGCATCTGGCTGCGCCCGCCTTTGCCGGGGCCATGATGGGGCGGCAGATCCTCGGGGCGATTCCGGTCGAGCGGCGGGTGCTGTTGTTCGCCGCCATCGATGTGGGCGGGCATGCGCAGTTGGAGGGGCGGACTGTGGGTGAGGCGTTTCGTGCGGGGGCGTGGCGGGTGCTTGCGCTGGACACGGCGGATCCGGGTGAGCGGCGGGGTGGCGGGGTGGCGTCTGCGGCGTCCGCGGCGGGGGGTGCCGGGGGTGGGCGGGGGCGCTCTGGGCTGGTTTGGGATCTTCCTTCCACGTATGTGCTTCGTGCGGGGGATCGGGTGGTGTTGGCTGCTACCCGGCGGGGGCTGGCGGAGTTGTTGGGGCGGCGGCCTCGGGCTCGGGCGTAGGCCCTCCGGGGGCGCGGTTGAGCGGGCGCGGTCCGTTGTTGCGGGGGGCGGTTTTCCTCGCCCCCGCCGCCCCTACCCGTCCCATCCGTTCCTGGGGGCTCCGCCCCCAGACCCCGCCAGGGGCGCTGCGCCCCCTGGACCCCCGCTATCGCCCGAAGGGCTCGTCCTCAAACGCCGGACGGGCTGGATACCCCGGCCGGAGCTGAAAGGTTGCCGCCAGGGCTGGGTGAGTAGCGCCTGGGTAGATGGGCGGCTGGCCCCCGGGCTCGATGGGTAGCCGGGCCCCAGGGCTAGTACTCCAGCAGGATTTCGCTGTCTGACCTGGTCTTTCGCCGGGTGGCGGGAGTGTAGCGGGACTTCGATGGTGCGGGGGCGGTCTCACGGAGACCGCCCCTCGATCGTGCGACAACGCCGCAGGTAGTGACAGCGGCGGGGCAGCCTCCGAGTGTGATCACCGAGCATGCCGCCGCGCAGTGGGACCTTGAACTGGACGATCTCTTCCTGACCATCGGGCACCGCTTCGGCCGGGTCGAGCTCCGCCGCCGCATGCGTGACTACGTACGCGGGCTGCTCGCCCCGGTGGCCCGCAAGAACACCTGACAACTGGCTGAACAGGCCGGCCACCCCACGCCCGACGGCCTGCAGCACCTCCTCGCCGGATCGAAGTGGGAGCCCGATGACATCCGCGACGACCTGCAGGCATACGTCGCCGACAAGCTCGGCGAGACGGGCGGAGTCCTCATCGTCGACGACACCGGGTTCATCAAGAAGGGCACCACGTCTATTGACGCCTTGTGCGGTACATGCCAGCATTCCGACGCACGTGACTTGAATCACAGACGACTCGAACATTCACGGGGGGGGATCACCTTGAGAAAAGCCATCCCAGTCTTGGGCGTCGCCAGTGCCACGATCGCCGGCATGCTGACTTTCGCGACGCCCGCAGCGGCCCATCAAGCCAGTGCCTATGTCTACACGTGGGGCGGTTTTGTGACGGCCGCGCAGGTCACGGTCTACGACGGCCACCAGCATGGGCATGTCTGCGACAAAGATGACGACGGTATGGGCGTCTACGGGCGCTTCAAGGTCACCGGCGGCGCCATCTACGACGTTGCCGATTCCGATGGCGAGGGGGGCATCTGCCCCGGGTTCACCGCGCCGAGCGGTAAGTACATCATCGAGTTCGAAGCAGTCTTGCGGAGCGATCCACCGCGCGGTTCCGGCTGGAAGAAGCCCTGAAGACGAGACTTCACGAGGGAGACCACGTTGAGAAGAACCACCTCATTCCTTACCGTCGCCGCTGCCTCGGCAGCCTGCGTGCTCGCCGTTACGACGCCCGCGGCGGCCCACTACGGCTCCGGCTTCGTCAAGGCCGCGGACGGAACGCTGCTCGGGTCGATCTGGTCGTCGTACGACCACAAGACGGGGGTGGTATGCGACGAGAAAGCGGACGGTGTGGGGGTCTACGGCCGCTTCAAGGTCACCGGCGGCAAGATCTACGACGTTGCCGACGATGATGGGGCCGGCGGCAACTGTTATGAGTTCAAAGCGCCGACCGGCACTGTACTCACTCAGATCGAAGTTGTCTGGCGGGGCGGGCGTACTTCCGGCTGGCAAAGCGCCTGACGGCTACTCCAGCAGGATTTCGCTGTCTGACCTGGTCCTTCGCCGGGTGGCGGGAGTGTAGCGGGACTTCGATGGTGCGGGGGCGGTCTCACGGAGACCGCCCCTCGATCGTGCGACAACGCCGCAGGTAGTGACAGCGGCTGGCGACTGCTTGGCGTCGGCGACGCCAGTTCGACCAGCTCAGCGCGTGGTGTAGTCCTCGGTGTCCGCTCAGGTGCGGGGGCCGGGCACGACAAGCTGCCAGGAGTCGCCGAACTTCCGCCACTGTGAGCCCGATGGCCCCGGGTGTCTCACCGGTTCCGCCCCCCTTTCCCAGGGCTGGTGTGCCGTGGCGGCCAGGAAAGCGTGCGCGAGCATGGCCAGAGTGATGTGCCGATACCAGCCCGTGTAGCGGCGGACTTCGTACTGGTCCAGGCCGCACTCGTTCTTCGCGGCCTGGAAGCACTCCTCGATCGCCCAGCGCGCCCCGGCGACCCGCACCAGCTCCTGGACGGTGACCTGAAGAGGTGCGTAGGCGAGGTAGTAGGCGATCTCGTCGGACTTGCTGATGCTGCGACGGGCCAGCGCCCACCGCATCCGGTGAGGGACCTCGCCTTGATAGTCGAACTCGGCGACGGCCGGCAGCCGCACCGCTGCCCAGTGGTAGACGAGGGGCCCCTTCGCGCCATCGCCGCATGAGATCTTCTCCCACGCTTCGTCCGGGGCCTGCGCGAACAGGCCCTCGATCCGTGAACAGCCCCCGCTGAACTGGGACTTGGGAACGGCCAGCACGTAGCCGACACCCGACTGTTCCAGCAGTCGGCGGAACCGGTTGTCCTGACCGTAGGCGGAATCCGCGGTGACCCAGGTAACGGGCAGCGGCGAGGCGAGAGCCCGCAGCACCATGTGCCGGGCCAGTTCGCCCTTGGTGGCGAACTCCCGCTCGTCGGGGACATTTGCGGTGCGGCAGCGTTCTCGGTCCTCGGTCCAGGACTTCGGGAGGTAGAGCTCACGGTCGACCAGGGCCCGGCCGCGGGCGGAGGTATAGGCGGCGAAGACGCCGATCTGGCAGTTCTCGGTCCGGCCGGCGGTTCCGGAGTACTGGCGCTGAACCCCGGCTGAGGTGGTGCCCTTCTTGATGAACCCGGTGTCGTCGACGATGAGGACTCCGCCCGTCTCGCCGAGCTTGTCGGCGACGTA